>JAJRDU010000186.1 GCA_028748685.1 Methylococcaceae bacterium
TGGCCTTCAGCAGCGGCTGCCCGAGAAATCGGTGCAAAGGCTAGGCAAGTTTTGCGATTGGCTGAAAGAGACGGCGATCAAGATCGAGCGCGAGGATACTTTTGTGGTGATCAACAAGATGATAGACGAAATCAATTATTCGGCCTGGCTACAGGAGAACAGCAAAACCCCGGCCTCGGCCGAGCGCAAGTTGAAAAACGTCTATGAGTTGATTGAGTGGCTGCAACGTATTGCCACCAAGGAGCAAGGCGCCGAGCAATCGCTAGCGGATGTGATCGCCAAGGTGATGCTGCTGGATATTCTGGATCGCAATCAGGAGGACGAAGCCGGCGATCAGGTCAGCTTGATGACTTTACACGCCGCCAAGGGCCTGGAGTTTCCGCATGTGTTTCTGATTGGCATGGAGGAAAATCTGTTGCCGCATCAGAACAGCATCGAAACCGACAATATCGAGGAAGAGCGGCGGCTGGCCTATGTCGGCATCACCCGCGCGCAACGAACACTGACCTTCAGTTACTGCACCCACCGCAAACGTTACGGTGAACTGGCGGAATGCGAACCCAGCCGGTTCTTGAATGAGCTGCCGGAAGACGATCTGGAATGGGCCAACAAGAAGCAGCTGGAGCCGGAAGAAATCAAGCAGCGCGGCAAGGAAAGTCTGGCCGCTTTGAAGTCGATGCTGGCCTGAGCGAGCCAGCATCGACTTATCGCTATTGCAATACCACGAAAAACGCTTCGCCGCCGCGCTGCAGATTCACCAGCAGCGGCGCATTGGGGTTGACTACCTGTTTGATTTCGTCCAGGTTTCTGACCCGGTAGCGGTTGGCGGTGACGATGATGTCGCCCGGACGCAAGCCGGTTTTCCAGGCTTTGGAGTTCTGGTCGACTTTTTCGATCAGTATGCCTTCGACCTGATCCTTGGGGGTGACGCCTAGCATTGCGCCGCTCAATAAGGGGTGTAGTTTGTCGCCGGCCAATTGCGGGCGTTTCGGCTTGCCTATCGTGGCTTGCAAAGTCTTGCGCTCTTCGCCGCGCATAACTTCGAGTGTGGCGGTATCGCCGATTTGTAGCAAGCTGATCGCGGTGCGAATCTGGCTGCTGCCGTTTTTGATTTCCTGACCGTTCACGCCGACGATGATGTCGCCCGGTTCCAGGCCGGCTTTTTCGGCGGGCGAGCCGGCTTCAACCTGGCTGACTACCGCGCCGTGCTGGTTCTTTAAGTTAAAGGCTTTTACCAGTTCCGAGGTAAGGTCTTGAGTGGTCACGCCGAGCAGGCCGCGGCGGACTTCACCGTGTTGTACCAGCGATTCCATCAGGCGTATTGCCATGTTGGCGGGAATGGCGAAACCGATGCCGATGTTGCCGCCGCTGGGCGCCAAAATCGCGGTATTCATGCCGACGAATTCGCCACGCAAATTGACCAATGCGCCACCGGAGTTGCCGGGGTTGATCGAGGCGTCGGTTTGAATGAAATCCTCATAGCCTTCGATACCTAGTCCGGAGCGGCCCAGGGCACTGA
Organism: Methylococcaceae bacterium; assembly: GCA_028748685.1. Lineage (GTDB taxonomy): Bacteria > Pseudomonadota > Gammaproteobacteria > Methylococcales > Methylomonadaceae > Methylomonas. The sequence goes on from JAJRDU010000186.1 coordinate 1,520, forward strand.
CGATGCCGGAGGTGACGGTTTGTCCTAGGCCGAACGGGTTGCCGATCGCGACCACGAAATCGCCGACTTTAAGCTGGCTGGAGTCGGCGACTTTCAGCGCGGTCAGGTTGTCGGCCGGAATCTGGATCACCGCGACGTCGGCTTCCGGGTCGGTGCCTAGCAGTTTGGCGTTGAGTTGCCGTCCGTCGCTGAGCGTGACGGTAATCTTGTCGGCCTTGTCGATGACGTGGTTATTGGTCAGCACATAACCCTGGTCCTTGTCGATGATCACGCCGGAACCGAGGCTGTTTTTCTGTTGTTGGCGCGGATTGTTGGGGATGTTGAAAAAACGGCGGAACACCGGATCGTTCATCAACGGATTTTCCTGTATCCGCACGTTAGTGGAGGTGGAGATGTTAACTACCGCCGGCATGCTTTGTTCCAGCATTGGTGCCAGCGAGGGTAAAGGCGCGCCCTCAACTTGAGGTGGCAAGGCCGCATTGGCCGATAGGCCGGTCAGGCCGAGGGTGAAAATCAGCAGTAGTTTGGTTGTTTTGGTCATTGTGTGGTTCTTCCCGCAGTTAAGGTGCCGAGATGGACAAGCCGACGTGAAAAATGTTTCCGTAAAATATTAGCGCATAATGAACTATCATAACGCCTGTTTTTCAGTGCCATTCAACTCACTTTCAATCCGCAATCAACTTCATGGCTGTCGATATTCAATCTGAAGAAGGTCGTGTTATCCGGCAATTGATTCCGTTGGCGACATTGCCATTCAGTCGATTTGAAGCGTTGTGCGCCCAATTTGTGGTCGAAGAAGCCGAGGACGGACAGTTTTTATTCAAACGCGGCGATTCCGATGCCGATCTGTTTTATCTGCTGCAAGGCGCGGTACTCTTGAAGACCGAGGCGCTTAACATCGAAACCATTACGGCGGGTAGCAATTCCGCGCGCTTTGCGTTAGCGCATCAGATTCCGAGAAAAGTGAATGCGGTCGCGAATGGCAAAATTCGGTTTTTGCGATTGAATGCTGATATGATCAAATCAGTACAAGATACACCCTATGAAGAGAGCGAAAGCTATATGATAGTCGACGAGTCGACAGATGATGACGATTGGATGACGACCTTGCTGAAGTCACCCATTTTCAGGGTGCTTCCGCCTTCCAATCTGCAAAAAATCCTGATGGGCTTGCAGGAGGTGCGCTTTGACGCCGGCGAGGTCATTATTTCGCAGGGCGATCCGGGCGATTTTTATTACATAATCAAGAAAGGCCAATGCCTGATCAGCAGAAAACCCACGCCCAATGCCAAGGAAGTCAGATTGGGGCAGTTGACGGATCAGGATACCTTCGGCGAGGATTCGCTAATTTCCGGTGAGCCCAGGAATGTGACCATTACGGCCCTGACCGATGTGTCGCTGTTGCGTTTGAGCAAGGAGCAGTTTGTCAATCTGATCAAGCGGCCGGTTTTGAAGTACGTCAGCTATCCCGAGGTACAGGAGTTGGTGTCCAAGGGGGCGGATCTGATCGATGTCAGGGCGCCGGACGAATACCAGAAAAATCACCTTGCCCGTAGCATCAATCTGCCTTTTTTTTCCTTACGCATGCAATTGAAAAGCCTGAATCGGCATCATCCTATCATCGTGGTTTGCAGGAATGGCAAGGCCAGCGAGACGGCGGCATTTTTCTTGTTGCGGCACAAATTCAACGCCCTGATCCTGAAAGGAGGCATGGAAAGTATTGAGATCGAAGTGACCGCGCCAGCCTCTTTTGTGATCGACGATGGTGTCGAAACCGGCAATTACATCGAATCCGTCAGCGAGACTGGTTCACAGCCGATATCCGAACCGTTGGTTGCTCAGGATGATGCGGACAAGCTGCGGCAAATTATTCAAGGATTAAAAGCCCAATGCAGCACGTTACAGGCCGAAAAAAAGGCCTTGGAACAACAGTGCTTGGCGCTCGTTAAGCAAATTGAAGCGCTAAAGGCGGCAAAAAAATGACAGGCTGTTTAAGGCTAGCCGAGTCGTTGAGTCTCGGCTAACCTTAATCGAGATTACTTGATTTTTGCTTCTTTGTAGATCACATGTCTGCGAACCACGGGATCAAATTTCTTGATCTCCATTTTTTCAGGCATGGTTTTTTTGTTTTTGGTGGTGGTGTAGAAATGGCCGGTGCCTTCGCTAGATACCAATTTGATTTTGTCTCGCATGATTGTTCTCCTTAAACTTGTTCGCCGCGGCTACGCATGTCGGCCAATACGGCATCGATACCATTTTTGTCGATGATACGCATGCCTTTGGACGATACTCTCAAACGAACCCAACGGTTTTCGCTTTCGACCCAAAATCTGTGGTGGTGCAGATTAGGCGTAAAACGTCTTTTGGTTCTATTCATTGCGTGTGAAACGTTGTGCCCGGTGACGGGGCGTTTACCTGTTACTTGGCATACTCTGGACATGACTACCTCAATGCGAGCTTTTAATTCAAAATAGCCGCGCTTTATACCAAAAATTCTTTTTCCGGTAAACAACCGGCTGAAAAATAAATTTGGTAGAATTTGGCTATTCTCTTTCGATCTCAAGTTAAACAGGACTTTAATGGCTATCAAACTCGGCATGGTCATGGACCCCATCGGCCAAATCAATATCAAAAAAGATACCAGCTTCGCGATGTTGCTGGAAGCGCAATCCCGTGGCTGGGAATTGCACTATATGGAACTGGGCGATCTGTTTTTGCACAATGGCGAGACGTTTGCCCGTACCCGTATCCTCAAGGTTCAGCGCGACGAAAACCAATGGCATCATTTTCTAGGCGAGCAGGAGATTCACCTCGGCGAGCTGGATGTCATCATGATGCGCAAGGATCCGCCCTTCAACCAGGAATACATTTACGCGACCTACATGCTGGAACAGGCCGAACGGCAAGGCGTCTATGTCGTCAATAAGCCACAGTCACTTCGGGATGCCAACGAGAAGATGTACACGGCCTGGTTTCCACAATGCTGCACCGATACGCTGGTGGCCCGCGATCCGAAAAAGATTCGCGCCTTCCTCTATGAACACAAGGAAATTATCCTCAAGCCGTTGGACGGTATGGGCGGAGCGTCGATCTTTCATGTGCGCGAGAACGACCCCAACCTCAGCGTGATTTTGGAAACGATGACCGAACACTGTCAACGCTTCATCATGGCGCAAAAATACCTGCCGGAAATCAAATACGGCGACAAGCGGATTTTGATGGTCAACGGTGAGCCGGTACCTTATTGCCTGGCGAGAATTCCGGCCGGCGGCGAAAGCCGGGGCAATCTGGCCGCCGGCGGGCGCGGCGAAGGCCGGCCGTTGAGTGACCGGGATCGCTGGATCGCCGAACAGGTCGGGCCGACGCTCCGGGAAAAAGGTCTGGTATTCGTCGGCATCGATGTGATCGGCGATCATCTCACCGAAGTCAACGTCACCAGTCCGACTTGCGTGCAGGAGCTGGATAAACAATTCGGCATCAATATCAGCGGGCAATTGATGGACCATATTCAGGCCAGGTTGCAGGCATGACGGACACGCATGTGCCTGAATTGAATCATTTTTCGCTGAAGAACGGCGATACCCTGCTGGCGGCGGTGTTTATCGCCGCCGTGGTACATGCCTTGATTTTGCTGGGCATCAATTTCAGCGTACCCAAGCCGCCCAAGGTCAGTAAATCGATGGAGATTACGCTGTCGCACGCTCCCTTGAAGAAGGCGCCGACCGAGGCTAAATATGTGGCTGCCGATCATCAGCTCGGGGCCGGGGACGACACCCGAAAACCCGAGCCGCTCAAGGAAAATTTGCCTAGCCCGAGCCAGGAGGCGACACCAGTCAAGAAAGTGGTTCGGGAAACCGTGGTTGCTCCCAAAAAGCCGGTCATGGAGAAAATCATCACTCAAAAGCAGGCGCCGGTAAAAGTGGCGACGCCGATCACTGAAGAACCGGTTCAGGCCGAACAACCGGATGAAATCGCCGAAGAAAAGCCTTCGCTGTCCGCCGAAGCCCTGCAACAGCAGATTGCCCAATTGGGTGAGCGCATACGCAACACCCAGCGAAGCTCGGAGAATACCAAGATCAAGTTCGTCAATTCGATCAGCACTCACAAATATCTGGCCGCGCAATATGTGAAGGATTGGGAGGACAAGGTTGAGCGCACCGGTAATCTGAATTATCCTGAAGCCGCGCGCAAACCGGGGGCGTCGCAAACCCTGACCATGGATGTCGGCATCAAGGCGGACGGCAGTATTTACAGCATAAGCATCGTCAACTCCTCCGGCAATCCGGCATTGGACGAAGCCGCCAAGCGTATCGTCAAGATGAGTGCGCCGTTTGCCGCGTTGCCGGATGATTTGCTGCGCGAAGTGAACGTTTTGGTCATTACCCGGGTCTGGAAGTTTTCCGATGAAACCGGCATGACCGCCCGCTAGAACAATCTGGTATCAACATGATCCAAACTACCTATCTGAATAATCAGTTTCTTATCGCGATGCCAAGCTTGGCCGATCCGCATTTTTTTCATACCGTGACTTACCTGTGCCAGCACAATAAAGAGGGGGCATTGGGTATCGTCATCAACCGGCCTACCGGCATGAAGCTGGCGGATATTTTTCAACAGATGGGTATCAAGACCGAACTGCAAGAAGTGTTGAATACGCCGGTATTTTCCGGAGGTCCGGTGCAGCAGGAGCGTGGTTTCGTGATTCACAGCCCTTGCGAACAGCATTGGGATTCCAGCATCTCCACCGCCGATAACATTACCCTGACCAGTTCCCGAGATGTGCTGGAAGCCATCGCTCAGGGTAAGGGGCCCAGTCATTTTCTGATCGCCCTCGGTTATGCCGGCTGGGGCAGCGGCCAGTTGGAAAAGGAAATGGTCGAGAATGCCTGGCTTAGTACGCCTTGCGGCGAAGCGATCATCTATGAAACGCCGATCAGCCAACGCTGGAACGCGGCGGCAAGCCAGCTCGGTATCGACATCAATCGCCTGACGACACCGGCGGGTCATGGTTAGAGTCGATCCATTGGCGGCCAAATTAAGCAGCGACACCTATCTTGGCTTCGATTTCGGCAATAAAAAGATCGGCGTGGCGGTCGGTCATGCTAGTACCGGCATCGCCAGTCCGCTGCAAACCATCCGCTCCCTCAATCAGGTTCCGGATTGGACTCTGATTGGCAAATTGATAGACGAATGGCGGCCGATCGGCCTGGTGGTCGGTATCTCCAGGCAGCAGGACGGTTCCGACAACATCATCACACCGAGGATGGAAAAATTCTGCCGGCAACTAAACGGCCGATTCAATCTGCCCATCCATCGGATCGACGAAACGCTGACCACCTTCGCCGCCAAACAGCTGTTATTTGATGACCTGAAAGTCAGTGCTGGTAAACTATGGGCCGTGCAAGATCAACTCGCCGCCCAGATAATCCTGCAAAGCTGGTTTGATGACAAGGAACAAGCTGCAAGGAGCCAGGAGCAAGGTTCAATACACCGTTAGCTTTAAATTCCTTTTATCTTGTACCTTGAACCTTGTGTTTAACTTTTATTCGCACTCATGCCACTAAAAAACCTAAACATCGCCGAGTTGCTCGACAGTCTCGAAGCTGCCATCCGCCGGCAAATCGCCGAACGTAAGCTCAACCATCCGCTACTAATCGGTATTCACAGTGGCGGTGCCTGGATTGCTGAGCAGATACATCAGCGGCTCGGCTGTGACGAACCCTTGGGCTTGCTGGACATCACTTTTTATCGCGACGATTTTTCCCAAATCGGCATGCATCCCAAGGTCAGAACCAGTTCCGTGCCGCCGCATCTGGAAGGCCGGGACATCATCTTGATCGATGACGTGTTTTACACCGGCCGCACCATTCGCGCCGCGCTGAACGAGATTTTCGACTACGGCCGCCCCAATCAGGTGGTGTTGGCGGTGCTGATCGAGCGCGATGGGCGGCAGATTCCCTTGCAACCGGATTGCTACGGTACCCGGATGGCATTGCCTAAAGGCCAACGCATCAAGCTCACGGGTCCCGAGCCGCTGGGCATACACATTCAGAACTTTGACATGGTCGCGGCCTGACGATGAGTTCACATATACAACTTACCGATCAAGGCAAGCTCAAGCACTTTCTGACCATTGAAGGCTTGAATAGAGAGTTGCTGACAGAAATTCTCGACACCGCCGAATCGTTTGCCGGCATGTCCGAACATCAGGTCAAGAAAGTGCCGTTGCTGCGCGGAAAGACCATCGTCAACCTGTTTTTCGAAAACAGTACCCGTACTCGGGCCACGTTCGAATTGGCGGCCACTCGGCTGTCCGCCGACGTAATGAACATGAATATTGCCACTTCGTCCACCGCCAAGGGCGAGAGCCTGCTGGATACCATACACAACCTGGAATCCATGCATGTCGATATGTTCGTGGTCCGCCATGCGCTAAGCGGGGCCGCCCATTTCATCGCTCAACATGTCGCGCCTCACATCAGCGTGATCAACGCCGGCGATGGCCAGCATGCGCACCCGACCCAGGCAATGCTGGACATGTTCACGATACGCCAGCATAAGAAACGCTTCGAAGGACTGAAGGTCGCCATCGTTGGCGACATCCTGCATTCGCGGGTGGCGCGGTCTCAGATTGTGGCCCTTAATGCCCTGGGCGTGGACGAAGTACGGGTGATTGCACCGAAGACTTTGTTGCCGGCCCATGTCAAAACCATGGGTGTGATTCCGCTGCACGATATGGATGAAGGCTTGAGCGATGCCGACGTCGTCATCATGCTGAGACTGCAAAAAGAGCGCATGAATTCGGCGTTTCTGCCCAGCGAAAGCGAATTTTTCCGTTGCTTCGGTTTGACCGAAGCCAAACTCAAGCGCGCCAAGTCCGATGCGATCGTGATGCATCCGGGGCCGATCAACCGAGGGGTGGAAATCGCTTCCAGCGTCGCCGATGGTCCGCAATCGGTGATACTGCAACAAGTCAGCAACGGGGTCGCGGTGCGAATGGCGATCATGACGATGACCATGCGCAGCCTGGGAGGTATGGCATGACCAGGATTCTGATCAAAAATGGCCGGATTATCGATCCGGCCAATGGCATCGATGCGGTTGGTTCGCTATATATTGGCGACGGCAAGATCGTATCGGTGATCAGCGCGCCCGCCGATTTTCAGGTCGATCAAGTCATCGATGCCGAAGGGCAGATCGTCTGTCCGGGGTTTGTCGATTTGAGCGCACGGTTGCGCGAGCCGGGACACGGCCAAAAAGGCAGTATCCTTAGCGAAACCCTTGCCGCGGCCAGTGCCGGGGTCACCAGTCTGTGCCTGCCGCCGGACACCAAGCCCTGTATCGACAGTCCGGCGGTGGTGGAATACATCAAGGATAAGGCCGAAAACGCCGGTTATCCCAAGGTTTACACGATCGGCGCCTTGACTCAGCGCCTGGATGGCAACGAACTCAGTGCGATGTTCGCGTTGAAGCAGGCCGGCTGCATCGCGGTCAGCAATGCACGGGCGCCGCTGGGTAATTTGCTGATTTTGCGTCGGGCGATGGAATACGCCAGCACCCACGATTTGTTATTGATGTATCGTGCCAACGAAGCCTCGCTGAGCGGCGCGGGGTGTGCCCACGAAGGCGCGGTGGCCAGCCGTTACGGCTTGCCCGGCATTCCGGAGGCCGCCGAATCGATCGCGCTGGCGCAAGCCTTGGAACTGGCGCAATTGACCGGCTGCCGCATCCACATCAGTCAGATCAGTTGTAAACAGTCGGTGATCAAGATCCAACAGGCCAAGAAATACGGCCTCAATGTCACCGCCGATGTGGCGATTCATCAATTGCATCTGACTGAAAACGACATAGAACCGTTCGACAGCAATTATCACGTGATTCCGCCGCTCCGCGGCGAGGTCGACCGCCAATATCTGCGCGACGGTCTGGCCAATGGCACCATCGACGCCATTTGCTCGGATCATCAGCCGCACGATCTCGATGCCAAACTCGGCGCGTTTCCAGAGACCGAGCCCGGTGTGGCGTCGCTGGAAACCTTGCTGCCGTTGACGCTAAAGTTAGCTCAGCAGCATCGCATTAGCCTGTCGCAAGCCATGGCGGCGTTGACGCAAAAACCGGCGTCGATACTGGGCTTGTCCGGCGGCGCCTTGACGCCGGGCTATTCCGCGGACGTCTGTATCTTCGACCCGGAGATGAGCTGGCGGGTCGATCGTCAAAACTGGCGGAGTGCCGGCCACAACACACCCTATTGGGGGCAAAGCCTGCGTGGCCGGGTGACTAACACTCTGCAGGCCGGCCGCATTATTTATACCTTACAGGAATCTTCATGACCCAAGCCCCATTCATTCTGGCCGCCATGGGCTTGCTGGCGGGCTGTTCTCGCGAATATGCGCCCGATAGTCAGGCTACCGGTGAACAGATTTTTCAGTCCGCTTGCCTGGAATGCCACAAGCCGGCCACCAACGGTAGTATTTATACCTTGAAAGCTCGGAACGCCAATGTCGCCTTTATTGCCGATAAGGTTCACGGCGGTTCGCTATTGATGCCATCTTTTCCCAACATGAAGGCCGACGACCTGACCAAGGTCAGTACCTATGCGTTGGAACACAGCGCCGTTGCGGGGGAATAAGTGATGGGGCGTATCAAAAAGCCGCGCGGTTCGGGCAGTGGCAGTATTATCGATGACCTGAAGGGCGATCAGTCCTGGCGGATTTTTCGCATTATCAGCGAGTTTACCGAGGGTTTCGACGAACTTTCGGAACTAAGCGACGCCATTTCCATTTTCGGTTCGGCGCGACTCAATACCGAGCATCCCTATTACCAAAAAACCGTGGAATTGGCCGAGTTACTCAGCCAAAACGATTTTGCGATCATCAGCGGCGGCGGCCCAGGGGTGATGGAGGCGGCCAACCGGGGGGCGCATTTGCAGAATAGCGATTCGATTGGCCTGAACATCGAATTGCCGATGGAGCAAAAACCCAATCCCTATCAAAGCATCTCCCTGAATTTTCGCTACTTTTTCGTGCGCAAGGTGATGTTCGTTCGCTATTCGATGGGATACGTCTGTATGCCTGGTGGCTTTGGCACGCTGGACGAGTTTTTCGAGGCGCTGACGCTAATGCAGACTCACAAGATCTACCCCATTCCACTGGTGTTGTTCGGCACCGATTTTTGGGGCGGCTTGGTGGAGTGGCTGAAAACCAAGATGGTCGAATACGGAACCATCGATCTCGCGGAGATGGATTTGATTACGGTGACCGACGATCCGCATGAGGTAGTCAGGATCATGGTCAAGCATCGGCAGTGGAAAAACCGCCAGCGGGGCAGGGAGTAGGGATTGGAGAGTGGTTAGTAGGAACTAGGGAGTAGGGAGTAGTTTTTGGCTCCCCACTCCCCACTTTCCACTGACCATAATTGTCAGTTTACCGAATATGGAAAGGCTATCGTACTCTGCCGGTTCCTCGCATCCATAGCCAGCAATTTTCCGAAATCCTCTCTGGGCATGGGCCTGGAGTAGAGGTAGCCTTGACCGAAATCACAGCCTATGCCGGTGAGTATGTCATTTTGTGCCTGGTTTTCGACGCCCTCGGCAATCACTTTCAAACCCAGTTTGTGAGCCATCATCACCATCGCCTCGCAAAGGGCTAGATCTTCGGACTGTTGAGCGAGTCCACGGGTAAATGACTGATCGATCTTAAGGTAGTCGATGTCGAATTTTTTCAAATAGGACAAGGCCGAGTAACCGGTACCGAAATCATCGATGGCAACCTGGAAGCCGGCATCGCGGAAGGCTAGCAACCGGTCGGTAACCTTCGAACTGGCATCCAGCAGCAGGTTTTCGGTAATTTCCACCACCACGCTGTGTTCCGGTAAATCCATTCTCAGCAAATATTCAAACCAGTCATCATGATCGATATGGTTGCCGACGAACTGGGCGGGTGATTTATTGATGCTGATTTGTAGCGGCATATCGTAACGCTCCCGCCATTGGGCTAGCTGCTGGACGGCCTCGTGAAACACCCAGTCGCCGATCTCATGAATGAGGCCGGTTTCCTCGGCCAGTGGAATAAAATCGGCCGGACTGATCAGACCACGAGTGGGGTGTCGCCACCGCACTAAGGCTTCGGCCTTGCGAACATTGCCCGAGGACAAATCGATGATAGGTTGATAATAGACCTCGAATTGCTTGCGCAATTGGGCGACTCGCAGGTCGCTGATCAGTTGCATTCTGTTCCGCGCCGTTTCCTGCATACTGGCCGTAAAATAACGGTAAGCGTTGCGGCCTTGGTTTTTGGCGGCATACATGGCCTGATCGGCGTTTTTAATCAGCGTATCGATGTCGTAGGCATCATTGGGGTAAAACGTCAGGCCGATACTGGCTGAAATATAAACCGTCTCGTCGGCCAGCGAATAGGGCTCGGCCAGGCTATGCAGCACGGACTGGGCGATATGTTCGGCGGTGTCCAGATGCTCCAGTTCTTCGAGGATCACGGTAAATTCATCGCCGCCCAGTCGAGCCACGGTGTCGGATTCACGTATGCAGCGTTGTAGGCGCAGGGCGGTTTCCCGCAGCAACTTGTCGCCAATTTCATGGCCGAAGCTATCGTTGATTTCCTTGAAATGGTCGAGATCGAGGAATATCAGCGCCATGCGTTGCTGATTGCGATGGGCCTTTCGGAGTGCTTGCGATAACCGCTCGCGGAACATGTGGCGATTGATCAGGCCGGTCAAAGGGTCGAAATTGGTTTGACGCCAGATCATTTCGTCGGCTTGTTTTTTTAGCGTGATGTCGGCAAACAGTGCCACATAAAGTCTTACCGAACCGTCGTCGCGATAAACGGTGTTGATGCTAAGCAATTCGACGTATTCGCTGCCGTTTTTACGACGGTTCCATATTTCGCCGCTCCAATTGCCCTTGGTATTCAGGCTGTGCCACATGGCTCGATAAAACTCGGTACTCTGCCGGCCGGAGCTGAGGATGCTGGGTTTTTTGCCGATGACCTCGGTTGCCCTGTAACCTGTCAGGCGAGTAAATGCCGGGTTGACGGCGACAATGGTATTATCGGCATCGGTCAGCATCATGCCTTCCCGGACGTTGTTATATACCAAGCCGGCAACCTGCAATTCCTCGAATGCCGCGGAGCGATTCCGAGCTTCCTGCTGCAGGCGGATATGGTGAGCTATGCGTGCCCTGGTAATGGAAATGGAGAAAGGTTTGGTAATATAGTCGGCCGCACCCAAGCCGAGGCCGAATGCTTCATCGTTTTCATCGTTCTCCTCGGTGATAAACAATACGGGTATACCCTGGGTCTTGGGGTTTTGTTTCAATTTCCGGCAGACTTCGAATCCATTCATCGCCGGCATCGCCACGTCTAGCAAGATCAGATCGGGTTGCGGCGAGGCATCGGCAATCGCCAGCGCCGAAAGGCCGTTATCCGCGATTTTGATACCATAGTCGGCATCGAGAAATTTCGTCAGCAGGTTTGCATTCGGCAAATAATCATCGACGATCAGGATTAACGGTTGGCGCATTCGTTTCTTGTGGGCTTGGTAAAGATAGATGGCCTGGAAGGTTTTCGTAAGCTTTTCATCAATATTGTAGGCTCGAATCATCAATACGGCAATTAACCTATTTTTGATGAGATAATTTATGTCTCACGCGCTTTAGGTGCCGATGGCCTTTCCGGTTCTGTTGGCTAATACCAAGGCTATAAAATGTGCAACTATTTTTGGCGGGCTTGGTCGTAAGCCGCTTTAACACCGAGGAAACCCAAAGGACAATGACGACTGCAACGAATCTTTCCCCCGCGCAATCCGCCTTGCAACGGCTCAGTCAGCGGATCAACACCCTCATCATAGGCCAGGACGTATTGGTCGAGCGCATGCTGATCGCCTTGTTGGCCGATGGCCATTTGTTGGTGGAAGGCGCGCCGGGTCTGGCGAAAACTCGGGCCATCAACGTGTTGAGCCAGGGCATAGAGGCGGATTTTCACCGCGTTCAGTTTACTCCCGATCTATTGCCGGCCGACTTGACCGGCACCGATATTTACCGCCCTCAGCAAGGTGTTTTCGAATTCCAGAAGGGACCGCTGTTCCATAATCTGATCTTGGCAGACGAAATCAATCGTGCGCCGGCCAAGGTGCAGGCGGCGTTGCTGGAGGCGATGGCCGAGCGGCAAATTACGGTCGGCAAGGCCAGTTATCCCTTGCCTCCCTTGTTCATGGTGATGGCAACCCAGAATCCGATCGAACAGGAAGGCACTTATCCGTTGCCTGAAGCGCAGCTGGATAGATTTTTACTGCACGTCAAAATCGATTATCCCAATGCCGCTCACGAGCAAGCCATTCTGCATCTGGCCCGCAACGAGGCCAAGGGCGCCTTGCAAGCCGCCGTTAACGATTTCGAGAAAATCAGCCGGCAAAGCATCTTCGAAGCCCGCAATGAAGTGTTGAATATTTATATGGCGGAGAGCCTCGAACAATACCTATTGCAAATCGTGTTGGCGACGCGTAATCCCGGTGTGTACGGTCAGGATCTGGCCGGCTGGATACAGTATGGCGCCAGCCCACGCGCCAGCATTGCCCTGGACCGTTGTGCTCGTGCCAAGGCCTGGCTGCAGCAAAGAGATTTCGTCGATCCCGGCGATATTCAGGACATCGCCTATGATGTATTGCGTCACCGGCTGATTTTATCTTACGAAGCCGAAGCCGAGGGCATTACCAGCGACGACGTCATCAAACAGTTGATCGCCCGGATTGCGGTGCCTTAGATTATGGGGAGTGGAAAGTAGGAATTGGTGAGTGGGGGGGGGCAGCGTTTCATTCATTTCCTGCTTCTTATTCCCCACTTCCCACTATCAACTCCCTACTTACAGCTACTTACCGATGAATGCCCAACTACCCTTGCCTCCCAACGAACGGGTTGCCATCAGCTTAAAAAATCTGCTCGATCTTGCCAAGCCTGCGACGGCGCTGAATTTGCGTTACCGCAACGTTCGGGCCGCGCAAAGCGGTAATTATCTGTCTCATCTCAAGGGCAGGGGCATGGCCTTCGATGAAACCCGTTTATATCAACCTGGCGACGATGTTCGCCGTATCGATTGGCGCGTCACGGCGCGCACCGACAAGCCGCACAGCAAGGTTTTCAGGGAAGAAAAGGAAAGGCCATTGTTTATTTCGGTCGATTATCGTTCCACCATGGCATTCGCCACGCGCGGCGTCTTCAAGTCGGTACAGGCGGCCAGGTTGGCGGGTTTATTGGCTTGGGCGGCCTTGAGCCAGGGTGATCGTATTGGTGGGCAGATTTTCGGCGATGCCGGTTGCCAGGAACTGAAACCCCGCACCGGTAAAATAGCCTTGCTGCGCTTTTTTAATGCCTTGGTCAAGCCGGCGTATAACGCAGTGGAGGTCAATCGTCTTGACCAGATTCTGGCGAGATTGCTGCATCATGCCCATCCCGGTAGCCTGGTTTTCATTCTTAGCGATTTCCGAGGCATGAACGCGGCGGCGGAAAATCATCTCGCCAATCTGGCGCGTCATTGCGATGTGGTGTTGGTACAGATTGTTGATCCGCTGGAAAGTCAATTGCCCACCAAGGGGCGTTATCGTTTTACGGACGACAGCCGTGAAGTCATGATAGACAGCGCGGACAAACGGCGGCTGTTGGAGTACCAGCAGCGTTTCCAGAACCGGCAAGACTATTTGCGGCAGCTCTGCCGTAAGCTACGCTTGAGTTGGTTACCCTGCGCTACCACCCGGCAGCCTATAGAGGCGTTGTTGTCATTTCACGGCAGGGTTTTAGACAAATCAAGCACTTGATTCATCGTGGCGAGATTATCCTGTAAACTCGTGAGGCATTTTGTTTCCGTGATGCCATAAAAATTTACTCCAACCATCATGCCATTTCCTGTTTTTCGTATTTTTGTTCTCGGCCTAGCCGTATTTGCCGGGGGCTGGCTGGGCATGAAAATGGCGGTACCGCCGGGTTACTCCAGCCCGCTTTGGCCGCCGGCCGGAGTTGCATTGGCCGGGCTGCTGATCGGAGGGCGTCGTCTTTGGCCGGGAGTGTGGCTGGGTGCGCTCGCCAATCAGTTTTTAGCGGTTGCCGATTTTGCCGGAGATATGACTTTCGCCAGCATGACGTCTTCCCTACTGATTGCTACCGGCAGTACCTTGCAGGCGCTGACGGCGGTCTGGCTGTCCGCCAAGTGGCTGGGGCCGGGCTTGCCTAAGCTGGATGGTCCGCGTTCGATTTTGATTTTTTTCGGGCTTACGGCGCCCGTGGCCAGCTTGATCGCGCCTAGCATCGGCATAGTTGTATTGCGGTTGCTGGATGTCATGCCTTTAAGTTTGGTTGGCAGTTCATGGTGGAACTGGTGGATAGGCGATAGCCTGGGAGTTTTGGTTATTTCGCCACTGTTGTTTTGTTTGTTCGGCAAGCCTCGTGAGCTTTGGGGATCTCGGCGTCTCAGCGTCGCGTTGCCGCTGCTGGGCACCTTGTTGACGCTGATCACGGTATTCGGGCTGGTTTTCCGGTCCGAACAGTCGCGAATTCAGCAGGCCTTCGATAGCCAGGCTTCCGCCGTCGACCGCTTGCTGGTCGAGTATGCCGACAATGTCATCGACAGCACCTTGGTTTTGCGGGATTTGTACAGTGCCTCCGGTAATGTCGACAGGCGAGAGTTTGGTGCGTTTGCGCAACGCTTGCTGGCGCGGCATCCCGAGATCCAAGCTCTGGAATGGCTGCCGCGGGTCTCTTATGACGCCTTGCCGGCTTTCGAAAAATCGGTGCGGGACGAAGGCTACCCAGGCTTCAAAGTGATCGAACGCGATTCGGACGGTCAGCCGGTGCCGGTGGGTAAGCGGGAGGAATATTTTCCCATCCTGTTTGTCGAGCCGATGTTGGGTAATGAAAAGGCTTTCGGCCTCGATTCAACCGCCAAACCTTTGAGCCGTGAATCGAAACAAATGGCTCGCGACAGCGGCAAAGCCGCCGCATCGCAACGCTTGATGCTCATGCAGCGCAACGACCTCGAACCCGGCGTACTGGTATCCATTCCGGTTTATATCAATTCTCAAGTTGTCGATCCCAAGGCTTTGGCCGGTTTCGTTTCGGCCGTGGTGCTGCCGGCTCGTTTGGCCGATGTCGCCGTTCGGGGGCTGAACACAGATATATTCGGCATTACCCTGCTGGATATAGACGCGCCGGCCGGACAGGACTTGCTTTATTCGAAACCGGTAATGAGTCCGCTGGGGCAAAATTATCGTCTGAAAGTTTGGCAGCGTGATTTTTCTTTCGCCGATCGGACATGGCGGATCATCATCGATCCGGATAACAGTTTCATGGTCGAGCATGGTTCGTCGCTGCCCTGGATTACCTTGGTCGGCGGTTTATTTTTTACCAGTCTGCTGAGCGTTTTTCTGCTGACCATAAGCGGTAGGACGGCGCACGTCGAAGCGCTGGTGGACGACAGAACTCTGGAGCTGGCCAAGGCCAACGCCGAGCTCGAAGCTTCGGAAAGGGCGGCTAGGAATTCGGCGCTAATGCTGCGGACGCTGGTCGAATCGCAGCCCGAATGCGTAAAACTACTGGCACGGAACGGTTCGCTGCTGCAAATGAATCGGGCCGGCCTCGATATGATAGAGGCCGACAGTCTCGATCAGGTCGTCGGCAAGCAATTGGATGAACTGGTTTTACCGAAGTACCGGAATGCCTTTAATACCATTACCCGTCGAGTATTTGAAGGCGAATCGGGTAGGCTGGAATTTGAACTCCAGGGTTTCAAGGGTGGGCATCGCTGGCTCGACACCCATGCGGTACCGATGCGCGATGCGGCGGGCAATATCGCGGCATTGCTGGCCGTGACCCGCGATATTACCGAACGCAAGCAGTCCGAGGAGCATCTCAAACGTGCCGCCCGGGTTTTCAGCGAAGCTCACGAGGGCATTTTGATTACCGATGCCGATGCCGTGATTATCGATGTCAATCCGACTTTCAGCGAAATTACCGGCTACAGCCGGGAAGAGATCATCGGCCAAAATCCCCGGGTGCTACACTCCGGCAAACACAGCCCCGAATTTTATCTAGATATGTGGAAGAGTTTGGCGGAAACCAATCATTGGCAGGGCGAAGTCTGGAACCGCAAGAAGGACGGCGAATTGTATGCGGAACTGTTGACCATCTCCGCGCTTTGCGATGAAGACGGCCATGCCAGCCATTATGTTGGCCTTTTTTCCGACATCACCCAGGCCAAACAGCAGCAGCAATTATTGGAATTGATGGCGCACTACGATCCCTTGACCCGTTTGCCGAACCGCATTTTGTTCGCCGATCGTTTGACCCAAGCCATCGCCCGCAGCAAGCGCGAAAAAACCTTGCTGGCTATCTGTTTTCTGGATCTGGACGGCTTTAAGCCGGTTAACGACCAGTTCGGGCATGACGCCGGCGATCAGGTGTTGGTGGAAGTGGCTGAAAGAATTAAAAACAGCGTCCGTGAAGAAGATAGCGTTTCCCGCCACGGAGGCGACGAATTTGCGTTGTTATTGGGGGATATTCACACGACTGAACAGTGTGAGCAGGCCATAGAACGTATTCATCGGGCCATCGCCCAGCCGTATTTGATCGACGGGCAGGCCGTGATCATCGGTGCCAGCAGCGGCATCACGCTTTATCCGCTGGACGATGCCGATCCCGATACCTTGTTGCGCCACGCCGATCACGCCATGTATCAGGCCAAGCTGGCCGGTAAAAATTGCCATCATTTATTCGACGTCAACGAGGATCAGCAGATTATCGATCGCAACAAACAATTGCGCGATATAGAAGCCGCATTCCTCGGTAATCAGATGAGTCTGTATTATCAGCCCAAGGTGAACATCAAGACTGGCCAGGTGGTCGGCGTCGAAGCCTTGATACGTTGGTTACATCCGGAGCGTGGCATCATCTCGCCATTGGAGTTTTTGCCCGTCATCGCCTCGACCGAATTGGAAATCCGCATCGGCAACTGGGTCATAGAGCAGGCCTGGCGGCAATTGGTTGCGTGGCATGGGCAGGGGCTGCGGCTGGAAGTCAGCATCAATATCTCGTCCTATCATCTGCTGTGGTCGGGGTTTTTTGCCCGCATCGAGGCCGTCTTGCATGATGATCCGACCATAGCCTCCAAATTCCTGCAACTGGAAATCCTGGAAAGCACGGCATTGGACGATTTGGCGGCGGTCAACCGCATCATCAAGACCTGTCGCGACGCATTGGGAATCCGCATCGCGCTGGACGATTTCGGGACCGGCTATTCGTCGCTGACCCACTTGCGGCATCTGTCGGTCGACACCGTCAAGATCGATCAGAGTTTCGTGCGCGACATGCTGGACGATCCGGACGATTACGCGATCATCGAGAGCGTGATCGGCTTGAGTCATGCTTTCCGCCGTGAAGTCGTCGCCGAGGGCGTGGAGAGCAAGGAGCAGGGCATCGTGCTGCTGTTACTGGGCTGCCACCTGCTGCAAGGCTATTCGATAGCGCGGCCCATGCCGGCGGAGGCGTTTGCGAATTGGGTAAAAGCCTATCGGCCTTATGCCGACTGGCGGTTTTATGCCGATGCCGAATTGACGCCGGAGCAGACCATGATGGCGATACGCAGGATAGACACCCGGCAATGGCTGTTGCGCATCAGGGATTGTCTGTATCCCGAGGCCGATGTCGTGCCGCACTGGCCGATCATGGCGCCTGGCAAATGTCATCTCGGGCGCTGGCTCAAACAGGCCAGACAAAATCGCCAATTCAGCGATGCCTGGATCGAACGCATCGAACAGCTGAACCGGGAACTGCACGAGCAGGCCACGGTCATCATGCATCTGGTTGGTGACGGTCAACTGGATGCGGCGCAAGCAAGATTCGCGCAAATGCAAACGCTTCAACAGTGGCTGGATGACTGTTTTGCGCGGTATAGTGCGGAGGGCT
The DNA here is from genome assembly GCA_028748685.1 of Methylococcaceae bacterium. GTDB lineage: Bacteria > Pseudomonadota > Gammaproteobacteria > Methylococcales > Methylomonadaceae > Methylomonas. The sequence continues at coordinate 19,476 of JAJRDU010000186.1, forward strand.
TCAGGCCTTAGGATCGACAAACTGAAATCATGGAACAATTGCCTTTAAAAGACATTCACTTACCGGATCCGATCAACTGGTGGCCACCCGCCATCGGTTGGTGGTTGCTAGCGGTGATAGTGCCGCTACTAATCGTTGCGGGCATCTTTCTATACAAACGCCTGAGAAGGCAAACCGCGCTGAAAACCGCGAGCAAGCTGTTGACTACTCTGCGGCGGGACCAGAATCGCGACGGTTTGCAGATACTTGTCGAGCTATCGGCCTTGCTGCGGCGGGTTGCGATCAGTATCGCGCCCCGCGCGGATGTGGCTGCCTTGAGCGGAGAAGCCTGGTTGGCCTATCTGGATGCTTCGTTTCCGGATGCGCCGTTCAGCCGGGGGGCGGGGCGTTGTCTGGCGGACGTTCAATATCGGCAGGCAGCGCCGGAAGACCTCGATCTTGACGCCTTGTTCGCACTCTGCGAGCAATGGCTCAAACGGCAGCGGAAAACCCCCTCAGGTAAAAGCGGGTTTTATCCCCTCTCCCGCCGGGAGAGGGCTAGGGTGAGGGGCGTGCGATGATCCATCTCTACTGGCCCTGGTTATTGTTATTGCTGCCCTTGCCTATGCTCTTGCGTTGGCTGTTGCCGGCCAGGCCGCGTCTGGAGCAGGCCGCACTGAAAGTGCCGTTTCTGGAAGATTTCGGCGAAGGCGAAAACCTTGTGCTGAGCGCGGAGCGGCGCTGGCCTCTGTGGCTGGCGGGCATAGCCTGGTGCTGCTTGGTCCTGGCCGCCGCAAGGCCGCAATGGCTGGGCGAGCCGCTGGAGCAGTCGGTGAGTGGCCGAGATCTGATGCTGGCGGTCGATGTTTCCGGCAGCATGGAGGAGAGGGATTTCATCATCGACAAGCAGCGCGTCGACCGTCTGACGGCCATCAAGCAGGTCGCCGGCGAATTCATCCGGCGCCGAGTCGGCGACAGGTTGGGTCTGATATTGTTCGGTACCACGGCCTATCTGCATGTGCCGCTGACCTTCGACCGCAAGACCGTGCAGACGCTGCTGAACGAAGCCTTCATAGGCATCACCGACGACGAGCCACAGACCTCGATAGGTGACGCGATCGGTCTGGCGATCAAGCGCTTGCAGGATCAGAAAACCGACAGCCGGGTATTAATCTTGCTGACCGACGGCGCCAACACCGCCGGCGAGTTGGCACCGCTGAAAGCCGCCGAAATCGCCGCCGAACAAAAATTGAAAATTTACACCATAGGCATAGGCGCCGATGAAATGCTGGTGCGCAGCCTATTCGGCACCCGTAGAGTCAATCCTTCCGCCGATCTGGACGAAAAAACCCTGACCGCCATCGCCGATGCCACCGGCGGCCGCTACTTCCGCGCCCGAAACAGCGAGGAGCTGGAACACATTTATTTCATACTCGACCAATTGGAACCGGTCGAGAAAGACAAGCAATATTTTCGTCCCCGCAGCGAGCTGTTTCATTGGCCGCTGGGCGTGGCGCTGCTGTTGACCGGCGCACTGGTGACGAGTCGTTTGAGGTGGTCATGAATCTCGCCGAATTTCATTTCCTGCGCCCAGAGTGGTTTCTGGCCTTGCTGCCGGCGGCCTTGTTATTGGTGCTGCTGATCAAACACCGGCAAAGCCGAGGCAGTTGGACGGAGGTTTGCGATGCCGAGTTGCTGCCCTTCATCCTGGATGACAAGCCGGTCGAAAAGCGAAGCGGCGGCTTGATCGCGGGGGCTTTGGCTTGTCTGTTGACGATTATCGCCTTGGCAGGTCCGACCTGGGAACGCTTGCCTAGTCCGGCGTTCAGAAACGATGCGGCGCTGGTGATCGCGCTGGATTTGTCCGTGTCGATGGATGCCGCCGACATCAAGCCCAGCCGTCTGGTCAAGGCCCGCTACAAGATCGCCGATCTACTGAAACAGCGCAAGGATGGCCAGACCGCGCTCTTGGTCTATGGCGGCGATGCCTTCACCGTTACGCCCTTGACCGGCGATACCGCCACCATTGCCAGCCAGCTCGAAGCTCTGAACACCGACATCATGCCCAGCCCCGGCACCAATACCGGCGTCGCCATTCAAAAGGCCGTGGACTTGTTGCGGCAAGCCGGTTTGGCGAAGGGCCATATTTTGTTGGTGACCGATGGGGTCGATGCCGATAGCGCGGCCTTGGCGGACAGTTGGTTGGGCGATTACCGACTGTCGGTGCTGGCGGTGGGGACGCCGGAAGGCGCGCCGATTCAGAAAACCGGCGGCTTTGTGAAAGACGTCAAGGGCAACATCGTCGTCGCTGGCCTCGATGCCGAAGCCTTGGCGGAGTTGGCTAGGAAAGGCCGGGGTGTTTATCAGCCGGTGACGGCCGGCGACGACGATGTCGACACTCTAGGCCGGGTTTTCAATGCCGCTTCCGCCGACGGCGAAAATCGGGACGGCAATCTGCTGCTCCAGCAATGGGATGAAAAAGGGCCGTGGTTGCTGTTGCCGGTATTACCCTGGGCGGCATTGCGATTCAGGAAGGGCTTGTTGCTTTTTGGATTGCTGTGCCTGTTGCCCTTGCCCAGGGATAGCCAGGCGCTGGATTGGCAAAGCCTCTGGCAAACACCGAATCAACAGGCCAGGCAGGCATTCGACCAGCAGCAATATCAGCAGGCCGCCGAGCAATTCGATTCCCCGGACTGGCGGGCCGCCGCTCAGTATAAGGCAGGCCAATATCAGGAGGCCGCCGAAACCCTGAAAGACACCCAAACCGCGGACAGCCATTACAACCGTGGCAATGCGCTGGCTCAGACCGGCCAGTTGCAGGAAGCTTTGCAAGCTTACCAGCAAGCCTTGAAACTCGAACCGGGCCATCAGGATGCCCAGTACAACAAGGAACTGGTCGAGAAGAAACTCAAGGAAAACCAGCAACAGCAAGACAAGGACCAAAACCAGCAGCAAGATCAGAAGCAGTCGCCTGAACAGCAGAAAGACCAGGGGCAACAGAAACAGAACCAGGATAGTCAGTCCGGACAATCTGAAGCCGACAAGCAGAACCAGCAACAGCCGGACGGTAACGATCAATCGCAAGCCAAACCCGATGCCAAGCAACAGGCAGGCGACAAAGAAAAAAACGAGTCTAAAGCCGGCGACAAACAGCAGGCCGACGAGGGCCAGCAACCCAAACCGGAACCCGCCGACGACGCGCAAACCTCCCGGCAGCAAGCGGCCAACATCGTTGAAAAACAGGAAGCCGAGCGGGCCAACGAACAACTGCTGAAACGCATTCCCGACGAACCGACCGGTTTGTTAAAACGCAAATTCAAATATCAATACGGGCAACGCGCCCCGCCTTCTCAAAACGGCCCAGACTGGTAAAACCCCAGGTCTTGCAGCGAGGCGTGTCGAGTCGCAATTGCCGGTCGGCATAGCCTTTGCTTTAAGAATGATCGATAAGTTTTTATCGCTTCGATTCCGGGCCATACCCGAAATTTTTGTGACAAATGGCCACAGATGCGGCATTAAACCTGCCGCCATGGTCAGCCCTCATCTGCCCGGCGGGCAGTGACTAACAAATGGAAATTCCTTTGGTTAACGACTCTATGAAACATTCGATGTCTTTTAAGTTTTCGCGACGGCCGATTGCCAGATATTGGTGCGCCTTGCTGCTCTGCCTTACCTTTTCGGTGCGGGCCGAGGTATTACCTGGTCTGGAAGCTTCGCCGGCGCTGCTGAAGCTGTTGACTGTAGACGAAGTAAAACCCAGTGAAGTGCGTGAGACCTTGGGCTTGTCGGCGCGGGTGGAATTGGATCAACAGCATGTGGCGCGTATCGGCGCATCGGTCACCGGCCGGATCACCGAAATCAACGCCATGCTCGGCCAGGCCGTCAAGAAAGGCGAACGCCTGGCCTTGCTGAACAGCACCGAGCTTAGCCAGGCTCAATCCGATTATTTAAAGGCTGCTTCCCAGGTAAATCTGCGCCGGCTGACCGTTAAGCGTGCCGAGCGTTTGCTGGAAAGCGGCGTGCTGGCCGAGGCCGAATTGCAGGAGCGGCAAGGCGTGTTGACCGAAGCGGAAGTGGATCTGCGTGCCGCGACCGACCGTTTACGGGTGATGGGCATGAACGAAGCGGATTTGCAGCGTCTGGCTAAGGAACGCAGCATACATTCTTTCTCGCCGGTGACGGCCAGCATAGCCGGGGTGGTGATCGAGCGCAACGTCGCTATCGGCCAAGTGGTGCAACCGGCCGATGCCCTGTATACCGTCGCCGATTTATCGCAGCTATGGTTGGTGGCGGAAGTACCGGAACAGCAGGCGCACTGGGCGCGTCAAGGCGACGAGGTTCGCGCCGAGGTACCGGCCTTGCCGGGCCAGGAGGTCAGCGGTAAGCTGATTTATGTCGCCGACATGGTCGATCCGGAAACTCGCACCGTGACGGTGCGGATGGCGCTGGCCAATCCGAACCGTTTGTTCAAGCCGCAAATGTTGGCGACCCTGAAGATCAGCAAGCCGGGCTCTCAAACCCTGGTGGTTCCCAGCCGGGCCGTGGTCAGGGAAGGCAACAATGATTACGTATTCGTGCAAACCGCGGCCAACCATTTCGAAATGAGGCCGGTGCACCTGGGGCGAGAGGAATCGCAATTGTGTCCGTTATTGGATGGTTTGAAGGCTGGCGATCGAATTGTGGTTGGCGGCGCCTTTCACCTGAATAACGAACGCCTGCGTAGCACGCTGGAGTAAGCCATGATCAACCGCTTAATCGAAACGGCGCTGAATCAGCGGATTCTGGTCGCCGTGCTGGCGGTAGGCATCACCTTGTTCGGCGTGCGCGCCGTACAGCATTTATCGGTCGATGCCTTTCCCGATGTGACCAATATACAGGTGCAAATCGCTACCGAAGCCGCCGGGCGTTCGCCGGACGAGGTGGAACGTCTAGTGACCGTGCCGCTGGAAATCGCGATGGCGGGCCTTCCCGGCCTGGAGGAAATGCGCTCGCTGAATAAAAACGGCTTGTCGTTGATCACGCTGATTTTCACCGACAGCACCGATGTGTATTTCGCCCGGCAACTGGTCATGGAAAGGCTGATCGAGGTCAAGCAGCAGATGCCGGATGGCGTCAATCCCGTGCTGGGTCCGGTCTCGACCGGCCTGGGCGAGGTCTATCAATACACGCTGGATAGAGACGACGACGGCCAGCGGCCTTTGACTCAGGAAGAGCTGCTGGAACGCCGCGAGGTTCAGGATTGGGTGGTGAGGCCCTTGCTGCGCGGAATTTCCGGGGTTGCCGAAATCAATTCCCAGGGCGGTTACGTCAAACAATACCAGGTGCTGGTCAATCCAGATCGCCTGCATCATTACCGGATTTCGCTGAACGAGGTGTTCGATGCGCTGGCGCGCAATAACGCCAACAGCGGCGGCGGGGTGTTGCCGCATTATGCGGAACAATATCTGATTCGCGGCGTGGGACTGATCAATGACGTCAACGACATCGGCAACATCGTGTTGAAGGAAGAAAACAGCGTGCCGGTGCACATGCATGACGTTGCCGATGTCAAGATCGGCCATGAGGTGCGTGGCGGCGCGGTGATCAAGAACGGTTATACCGAGTCGGTGGGAGGCATCGTGATGATGCTGCGCGGCGGCAACGCCAAGCAAGTGGTGAGCCGGATCAAGGAAAGAGTCGCCGAGATCAACGCCAAGGCTATGTTGCCGGGTGGTCTGAAGATCGTTTCCTACTACGACCGCAGTGATCTGGTCGATGCCGCCTTACATACCGTCACCAAGGTGTTGCTGGAAGGCATCGTGTTGGTGGTGATCGTACTGTTCCTGTTTCTGGGGGATGTCCGTTCCAGCCTGATCGTGGTTGGCACCTTGATTGTCACGCCGCTGGTGACCTTTATCGCGATGAATCAACTGGGGCTTTCCGCCAATCTGATGTCACTCGGGGGGCTTGCGATCGCGATCGGCTTGATGGTCGACGGCTCGGTGGTGGTGGTGGAAAACGCCTTTCGCCTGTTGGGGGAGCGCAAAGGCAAGGCTACCAGCCGGGTGAAGGTGGTGATGCTCGCCGCTCAGGAAGTGGCGACGCCGGTATTGTTCGGGGTCGGCATCATCGTGTTGGTGTTCCTGCCGCTGATGACGCTGGAAGGTATGGAGGGCAAGATGTTCGCGCCGCTGGCCTACACTATCGCGATCGCACTATTGGTTTCGCTGGTCGTGTCGCTGACGTTGTCGCCGGTGCTGTGTGCCTTCATGCTGGAAGGCCATGAGGGCGAACACGATACCCGGCTGATTGCCTTCATCAAGCGATATTATCTGCGCTTGCTGGACTGGTCCATGGCCCACCGGTTGAAGGTAGTCGGGGGCGCGGTGGCGGTTTTTATTGCCGCAATGGCCTTGTTACCCTTGCTGGGTACTTCTTTCATCCCGGAAATGAAGGAAGGCTCCATCGTGCCTGGCATCAACCGAGTGCCGAACATTTCCCTCGATGAAAGTATCGATGTCGAGATGCGGGCCATGAAGATGGTGATGGAGATACCCGGCGTCAAGAACGTGGTGAGCGGTCTTGGACGGGGCGAAAGCCCGGCCGATCCGCAGAGCCAGAACGAATCGACGCCTATTGTCACCTTGAAACCCAGGGAGGAATGGCCGAAAGGCTGGAACCAGGACAATATCGCCGATGCCATGCAGGAAAAACTCGTCGCGAATCTGCCCGGCATGCAGGTGGTGATGGCCCAGCCGATTTCCGACCGGGTCGATGAAATGGTCACCGGCGTGCGTTCCGACGTGGCGGTGAAGGTGTTCGGCGACGATCTGGCGGAATTAAAACGGATGGCCGATGAGATAGCGTCAGTAGCCAAGGACATTACAGGTGCCAGAGACATCCGGGTGGAACGCCTGACCGGCCAGCAATACCTAAATATCACGGTCGATAGACAGGCCATCGCCCGCCACGGCCTGAATGCCGCCGACATTCACGACGTGATCGAAACCGCGATCGCCGGCAAGGTCGCTACCGAGATTTATCAGGGCGAGCGCCGGTTTTCGGCGGCGGTACGCCTGCCGGAAGCCTTCCGCAACAATATCGCCGCCATTGGTAACATAATGCTGACTTCGGCAAACGGCGCACGGGTGCCGCTGAACAATGTCGCCAAGATCAGTCTCAACGATGGTCCGGCGCAAATCAGCCGGGAAATGGGCAAGCGGCGCATCGTGGTCGGAATCAACGTCCGCGACCGCGATTTGGGCAGTTTCGTCGCCGAGTTGCAGCAGACCGTCGGAAAGAAAGTGCAACTGCCGGAAGGCTATTATCTGCAATGGGGCGGCCAGTTCCAGAACATGGAGCGGGCGCTGGGGCACTTAAAAATGATCATCCCGGTGACCATCGCCGCGATTTTCTTTTTATTGTTCATGTTGTTTAATTCGTTGCGTTTTGCGGCCTTGATCATCCTGGTGCTGCCGTTCGCGTCCATAGGCGGCATCGTCACGCTGTTTGCGAGCGGTGAATACCTGTCGGTGCCGGCCTCGGTGGGTTTTATTGCCTTGTGGGGGATCGCGGTATTGAACGGCGTGGTGCTGGTGTCATATATTCGCGGCCTGCGCGCCAGCGGCATGACCCAAGCGCATGCCATACGCCAAGGCTGCGAGCAGCGTTTTAGGCCGGTGATGATGACCGCCACGGTGGCCCTGCTGGGCTTGGTACCGTTTCTGTTCGCCATCGGCCCCGGCTCGGAAGTGCAGAAACCGCTGGCAATCGTGGTGATCGGTGGCTTGATCAGTTCGACGCTATTGACTTTGGTGGTACTTCCCGTGTTGTACGCTTGGTTCGATGTTCGTTCCGACACCCATAAACCCTTTTCGATGACGAAATAGAGAGAGGGGAGTAGGAAGTCGGAAGTAGTGAGTGGGAAGTTAAAAAAGCACTCTCCATTTCCTACTGACGACTTCCCAAATTTAAGAGACACTATGCACGATGAATAGAATTTATTGCTTACAAATCCTGCTGTCTTGCGTATTGCTGTTGGCGGCAGGGCTGGCAAATGCGGCGGAGATTCAAGTGGCCGTCGACCGCAATCCGGTCGCCCTCAACGACTCCTTCCAGATCACCTTTACGGCCAGCGAGGAGCCCGACGGCAGCCCCGATTTTTCGCCATTGCAGCAGAATTTCGAGATTCTCAACCAGCAGCGTAGCAGCAATTCGTCGTGGGTCAACGGTCAAAGTAGCCGTACCGAACAATGGACTATCAGCGTGATGGCCAAGCAGGCCGGCGAAGTACTGATTCCGCCCATCGCCTTCGGTGCCGACAGCAGCAAGCCCTTGAAAGTCACCGTCAGTGAAAGCCAGGATGCGCCACAAGGCAGTGATGACCTGTTTCTGGACGTGGCCGCGACGCCCGAACAACCTTATGTGCAGTCGCAAGTGCTATACACACTGAAACTGTACCGCCGGGTGCACATTACCCAGGCCAGCCTCAACGAGCCGGAAATCAAGGATGCCATCGTCGAGAAGTTGGGCGAGGATAGTAACTACACCACTCAAATCAATGGCGTCGATTATTGGGTGACGGAACGCAAGTATGCGATTTTTCCGCAGCAAAGCGGCGTATTCACCATTGCGCCGTTGATGCTGAATGCCGAAGTCGTCAATTCCCGGCAGCCGCGTTTCAACGGCTTTTTCAACCGGCAAACCACGGAAACCCGCCGGGTTTCCTCTAAAGCCATTACCTTGAATGTGCAAGCCGTTCCGGCCAGCTTCAAAGGCGCGGCCTGGCTAAGTGCCGAGTCGGTGGAACTAAAGGAGCAATGGTCCGATGCCGGCCTACAAGCCAAGGTTGGCGAACCCTTGACCCGGACGCTGACACTTTCGGCGAAAGGTACTACCGTCGGACAATTGCCGGAGCTGTTCGGGCAGACGGTTATCGACGGTGTCAAGGCCTATCCCGATCAGCCGGTGCTGAAGGAGGACAAGCAAAGTGACGGTCTGAGCGCGATGCGGGAAGAGAAGGTCGCATTGATACCTTCCAAGCCGGGCGATTATACCTTGCCGGCGCTGGAAATTATCTGGTTCAACACCAAGACCCAGCAGTTGGAAGTGGCGCGTTTGCCGGCCGTGACTGTCAAGGCGCTGGCAAGTAATGAAGCAAGCACCACGCCGCCGGTATTATCCACCGAAGGTCCGATCGAGCAAAAAACGGTTTCCTCATCGCCGGCCGCGGGTCGCGATGTGCGCCTTTGGCAATGGCTGTCGGCCGCTCTGGCCCTGGGCTGGGTGTTGACCTTGATCCGGCTTTACCGGCGACCGGCCGCATCGACAAAAGCCGAGCAAACCGATAAACCACTGCCCCATGCGGCCACGGAAAAGAACTTGAAACGTGCCTGCTGGGAAAACAATCCCCTGGCCGCCAAGCAGGCTTTATTGCAATGGGGGAGGGCACGTTTTGGTGCCGATAGTCTGGGGAGTATTGCTCGGCATTGTGCCGTACCACTGAGCGATGAAATTATGGCGTTGAGCCGGCATCTTTACTCCGGTCGCCAGCAGGATTGGAGCGGCAAGGATTTGTGGCAGGCATTCACCGAAACCGATACCGCGCAAAGTGCCAAATCGAGTCCTGGTGATAGCCTGGAGCCACTATTCAAACTGTAAACCGATGCGAGATTTGGACGAAGTTTTTACATGCTTGGCAAAATCAGCTTTCCGCGCCAAGTTTCATTTGCATGGCAAGGATCTCGATTATTTGCGCAGCAAGGGTTTGGAGGCCATTGTCGAGCATGGGCGGGACTTTGTCGACAAGCGTCTGGCGGCGGCGCAACCCAAAAACGATGGCAAGCAAACCCCTTTTCGCGGCCACCCGGTGTTCGTCGCCCAACATGCCACCGCCTGTTGCTGCCGGGGTTGTCTGGAACAATGGCACGGCATTCGCCAGGGCGTGGCGCTGACGGCGGAGCAGGAAGATTACATCTGCAAAGTACTGGAACGCTGGTTGAAGAGAGAATTGGGGTAGGGTGCTAGCGAATGCGTAATGCACCGAATGTCTAAATTCCGCGCAAATACTCGGCAGTTAGATATAGGGCCGCAATCGAACGCGCCTCGCTGCACTCACCTGTTGCCAGCAGTGAATCTATGCGCCTTATATCCCAGGGCACGACCTCCAGTTCTTCCGGTTCGTCACCTTGCAGTTTTTCCGGATATAAGTCTTCGGCCAGGATGATGTCTATGGTATGTTCCAGATAGGACGGTGCCAGCGATACGGTGTGGAGATGGCGCAGGTTTTTGGCGCCATAACCGACTTCTTCCTTCAGTTCCCGGTTGGCCGCGGTCAGAGCGTCTTCGCCGGCGTCGATCTTGCCTTTCGGGAGTCCCAGTTCATAGCGGTGCAAGCCGGCGGCGTATTCCCTGACCAGTAGCACCGTATCGGCGTCCAGCATCGGCACTATCAGAACCGCGCCCATCGAGGCGTTGCGGGCCAATCGTTCGTATTGGCGAAGTTCACCACTGCTAAATTCCAGTTCCAGGGTTTCGATGCGGAATTGCCGGGTTTGGGCAATCACGGTTTTGTTGAGAATGGTCGGCGTTTTTCTGGACATGGCTGGCAACGCGTTATGGTAGATTCGGGTAGTCGAATCGTAACAGAGTCGTCATGGCGACGCGTCGGGTTTTTCGTTACCATCTATCCACTTTGGATAATCTCGCGCTGCGATGAAAGGATGGACCGTGATGCTCGACTGGCAAAAAATCGATACGGTGTTGCTGGATATGGACGGCACCTTGCTGGACCTGAACTTCGATAACCACTTCTGGCAGGAGTTTGTGCCGTTGCGTTTCGCCGAGTTACATGGCTTGTCGCTCGAAGAGTCAAAACGTCAACTCAAACCGCGTTTCAAGGCCATGGAAGGCAGGCTGGAGTGGTATTGCTTGGATTATTGGAGTGCCGAGTTACAGTTGAACATAGCCGGATTGAAGCAGGAACTGGCCGGCTTGATTGCTGTGCATCCCCATGTTACCGAATTTCTGGACGCGGTACGCGGCAGTGGTCGGCGTTTATTATTGGTCACCAACGCGCATCGGGACAGCTTGAGCCTGAAAATGGATAAAACCTGTTTGCACGAGTTTTTCGACGAAATCGTTTCTTCGCATGATTTCGGCCTGGCCAAGGAGCAGCAGGGCTTTTGGCAAACTCTTCAGGATAGGCATGTGTTTGAAAAACATAGCACCTTGCTGGTCGACGATAGCCAGACGGTGTTGCGTTCGGCCCGGGCCTTCGGCATCGCTCATCTGGTTTCGATCAGCAAGCCGGATAGCCAAAGGCCGAAAAATCACATCACTGAATTTCCAGCGGTTGAGGATTTTCGGGCGCTGATGCCGGGCTTGTAGGCTGGCGCGGTGTTCGGTGTTCCCGGGGTTTGTGTTCCGAGCGCGGCGGACGCTTACCGTGCGGAACTACTCGTTCGCGCGGTTCCCGGCGTTCGGGCTTGATCACCTCTTCCACCAGCAAGTCCGGGGTGATTTGCTGAACGGGGACTTTTTCGCCGATGTAGTCTTCGATGTCCGGCATCGAATAGGCGTATTCCTCGCAGATGAAGCTGATAGCCTCGCCGCTGGCGCCGAAGCGGGCGGTACGGCCGATGCGGTGCACGTAATCCTCGACATCCTGCGGCAAGTCGTAGTTGAAGACATGCGAAACGTCCGGAATATGCAGGCCACGCGCCGCGACGTCGGTGGCAATCAACAGCGTGACCCGATTTTCCTGGAAATCGTTGAGCAGGCGCTGGCGTTTTTCCTGCGGTACGTCGCCGCTGAGCATCGCGGTCTTGTGGCCGTTGGCTTGCAGATAATCGTCCAGTTGTTCCGCGCAACGCTTGGTGTTGACGAACACGATGCTGCGCTGCGGCTGGTGATGTTTCAGCAAGCCCAGCAATAGCGGAATTTTTTGGTCGTTGGCAGGGCAATAGGCGACCTGATTGATGGCCTTGGAGGTGACTTCCTCCGACTCGATGCGAATCAGCACCGGGTTATTCATGTGTTCGTAAGCCAGTTCGGTGACCTTGTATGACAAGGTCGCGGAAAACAACAGATTCAGGCGTGTTTCCGGCGGCGGCATGCGGCGCAACAAAAAGCGGATATCCTTGATGAAACCCAGGTCGAACATGCGGTCGGCTTCGTCCATCACGGTGACCTGGATGTTGTCCAGCGTGAAGGCGCCTTGCCGGTAAAAGTCGATGATGCGGCCGGGGGTGCCGATGATGATGTCGACGTTGGTTTTGAGTTTGTCCAACTGTTTCTGGTAATCGGTGCCGCCGTAAATCAAGGCAAATTTCAGGTTGACATATTTGCCGAGCACCAGCGCGTCCTTGTGGATCTGAATCGCCAGTTCGCGGGTTGGCGCCAATATCAAGGCCCTTGGGTTCTTGATTTTTTCGCTTTCATCGTTGATCAGGCGCTGAAAGGTCGCCAACAAAAAGCTGGCGGTTTTGCCAGTGCCTGTCTGGGCCTGACCTGCAACGTCTTTATCCCGCAGCGCCAAGGGCAATGACTTATCCTGAATCGGTGTGCAGTTGATGAATCCCGCTTCCTTCAGGCCTTTGATAATGGAGTCGGATAGCTCCAGATTGCTAAAACGCGTTTCCGTTAGATGTGTTTTTTTCATATGGAGATAGGATAACGTAAAAACGCCAGGGATCTGGTAAAAAATAACTTTCCGAAATCAACTTAATTTGCGGTTTTGTCCGATAGTTCCAGCAAGGAAGATAGGTAGCAAGGACATTCTTTAGTCATTACTTTGATATGCATCACAAGTTAATTTTGCTTTATGCTTCAATTTTCTGATTCAAATTCTGGGGGGGAATTTTAACCAAATCTTAAGGTTGAAATCGATTGACAATTCGATTGTGGCGAAACTATAGTTTCTCCTTTGTAAACTATTGGAGAATGGCGTGAGTGATTTAGTTCTGCATGTGTCTGATGCTGATTTTAATGACACTGTTATAAAGTCCGGTGTACCGGTTTTGGTGGATTACTGGGCGGAGTGGTGCGGCCCTTGTAAAATGATTGCCCCCGTTTTGGACGAAGTGTCGGCCGAGTACGAAGGCAAGCTGGCCGTTGTTAAGTTGAACATCGACGAAAACCCTAAAACGCCTCAACATTACGGCGTACGCGGCATTCCCACGCTGATGATTTTCAAAAACGGTGAAGTGGAAGCGACTAAAGTCGGCGCATTGACCAAGTCACAACTGACCGCTTTTATCGATAGCAATATCTAAATCGATTCGTGTAAACCGGATTTGTCATAAAAGGTTTTGATAAGTCCGGTTATTGCGCTAAAATCATCCGCGCTTGCTTCTTTGCATCCATATCGTCTGTAGTTTATCCATCATCATCTTCTGCTGTAAACGGCTTTCTGCCGCTTTGCGTTTCTTTCATTTCTCTTATACAACATGAATCTTACCGAGTTAAAACTTAAACAAGTCAGTGAAATTATCGCCATTGCCGAGTCCTTGGGTCTGGAAAATATCGACAGAGCCAGAAAACAGGAATTGATTTTCGGCATCTTGAAAAAGCAGGCGAAGAGCGGTGAGGATATATTCGGCGACGGAGTTTTGGAGATATTGCAAGACGGTTTTGGATTTTTACGTACCCCCGGTGCTTCCTATCTTGCCGGTCCCGACGATATTTACGTGTCGCCCAGTCAGATTCGGCGATTCGGTTTGCGCACCGGCGATACCGTCAGCGGCAAGATCAGGCCGCCCAAGGAAGGCGAACGTTATTTCGCTATGCTCAAGGTCGAAAGCATCAATTTCGAATCTCCCGAGCAGTCCAAGAACAAGATTTCATTTTCCAACCTCACGCCGCTGTTTGCCAACAAGCGTTTCCGCCTGGAGCAGGGTAACGGCACCAGCGAGGACTTAACCGCCCGCATCATCGACTTGATCGCGCCGATAGGCAAAGGCCAACGTGGCCTGATCGTTTCACCGCCCAAGGCCGGTAAAACCATGATCATGCAGAGCATCGCCCATGCGATTGCCGAGAATAATCCCGAGTGTTATCTGATCGTGCTGTTGATCGACGAACGTCCGGAAGAGGTGACGGAAATGGAGCGTTGCGTGCGCGGCGAGGTGGTGTCCAGTACCTTCGACGAACCCGCTACCCGTCACGTCCAGGTGGCCGACATGGTCATTGAAAAAGCCCGGCGTCTGGTCGAGCATAAACACGACGTGGTCATCTTGTTAGACTCCATCACCCGCTTGGCGAGAGCCTATAACATGGTGGTGCCGTCTTCGGGCAAACTGTTGTCGGGTGGTGTCGATGCCAACGCCTTGGAAAAACCCAAGCGTTTCTTTGGTGCCGCTCGGAATATCGAGGAAGGCGGTAGCTTGACGATCATCGCCACCGCCTTGGTCGAAACCGGCTCGCGTATGGACGAGGTGATTTTCGAGGAATTCAAGGGTACCGGTAACATGGAACTGCATCTGGAACGTAAGATCGCCGAGAAGAGGGTTTATCCCGCCATCAACATCAATCGATCCGGTACTCGCCGCGAGGAATATCTGGTCGAGCCCGACGAGCTGCAAAAAACCTGGATTCTGCGCAAAATCCTGCAGCCCATGGACGAACTGGCTGCATCTGAATTCTTGCTGGGCAAGTTGAAAGACTTCAAAACCAATGCCGAATTTTTTAACTCGATGAAACGATAGTCAGCCGGCTCGATGGGTGGCGAGCGATTTGGAGTCGTTCGTCGCCATGCCGTATTCAAGTCCACTTTCTCCGATTCCCCGCCGCGAGTTTTGCCATCAATTACGTCCCTGCCATCGTCTGGATGCGTAGCGGCCGTCAGCAAGACACATTTGATGGTTATAAATGTGTTTAAGTTTGATATATTGCGCCTCGACCTTAAACGAGGAGTATGGCCTTGCGAAACACAAGCAGATTTTTTATCCAGTTCATCCGTTTGGCGGGACCCTTCTGGAATTCTGAAAACAAAACGACCATTCGCAGTCTGTCGTTGGCGCTGGTGGCGCTGACCGTATTGCAGATTGCGGTTTCGGTCATCATCACCGAATGGAGCGCCGATCTGTTTGATGCGTTGGAGCAACGCTCGATGTCGGGGCTGTTTACCCAGATTGGTCTCATCATATTGATTTTCATCGCCAACATGGCGATTACCGCTACCCACCTGACGGTCAAGCGCCGCCTGCAACTGGATTGGCGAGGCTGGTTGACGGATAAGCTGATCGGACAGTGGATGCACGATGGCCGCCACTATCTGGTGACCCATATTGCCGGGGGACAGCATGACAATCCGGACGGACGGATCGCCGAAGATATTCGGATTTCCACCGAATTTGCCATCGATCTGTTGCATACTCTGTTTTTTTGCATCTTATTGCTAGTCAGCTTTACCAAGATACTCTGGACATTGTCCGGTACCGTGACGCTGAACCTCGGGCTGTTTGAGTTTTCCATACAAGGGCATCTGGTTTGGTTGGCGTTTATTTATGCCGCCAGTGCCTCCATGTTGGGATGGTGGATAGGTAGGCCCTTGACCACGGCAACCGATAATCGGCAAACCATGGAGGCCAATTTCCGTTTTGCGTTGGTCAAGGCCCGCGAAAATGCGCAGGCCATTGCCTTGATACACGGCGAGCGTCACGAAAACCCCCATTTTCACCAATTATTCGGCGGCATCATCGCTGCCTGGGATCAGCAAACCAAGGCCTGGGGTAAGATCATCATGTTCAGTTCCGGCTATTCGGTATTGTCGATGGCGTTTCCGATCCTGGTATCGGCTCCCCGCTTTATCCTGGGTACTATCACGCTGGGCGCGTTGATGCAGTCCGCGCAGGCGTTTCAACAATTGGTGTCTTCCTTGTCCTGGCCGGTCGACAACATGGGCAAGGTGGCGGAATGGCGCGCCTCGGTAGAGCGGGTTTTAGGCTTGACCAAGGCCTTGGATCAACTGGAACGAGAAATCGCTAGGCCCGACCCGCATCGTATACGCTTGGAAAAAATCGATGAGTCGGTGTTGCGTTTTCGCGATCTCTGCATTACCCGTTTGGACGGCATCGTCTGCGTTTCCTGTCTTAACGAAGAAATTAAGGCTGGGGAAAGGGTCTTGATTGCGGGTAATGCGTTTACCGGCAATAAGCTATTCAAGGCGGTAGCCGGTCTCTGGCCGTGGGGCGAGGGTGTCGTTGAATTGCCCGACAACGAAGCCTTATTCTTCATGCCGCCGCGCCCCTACTTGCCGACCGGTACCTTGCGTGCCGCAATTTGCTACCCTTCCGATCCTTCTTCTTTCGAGCTGGAGGCCTTAGAGGCTGCGCTTGATTTGGCGGGATTGAAGGATTTGACCGAGCAGCTCGATCAGGTCGGCGACTGGGAAAAAAACCTCGAACGTGAACAGCAGGAGAGATTGGGATTTGTGCGCTTGATGTTGCACAAACCTAAATGGATATTGATGCAGGAAGCCTTCGCCTCGCTCGAGCCCGAAGGCGAGGTGGAAATGGTTAAGCTGATTCATAGAATGCTTCCTAACTCGGCAATGTTGACCATTACCAAGCAGCCAGCCATACAAGCGATGCATAAGCGCAGCATCACCTTGTGTTGAGCAACTGTTGGTAATTCAGAGCGGGGACACGTGGCGTGAAGCGGGTATTCGTCGGTAAGCGCGGCAGAAAGGTTCGTGGCGTCAATCTAGGCGGCTGGCTGGTGTTGGAAAAATGGATGACTCCCAGCTTGTTTGCCGGCTTAAAGGCCGAGGATGAAACCGCCTGGTGCATCGAACAAGGGGATGAGGCGGAGCGGATTCTGAAACAACACTGGAACACATTCATCGGTCGCGACGACTTTGCCTGGTTGGCCGCAATCGGGATCAATTCAGTCAGGATTCCGGTCGGCCATTGGTTGTTTGGACCGGACTACCCCTATCATCGCAGTTACGGCGATGTTAGGTATCCTTTCGTAAGCGGCGGCGTTGCGGTGCTTGATCGTGCCTTCGATTGGGCCGAGGAATTGGGTTTGCTGGTGGTGTTGGATTTACACGCCGCGCCCGGTTGCCAGAACGGTTTCGACAATGGCGGCATCAAGGATGTCTGCGAATGGCATACCGAGCAGGAGTATATCGATCACTCGTTGACCGTGCTGGAGCGCCTCGCGGAACGTTATCATGGTCGTCCGGCCTTGCATGCGATCGAGGTGTTGAACGAGCCGCGGTGGGATATTCCCACCGAATTATTGGCCCGCTATACGGCCGATGCTTATGGCAAAATCCGCAAATATTGCCGGGCCGAAGAGGTAGCCGTGGTGTTTCATGATGGCTTTCGTTCCTATCGGGAATATGTCGGTGTTCTGCAAGGTTCGGAGTATGACAACATGGTATTCGACATTCATCGTTATCAGTGCTTCGTTCAGGAAGATAAGGATACCGATGTCTACGGGCATATTAAGAAGTCCGCTATCGACTGGAAAAATGAAGCCGACGAGATCATCCAAAATTCAGGGCGGTGGACGTATGTCGGCGAATGGAGTCTGGGGCTGGACCCAAAAATGATGGCTATGTGGGAGCAACAGGCGTTCGATCATGATCAGCCTCGTATGGACGTCTTCCAACAGGATATTGCCTATCGCGCCTACGCCGCAGCGCAACTCGCCAGTTTCGAGAAGTATCTCGGCTGGTTCTTCTGGAGTTACAAAACCGAAACCATGCCGCACTGGAGCTTTCGCGACTGTGTCGAGCATGGCTGGCTACCCGATCGCTATGCCTGAAAATCAAACCAAACTCTAGGCTTGTTGCGCATAGCATATCTGTTAGATAATGGCGCCTGGAATTTTTTCTTAGGAAATGTGGGGGAATTGACGTGCTGAAACGTCTTAAGGGATAGAGGTCCCGTAATTCTCTATACGGGGGTACCATCAGCATTGTGTGGCATACAGCAACAACTTCGGGCGCATCATGAAAACAAACTCCGAAACAACTTTCTTGGATAGCCAACTCGTTTCATCGAAAGAACCGGGTTTTCCCACGGTACGCTATTTCCAGATCCACTTTGAACATTTGCATGAATTGATCGACGATTTGAGAATGCAGATCCAACAAGCGAATCAGCAGATTGCCGAGTTACAGCAGCAATTGCATGGTAGGTCGACATTAGCGCGGATCGGCCCGGAAGGATATGGTAATGAGCGTAAGGCACCGCCGACTAATTTGGGTTGACGCCTAGTCGATCCGATGAGGGCGCTTTTGTGACGGCAGCTATTTCGATTGATAGCCTTTGCTGTTATTCTCCACCCAGCGCGCCTGCCCCGAGACTAACGTCTCTTTTTTCCAGAATGGTGCCCGGCTTTTCAAGGCTTCCATGATGAATCGGCAGGCATCGAATGCATCGCCGCGATGGACAGCCCAAGCCGCCACCAGTACCAGCGTGTCGTCGGGATTCACCGCGCCGATGCGGTGCAATACCAGCGTGTCCAACAGCGACCATTGCCGTTCGGCCTGCTCGACAATGTGCTGTAACTGTTTCTCGGTCATGCCAGGGTAATGCTCCAGGAACATGCTCCGGACGCCGTCGCCCTGATTAAAGTCACGCATGGTGCCGACGAACACGGCGGTGGCGCCGTGCTTGCCGGCGAGTTCGGCGGTTTGCGTCTGGTAGGCTTCGATTTCCTTCCAGGGGTTAAAAGCCTGTTCGCAGAGTTTTATCGGCATGTCAGCCTCCGGTGACCGGCGGAAAAAATGCCAGTTCATCGCCCTCGTCGACGTTCGCGTCCAGGCTAACATAGTCCATGTTGATGGCGGCCAGTAGAGTCTCGGGCATCGCCAAATCGGGATTGAGCTGTCGCCAGATGTCTCGGACAGACAGTGGAGCGATAGACTCGAGTTCGTCTTCGCTTCGACCAACAGTTTCTTTTAAACTGGCAAAATAGCGGACTTTAATCGACATAATTATTGACCCGGTAATACAATGTGCGGCCCTTATAGCCGTCAGATTTCGTTATGTCCAGTTCACCGCTCACCCATTTTAACTCAGCCGGAGAAGCCCATATGGTGGATGTCGGCGACAAGCCTCTCACCCAGCGCGTCGCGGTATGTGAGGGCTACATAGAGATGAAGCCGGGAACACTGGCGCTGATTATGGCAGGAACTCACAAGAAAGGCGATGTGCTGGGTGTGGCTCGCATCGCCGGCATCATGGCCAGCAAAAAAACCGCCGACCTTATTCCCTTATGCCATCCTTTGCCTATTAACCACGTCGAAATTCGCCTTGAGCCGCAGACCGACCAGCAGCGAGTCCATTGTCTGACGACGGTTAAAACGGCCGGCCAAACCGGTGTGGAAATGGAGGCGTTGATGGCTACCCAAATCGCCCTGCTGACGATTTACGATATGTGCAAGGCGGTCGATCACGGCATGGTGATTCAATCCGTACGCTTGCTGGAAAAAAGTGGCGGTAAATCGGGGCACTGGCGGAGGGAAGAAAATTCAAATACTCAGTCGTAATTTGCTTCTTGGTCCACGCAAAATCTTGTTGTTAAATTCAGCTTGATTCTACTGGAAATACACGCTTGACCCAATTTTGTCCAAATCAGGTATGGATGAGTCAGTACTTCGATAGGCATAAAAAAGCCCACATATAGTGGGCTTCGTCCGGTTTTGTTTTTATGTTTTAATGTGGACGCCTACCATTCAAAATGGCAGTTTAATAGCTCGCGTTTATTATTATTGTTGTTCTACCGTGTTACCGGTCGCTTTCCTCCCCCATTGAAAGATTACGATTCTTTCGAGTCGCTTCTACCTCGTTCAAGGAGGAA
Source organism: Methylococcaceae bacterium (assembly GCA_028748685.1). Lineage (GTDB taxonomy): Bacteria > Pseudomonadota > Gammaproteobacteria > Methylococcales > Methylomonadaceae > Methylomonas. The sequence goes on from JAJRDU010000186.1 coordinate 39,252, forward strand.
GCATTCTATTAAATAAAAAACCATCTGTCCAGTAAAAGTGCGACAATTTGTCGCGTATCGACCTGCGTTGGATTTCCAGAAAAAACAGCGGAAAATCTGAGCGCAGAGCGTTTCGTCATTTGTCTGTATTACGAACCACTGTTGTCCCTGTTAATGACTTTTTCCTGTAGAACCTGGTGCAAGCGTTTGATTAACTCGTCCGAAGCATCGTGGGCGCTTTCCTGAGTCTCGCCGTTTGCGGTTTTTTGGGCGAGTTTTGCGCTGACCTCGATACCGGAAGTGGCTTCTTTTAAGCTGAGCGCATAGTTGGCAGCGTCGTACTGGTTACTGAAAAAGTTTAGCAAACCGCGAGCATCCGGATCGTAGTTGACCTGAAAGCTTAGGTCGTTACGGTTTTTATCCAAAATTTCGATGTCGGCCAGCTTGAGCGCGGTTTCGGTCAGATCCCAGGCTCTATCCAGGCGCGTGTTGATCTGCAAGATCGGTTTGCCATCCTTTTCGGCTAATTGCTCAATACCCTCCAATATCGATTTTTTCTTAGTGGCCTTGCCGCTAATGGTTTCGGTTGGGGTATCACTGGTTTCGGTCGGCGCACTGGCGGTATGCTCGATGATCAGCGTCGGCGGCATTTCCAGATGTTGGATGTCGCGATATTTATCGGAAGTATCCGCACAGGCGGCCAGCAATACGCAGGGCAGACTGTATATCAACTTTCTAGGCATGGGTGTACTCTCAAAAATAGCGGCGGTGTTCCAGAACCGGAAACGACGCGCGGGTTTTTTCCAAGCGGCCTTTATCGATGTTGGCGCTAACGAAACCGGCACCGGTCTTATAACAATCCAGCACCACGCCCCAGGGATCGATGATCATGCTGTGGCCGTAGGTCTGGCGGCCATTCTTGTGAAAACCACCCTGATTCGGCGCAATCACATAACATAAATTTTCGATGGCTCGGGCACGCAGCAGGACTTCCCAATGCGCGGCGCCGGTTTTGGCGGTGAACGCCGAGGGAATGACGATGATGTCCAAGTTGCGCTGGCTCATCGGCCGGAAAAATTCCGGGAAACGCAAGTCGTAGCACACGGCGATGCCCAGCTTACCGAATGGGGTGTCGATTACGCAGGAATCGTCGCCGGCCTCGACCGAATCCGATTCCCGATATTCCTCGCTGGTGTCCGGGACGCTGACGTCAAACAGATGTACCTTGTCGTAACGGGCCACGCGTTTACCTTGGTCGTCGTAAATCAGGCAGGCCGCGCGGACTTTGTTGGGGTCACTGGCAACCAAGGGAATGGTGCCGCCGACTACCCAGACGCCGTGTTTTTTAGCAACCGACGAAAGGAATTCCTGAATCTGGCCGCTATCATCCGGCTCGCGCACTTTCACCTTATCCTGCTCGTGCATGCCCATGATCGCAAAGTTTTCCGGCAGTGCCACCAGTTTTGCGCCGGCCTTGGCGGCTTCGGCGATCAGCTTTTCAGCTTCGAGGAGATTGGAACTTACTTGCGGGCCGGAAGCCATCTGGATGGCGGCACATAGGGTCATGGTTGATCTCTTGATTGTTAAACGATAATTTTAGGTACAAGGTGGAGGCAAACTCGCTGTTTTGTACACTGCAGCTTGAACCTTGTTACTCCAGCCAGCCGAAATCGGTCAGGCCATGCCAGGTTTTGTTCAGCAGGCCACCTTGGTCGTGTACCGGTGTGACTTCGACATTGCCCCAGGGACCGGCCACCTTATATTCCGAGCCGAAAAAATAGCCTTCTTGGTAATTATTGGTGACGACTTCGGTAATGATTGCCACAATTCCACCGACGATTGTACCAGCAATAGGCACCGCACCGGAACTCTTGGGAATGACGGCCACCCGGTGATCCAGTATCTTGTCGACCAGATTGGCGGTGCCGACGATCTTCATTTTCGCGGAGACGGCATCGATCAACAAGTCGTCGGTATAAGCCACGCCGTTGGTCAGCCTGAAATTGCCGAAAATCTTGTCGAAAGCCAGTCCTTGCCGGTATATGTCGCTGAAATCCAGACTCAGACGCTTGGCCCATTGCTCCATTGCGATCAGGCCCAGCAGGCGTCCGAAGCCTGGCTCGATGCTGGAAATACGGCCATCGCTGAGTTTGACCTGCAGTTGGCCGTTGAGCTGGGCAAGTGAAAATTGGTGAGGGGCTCCGCTCCAGCCGCCGGTAAAGCTGATATCGGCATGGGTTTCCTTGAAATCATCGCTGATACCCAATTTCGCCAGAAACGATCCGAAATCATCCGTGCTCAAACTGCCGTTGATCAGAGTGGAACTGCCGTTTGGCTGCTTGATCCAGTCGGCGGTGAAATCGATGTTTTTATCGGCGCCGCCGAGTTTTATTTTCTTGAAATGGACGCCGCTATTCAGGCGGTCGGTCTGCAGCTTCAGCTTACCGAGATCGACCGAGCGCCACAAAAGCTGCCGGCTGTCGATGTCGATCAGCGGCAATACCGTCACGGCTTCCTCGGCGGCATCGAAATTCAATTCGCTCATCGCCGTCAGGTTCAGATAATCCATGTCCAGCTTGATGGGTTCCTTGCCGCTACGTTGATCCGGAATGCTTAACGAGCCTTTGGCCATCGCGCTGTCGATCGTGCCTTGCCAGGCTTGATTGCCATGTTGGAAATGACAGCGTATCGCGCCGAGATTGTGGCCTTGCCAGATCAATTGATCGGTGTCGAGCAGTATTTCCCTCAGGGCTGGCCCACGCCCCTCGGTGGCGCTCAATGCGCCGACTGCTTGCGACAGCTTGAAACTCGGTTGCCGGATTTCGACTTTCAGTCCTGCTTGCCGTGGGGTATTCGCCGGGCCACCGCCGAGGACGATATGGCTGGAAAATAGGCGGCTCTGGGCATTATCGATCAAGAGTGCGGCATTCAGCTCCGCGCCGTAGCTTAGTTGCATAGGTACCAAGGGCTGGTCGTCGAATTGAAAATCCAGGCGCAGCGCTCGCTGTTCATCGGCTGTTTTCCCCAATGCATCTTCGCCGCTAATGCTGACGCCTTGCAGGTTACTGGATATGCTTAAGGTTGTCGGCTGGCTAGCGGCATAGGGCAGGGTTAATTCGGCCCGATAGCTAAAGTTGCCATCGGCAATGTCGTTTTGCAGAAAGCTAAATTGCTTTTCCAAATTGGCGACACTGGTGGCGCCCTCGATACGCAAACGGGTGGCGCTATCGTCGCTGCCCAACAGGGCTTTAATCGGGAAACCTAGCGTTGCCCCGGTTAACGGTTCGCTGCTGATGCGGTCTTCGGTAAAATGCAGGATACCGTTGATCTTGTCGACGGCCAGGTCAACCGGTTTCAAGGTCAAACGGGCGTCATGGAGATGAGCGTCGACACGGGCTCGAACCGGTTTGGTTTCGTAATAGGGAATGTTGAGATCAAGATCGACATGCGTATTGCTGTCGCTGGCGAGTATCTTGGGCAGGTCATCGACATGGGGGTGCAAGGGGGTTTTCTGCAAATAGGACAAAGCATTCTGCACCGAGCCTTGTACCCGGCCCTTGACCTCGACGTGATCACTGTTGGCTAGGTTAGTGATGGTGACGACCGCTTGATCGATGCCGATATTTTCGCTACGGCCGTCGCTGATCGCGACCTTTAAGTCCTCGCCGAGAAACTGCACGTCGGCGGTCAGTTCACGCAAATGCGGCCAGTCCGCGTTGAATTGCAGATCGCCGTTTTCGACGCTGAATAAGGTTTCGAAGCGGCCTTGCCCGTTGGTGAATGGGAATTGGTCGAGATTTCCGCGAATCGTCAATTCTCCCTGAGTAATTTGTCCGCCAAAAAAGGCGTGATCCAGCCAGTCGACGGCGTCATTGCCCATCACCTTGGCCGGCAAATAGCCGGGTACCTTGCTCATGTCGGCGAAGTGTCCGAAGCGGGTATTGAGATCCAGGTTGGCAGCCGTTTTATCCTTGGGCAAAATCAGGTCGAAATCGGTTTCGGTTTCAAAATCGGGGGTGTCGAGTGTCAGGCCTCGGCTAATGACTCGCCAATTTTCGGTTTCCTGGTGCCAGTCCATGCGGCCTGTCAGTCTTTTGACCGCCAGGGTATTCCTGAATAAATCAGGCGCGTCGAACAAGGCATTTTCGCTGTAAAATTCGATTTGTCCGCCGCTATCGGTGCCGCTGATGTGGCCGGTCAAGCCCTGTAGGCGCGGCAAGGCGTTCACGGCGGCATTGCCTAACTGGCTGAAATGGCCGCTCAAGGCATAATGCTGCCAGTCGCCTTGAGCATAGAGCGCAAAGTCATTGAGTATACCGGTGGGATTCAACTCCGGCCAGTCGCCATACTCATGGTCGGCGGGTATGAACAACGGCGCGATATATGCCAGTGCCTGCAGATGCATGTGCTTGATCAAGCCCGACCAGTTGCCTTGGTTACCCTGTTGCAGATAAAACTCACCGTCCGGCCAGTGCCGACGGAAGGTGGCAAGGGTTCCAGCCCCTTCGCTGCACTCGGCAACTGCTCCCGGCGTTGCCCTACCTCCTCCATCCCTGGAGTCGTTCCGCCATCCCTGGCAGTCGGCGACGATATCGACATCGTAAGCGCCCAGCCGCCAGTTTCCGTCTTGTTCCAGCCAGCTGACATTGCCTGAGAATGTATCCAAACGCAATGTCTTGCCTTGTTGATTGCCGATTTGGAGCTGTTGAGCTTGAATATAGCCGGCTATCCGGTAAGGGGTGGAATGACGCCACTCGCTCCACAGCCTGACATCGCCAGAACCCGAGTCGATTTTCAGACCCTGCGGCAGATCGCCGTTAGCCAGCGCCGGGCCTTGCAGATTGACGGCTTCGACATATAGCTGGCCTTCGAGATTATCGGGTTCGAAAACATTGCCTTCGATCAGCGCCGAAATCCGCAGCGTTTCGCCGTATTGTTCCGGCAAGGTGGTAAGCAAATGGATTTCGTGGCTGCGGCCGAAATAATGGTTTTTCAGCAGCAGATCCAAATTGTTAAAGTGGACTCGCTTACCATTATTTTTTAAATCCTGCCAACTGACATCGCTTTGCAGGAGCTCGTATTTACTGCCTTGCAGCAGCCATAGGGGTTGTTCGTCGCTGCTTTGCAGGCCTTTAATGACGAGCTTGCCGTCGAGGTCGCGTATTACATCAATCTTGGCGCCGACCAGCGTGACCCAACTGGACGACAGCGCGTCACGCGTCCACAGCAATTGCAATAAATCGATGCCGAGCCGGATTTCCTTGAGCCGTATCGCAGGCTTGGCTTTGGCGTCGGCGCCATCAACCGAAATATTTTCCAACACGATGCCGGGGCTGAAGCCACGCATATTGGTGCTTAAGCGGCCGATGCGTATCGGGATATGAGTGGTTTCGCGGATTTTCTGTTCCAATTCCTGCTTGTAATCGGCGACGTCAGCCAGGAATATCCGCACCGCGGACAAGGCCAGCGCCGTCGCGATTAATGACCAGAACAGAAGATGCCGCGTCGCCCGCGTAACGTGGTGGATAACCAAAATTTAAGCCTACAATAGCACCACGTCGTAATGTTCCTGGTTGTATTCGGCTTCGGCGCGGATCTTGATGCCGACGCGCAGAAACATTTCCAGCTCGGCCAGCATGTCGGCTTCTTCGTCGAGGAGCATTTCCACGACCTGTTCCGAAGCCAGCACCAGGATCTGCTGCACACTGTATTGCCGCACCACGCGTATGATTTCACGGAAGATTTCCAGGCAAATCGATTCCGGGGTTTTCAGCACGCCGCGTCCGCCGCAAGTGGAGCAGGGTTCGCAGAGTATGTGTTCGAGGCTTTCGCGGGTACGCTTGCGGGTCATTTCCACCAGGCCCAGCGCCGAGACTTCGGTGATCTTGGTCTTGGCGTGATCCTTGTCCAGATTGCGCTGCAAGGCCTGTAAAACCTGTTTCTTGTGGTCGTCGCTCTGCATATCGATGAAGTCGATGATGATGATGCCGCCCAGATTGCGCAACCGCAATTGCCGGGAAATGGTTTGCGCCGCTTCCAGGTTGGTCTTGAAGATGGTTTCTTCCAGATTGCGGCCGCCGACATAGCCGCCGGTGTTGACGTCCACGGTAGTCATCGATTCGGTCTGATCGAATACCAGATGGCCGCCGGACTTGAGCTTGACCTTGCGATCCAGCGCCTTGCTGATTTCATCCTCGACATTGTAAATATCGAACACCGGACGTTCCCCGGAATAATGCTCAATGATGGCGACCATTTCCGGCACGAAGGTTTCGGCGAATTCGATCAGGCGCAGGAAGGTCTCCCGCGAATCGATGCGCACCTTCTCGATGCCTTCCTTGTATAAATCCCGCAAGGTGCGGATGCTGAGTGGCAAGTCTTCGTGGATTAGCGTCTTGACCTTGGCCTTTTTGCTTTTATCCAGGATCGATTCCCAGAGCTTGTGCAGAAAGGTCATGTCGGAATACAGGATTGCTTCTTCCACGCATTCGGCGGCGGTGCGGGCGATGAAGCCGCCTGGCACGGTGTGCTTTTGCAGATAGCCTTCGATGCAAGCCCTAAGCCGCACCCGCTCTTCCTCGCATTCTATGCGTTGCGATACCCCTGAATTGCTGGCGTAGGGCATGTAGACCTGATAGCGGGACGGGATGGAAATGTCGGTGGTCAGCCGCGCGCCCTTGTTGCCGAGTGGGTCCTTGGTGACCTGGACCACGATCTTCTGGCCTTCCTTCAGATAATGCTCGATATTCTCCGAGCCGTCGGCCAGTTCCTGGGCGTTGAAGTCTGACAAATGCAGAAACGCCGCCTTTTCCAGGCCGATGTCGACGAAAGCCGCCTGCATGCCCGGCAATACCCGGCACACTTCGCCCTTGTAGATATTGCCGACCAGGCCTTTCTGACGCACGCGCTCGATGATCAGTTCCTGAAGCACGCCGTTTTCGATCACCGCGACCCGGGTTTCCGGCGGGGTAACATTGATTAATATTTCTTCACTCATGCGATGACTTTCGACTGTAAGGATTCGGGAGGTATGCCCTCTGGGGCATAAAGATTAATGCCGGGGCGACAAGCCGCTCCTGCGTTTGCTGCATCCTGTACCTCGGCAATGACCAGGATGCCTTGTTTGGCTAATAGTTGTGCGGTTTCAAACAGAGGCAAGCCCATCACCCCGGAAAAACTGCCGGTAATCGATTCGATAAAAATGCCGGCCAGCCCTTGTATTGCATAGGCGCCCGCCTTGTCGCGGGGTTCGCCCGTGTGCCAGTAGGCGACGATTTCGGCTTGGCTCAGCGCTCTGAAGGTTACTTCGCTGACGCTCACAGCCTGCCAGTGCCGGTCGCCGCGCAAGGACACCGCGCTGTAAACCTGATGTGTGCGTCCGGAAAGCCGGCTTAGCATATCGACCGCATGCTCCATGTTTTCCGGTTTGCCCATGATATGTCCGTCGCAGACCACGCAGGTATCGGCAGACAGCACCGGCAAGTCTTGGTTCAAAATCGCCCTGCAAGCCGCCGACTTTTCCGCCGCCACCCGCTCGACGTACACCAGTGGTGATTCCCCCGGCAGCGGCGCTTCGTCGATGTTGACCGCCATGATCTGGTGGCGAATGCCGATTTGTTTGAGTAATTCGCTGCGGCGCGGTGATGCGGAGGCCAGAATGATTTGCGCGGTCATGCTTTAACGATGGTAAGGGTGGTTGTTCAACAAACTCCACGCCCGATAGAGTTGTTCGGCGACGATCACCCTGACCAAGGGATGCGGAAAGGTCAGCGGCGACAGACTCCAGGATTCCCGCGCCAGATCCTTGATCTGTTGCGACAGGCCTTCCGGGCCACCTACCATCAGGGCCAGCGGCTGGCCGTTGCCCAGCCAGCGCTGCAAGGCTTGCGACAAGTCCTGCGTCGTCCACGGTTTGCCGGGGATATCCAACGTCACCACATGGGCTCTGGGGGGCAGGGCGGCAATCATGCGTTCACCTTCATCCTTGGTTATACGGGCGATGTCGCCGCCACGGCGCTTGTCGGGCGCGATTTCCTTCAACACCAGTTCACATTCGCGGGGCAGGCGTTTTGCATACTCATTATAGCCTTGCTGCACCCAATCCGGCATGCGGTTTCCAACGGAGATCAGATGTATTTGCATGGCGCTGAGAGTACAGGTAAGCGGAATAGGGCAATGCCGCGCATTATAACGGTTCTGCCGCCGGCACGTGGAAGCTTGGAGATGAGGGGAGTAGTGAGTGGTAAATAGTGAGTAGGCGTTGTTTTGACCTCCTACTATCCACTTTCTACCCTCAACGTTTGATTTGCCTACCAACTCATTCGCCAACCTAACCAGTTCGTGGCAGACGATACTGAGTAAAATCCTGGTTGGAATAGATGATTGCTTGTCCCTGTGTTTGGCTTGTGGGATTTGGGAAATTGGTGGCCCGCGCAAAAAGCGCGGGCTTAGTCGCGCATGATGGCGTTGCGGCGGTCGGTTTGTTTGTAATAGCTGCCAAGTATCCACATTTGATACATCGAGACACACCACATGAAGGCGAAGGAAAGGCCCAGGCCAGCGCCGGCGATGATGACCAACCAGGCGAAGTGCGGGTTAAGCTTGGTCAGCCACCAGGAGGCGATGTCGATCAGCAGGAACAAATAGGGCATGACGATGGCCGTGTATTTGTATTTGCGCGGCACACCGGTGCTGAAGCTGAAAATAATGCCGACGAACATGAAAATGAAGCTGATGCCGAACAAATGGATATGGGAGACTCGGGTCAACGATTGAAAGCTAGCGCCTTGATTGGATTCGGTGGTTTTCTTGAGATTTGCGTACTGGCCGAAGTCGGATAGCGAGCCGGCGTTGGCGTTATGGCAAAGGACACAGCGTTGGTCGACGATGGCTTTGATTTCGGCGTGGTAGGTGGCTTGGTCGCCACCGTCCCTGGCCCACTGAATCAGTTTGAAGCGCTCTTGTTCCGGAGCATTGGCTTTCATCGAACCATTCAATTTCGATTCCAGCATGGAACCGGAACGATTGCCGTAATAGCTGTAAACGATGTCGTCCAGCGACAGACCGAATTTACCGTCGGCCATGCCGTAGGTAAACAGAATTTGAATTAGCGCCATCAGGTAACCGGCTGCGATGGTCGTTAGATAACCGGTAAACAGCAGTTTGATCGACGTACCGAAACTGATCAGATTGATTGCGTGGTCGGCTGGTCTTGTGGATACTGTATTTTGATCGTTCATGGCTTTGTTTTGGTATCTATATCGGTTGAAATCGGCGGGTCAAACTGGCTTTATGCTTGCCCAGCCTGCGACCTTCTTCGCCGAGATTATTCATATCCTTCCTACATGCGTTGTTATTTTTTATAGCTTTTGCGCTGAACGGCATGAGGGCGATGGTTCCATCATTCTTGACGATGATTTTAACCATTTCTTTGCCGAGGGCGATCTTAACCCTCGGAACAAAGTAGCTTAAAGCAATACTTTGTTGTTTTTAGTGTTGTGAGGTGTTTTTGTAAAAGGTTGGTAGGGTGAGGGGCTGTCGAGCGCTAGGGGCGCTATGCCAATTTCAGATTGGCCGGAATTTGGGGAGGGAGGACGGGTTGAGCGTATCGGTTGATAGCAACAGCCGTTAAAGATCAATGCGACCCGCCAATTTAGGCTTCGGAGGGTCGCAATTACAGCAGTTATCTGGTGTTAATGCAGGTCCGGCACCGGCACTTCGGAACCGGGTTTTTGAATGGCTTCTTGCTTGCTTTGCTGGGCTTTTTCGGCTTGCAGTTGCTTGTTTCCTTCACCATACATGACAGCTCCTATCATGAACAACACGCCGGCAATCATCGCAATCGGCAGGCGTCCGGGTTTTTCCATCCACAACAAGATCCATTTGGGTTTTATCATGCCGACGATCAGCACAATTATCGAAAGAATCAGTACGTTAAAGCTGTAGTAGATCAAGGTGTTCATGAATTCGGTCCGGTTTCCAGCAAGTTATACAAACATACATTATTATTAGCCGGGTGACAGTTTGCAATAAACAATATTCACATTCACTTTTTAGGAGGCGCTATGGGCGGCTTTGGATTGTTTGTAACGGTGCTGTTTGTTTTCGCGATACTGATGGTGTTCATGAGTGTCAAATCGGTGCCGCAAGGCATGGAATACACTGTCGAACGGTTTGGTAAATACATCAATACCTTGTCGCCGGGCTTGAACATCATCATGCCCATCATCGATAGGATAGGCCGCAAGTTGAACATGATGGAGCAGGTGCTGGACGTGCCGTCTCAGGAAGTCATCACCAAGGACAACGCCATGGTCAGGGTCGACGGCGTGGTCTTTTATCAGGTCATGGATGCGGCCAAGGCCGCCTACGAGATCACTTACCTGGATATGGCCATCATCAACCTGGTGATGACCAACATCCGTACCGTGATGGGTTCGATGGATCTCGACGAACTGCTGTCGCGCCGCGACGAAATCAACGCCCGGCTGTTGACGGTGGTCGACGAGGCCACCTCGCCCTGGGGGATTAAAGTCACCCGCATCGAAATCAAGGACATTTCCCCTCCCAAGGATCTGGTCGATTCCATGGCCCGGCAAATGAAGGCCGAACGGGAAAAACGCGCGCAGATTCTGGAGGCGGAAGGCATGCGGCAGGCGGAAATTCTCAGGGCGGAAGGCCTGAAACAGGGCGCGATTCTGGATGCCGAGGGCCGTAAGGAAGCCGCTTTCCGCGACGCCGAAGCCCGCGAACGACTGGCCGAAGCCGAAGCCAAGGCCACCACGATGGTTTCCGAGGCGATAGCCAAGGGTGACGTACAGGCCATCAACTATTTCGTGGCGCAAAAATACATCGAATCCTTGAAAGAAGTGGCGTCGGCCAACAACAGCAAGTTGATCTTCATGCCGCTGGAAGCCTCCAGCGTGATCGGCGCGCTGGGCGGCATCGGTGAACTGGCCAAAGAAGCCTTGGGCAAAAAAGGATAAATCATGGCTGAACAAGAGGTCGTATTCTGGTATTGGTGGGTGTTGGCGGTCGGCTTTCTGGCTGTGGAAATCATCGTCACCGGATTCTTTTTCCTGTGGCTGTCGGTATCGGCGTTCATCGTCGGTACCGTGTTGTTGCTGATTCCGGGTACTTCGTTCAATGTGCAGTTGTTTCTTTTCTCGGTGCTGGCGGTATCGTCGGTGCTGGCCTGGCGCAAATATGCCCGCACTCGCAAGGTCGAGAGCACCGATCACCCGTTTCTGAATAAGCGTGGCGAGCAATATGTCGGCAGAACTTTCGATCTTGTCGCGGCGATAGAAAACGGCCAAGGCAAGATCAAGATTGGCGACAGCCACTGGAAAGTTCACGGCGAAGATTGTCCCTTGGGGTCTAAAGTCAAAGTGGTGGCGGTGAAGGGGACTGTGTTTGAGGTGGAGGTTTGTCGGTGACTGTTAACATAAACATGCAATTACACGGTAAATTGCCCTGAATATCCGGGTAGTTTTAACTAAATCAGACAAAATTACCTGATATTCATAGGTAGCAATTGATCATGATCGCGAGAATATTACTCGGCCTTTTTGGATTGTTGGCGACTCTATTGGGAATATTGATTATTGTATTTGAGTTTAGCTCGACAATACGTTGGTTAAGTATGGGAATTGGGATTTGCTTTTGTATCGTTGGCGTATGGATACTTCACAAGTCTTACCGCAACACTACTGGAAATGTTACGCAAGGTCTTGGTACTTTCATTGAGAGCTTTTTCAGCGGCTTATATTGACAATCTCTTAGTTCGGTAGAGTGAGCTTGCTGGCGGATTTGAAGTCTTGCAAAATAATGTGTCGCTGCTGCGACGGGGGTTTATATGTCGGTTCTCGGACCGACAGCCGAGTGGCTTTCTTTTGCTCCGCCAAAAGAAAGTCACCAAAGAAAAGGCGGCCCGGATGCCGCTTGTTTCCTGCGCTCCTCGCTTTTGTACGGGGTTGCCGGAAGGGGCTTCCCTGCCCCTCCGTCAACGCGATGCTTCCTTGCATCGCCCCTGCCGGCTGTTCCGTTCAAAAGCTCCGGTGCTCGGCGCGGCAAACGGGAGAAAACCGATCCCACCGGTAAATTCATCGAGCCAAGTAGGGTACCAGCCTATGCAATTAATGAATCACGCCGCGATTCTTCAATGCTCCGTAAATATCGTCGACGCTGTACTGGTCGCAATCGAAGGCGATGTCGGTTGCTGAGGGCTTGGCATCCAGGCAGAGACACAATAGTCCTGCGTTCTTGATGGCGGTGGCAAGTTGGTCGTTGGCTTGTTCCAGTACCGTGGTGGCGTGGCCGGTGTCGAACAGTTTGCGTTCCAGGCGGTAGGCCGCTTCTTTGGCATTCGCGCCGCTCAAGGCGATGATGCTGGCGGTTTGGCTGAAACGTGTGGCGCGTTCCTCGGCGGAAACCGGCGACCAGTCTTCCTCGCTGGCGTCGCCGGTGATCATGCCGGCGCCGACCGTGACGTTGGTCAAGCGGTCGATGACGATGAAGGAACCCGTGGTTTTGTTGCGTTTGTACGGGTCGAATACCACCGGGGCGTTGACCGCCACGGTGCAAGAGCCGATTTCGTTGAGTTTCAGCTCGTCGGCGTCGTGATGTTCCAGGGTGTTGACGTCGATGCGGTGGTGGATCATCGATACCGAACCCGACACGCTGCGCGTTGCCAGTTTGAGTACGTATTGACGGCCAGGCACCATAGATTGCTCGGTCATCCAGACGATGGTGGCCTTGAATTTGTCGGCGATGCTGGGCGCGGCTTGCTGTTTGCCGATGATGATGTCGCCGCGGCTGATGTCGATTTCGTCGGTCAGCGTCAAGGTAACCGCCATCGAGGCGAAGGCTTCATCCAGTTCGCCGTCGAAGGTGACGATGGACTTGATGTGGCTGGTCTTGCCGGATGGCAGCGCGGTGATCGCATCGCCCTTGTGGAACACGCCGGAAGCGACCGTGCCGCAGAAACCGCGGAAATCAAGGTTGGGGCGGTTGACGTATTGCACCGGGAAACGGGCATCGTCGAAGTTGTGGTCGCTGGCTATCTCGATGCTGTTCAACAGTTCCATCATCGGCATGCCGGTAAACCAGGGCATGTTGGCGCTGGGGTTGACCACGTTGTCGCCGTCCAAGGCCGACATCGGGATGAAATGCACGTCGTGCAAATCCAGGGTCTTGATGAAGGCCAAATAGTCGTCCTGAATCTTGCGGAAGGTCTCTTCGCTGTAGCCGACCAAATCCATCTTGTTGATCGCGACGATGATGTGTTTCAGGCCCAACAACGAGGCTATGAAGCTGTGGCGTTTGGTCTGGGTTTGCACGCCGTAACGGGCGTCGATCAAAATCACCGCCAAGTCGCAGGTCGAAGCGCCGGTCGCCATGTTGCGGGTGTATTGTTCGTGGCCCGGAGTGTCGGCGATGATGAATTTCCGAGTCGAGGTGGAGAAATAGCGGTAGGCCACGTCGATGGTGATGCCTTGCTCGCGCTCGGCCTGCAAGCCGTCGACCAGCAAAGCCAAGTCGATTTTGCCGGCGCCAGTGGTGCCGGACTTGACGCTGTCCGCCTGCACCGCCGCCAACTGGTCTTCATAGATCATCTTGGAGTCGTGCAGCAGGCGGCCGATCAAGGTGCTCTTGCCGTCGTCGACATTGCCGCAGGTCAAAAAGCGCAGCAATTCCTTGCGTTCGTGTTGCGCCAGATAGGCGTTGATGTCGGTGGATATTAAATCTGATTGATGAGACATGTGGAAGGAATTACCTTAAATTTCAAATTGTACTTAATTGCTAACGCTGTAAAGAAGAATCGACCAACGCATTTTAATTTGACAAAATGATCAATACCAAGGGAGGGTTAAAATTATTTTTTTGAAAACAAATAGCGAGTGATAACGAGTACAACCCCAAACACTTCTGCCAATGTTCCACCCATAAATAAATTAAGGTGTGTCGAATCTTGGAAGTGTAAATAATCAATGCCTACTGCTATAAAAATAGCATCCATGGCAACCAATTGACCGATTAGTATCCAAATAAACCAATTGGCATATCGTTTTTTTAACTCGGTATCTGCAAATTGATCATTGACCTTAGCCTGAGTTAATGGATCAAGACTTTCCAACTCAACTGCTTGATCTTTATGTTTTAATGCAAGACGTAGTTTTTCAGTGACTTCGGCTAAATCAGGGGCTTGTTGTTTAATGGTCATCAATCAAGAAGCTAAGCTGAGATTTTTTAATCGAAACCGGATTGCATCATCGGATACGCCAAAGTGTTGGGCTATTAAAAATGCAGGGAGACCTTGATTGTAGAGGGATCGAACTTCCTTTGCAGGCATGAGTAACTCGGCAGCAAATTGATTTGCATAAATTTCTTCAGGGTCATTACCTTTAGAGGAAAACTCACTGCGAAAATCGATATACTCGTAATGAGCACCATTGGTTGCCAAACGATAGGCGTAGTGTCCTATTTCATGAGCACAGCTAAAGCGTTTTCTGTTTTTACTATCAGAGTTACAAAGAAGAATAACAGGGTCTTTCCCTTCATCTTTTATCAATGCACCTGAAACATTATCTGGCAGTGCGGTTTCGACTACATCAATTCCCAATTCCCTGGCTATTTGCACTGGATCAACAGGCAACGGCCGACCGTTCCACATTGTGGCTAGAAGTTCTGATGCAACAGTATCTGGATTCACATCTAAGCTCCTTTATTTGATTTTAGGGGTACCACATATACAGCATAACGACAAGAAGAGCATTAAAAATACCCCTCGCGCTTCTTCTGCTCCATCGACCCCGCCTGGTCGTGATCAATCAAGCGCCCTTGGCGTTCGGAAGTGGTAGTCAGCAGCATTTCCTGGATGATTTCCGGCAAGGTGGTGGCGGTAGATTCGACCGCGCCGGTCAGTGGGTAGCAGCCCAGCGTACGGAAACGCACCATTTTCATCTCGATTTTGTCGTCCGGGCCGATCGGCATCCTGTCGTCGTCGACCATGATCAGCATGCCGTCCTTGTTGACCACAGGACGTTCCTTGGCGAAATACAGCGGCACGATGGGGATGTTTTCCAGATGGATGTATTGCCAGATGTCCAGCTCGGTCCAGTTGGACAGCGGGAAGACGCGGATAGATTCGCCCTTGTCGATCTTGCCGTTGAACACGTTCCAGAGTTCCGGACGCTGATTTTTCGGGTCCCAGCGGTGGTTCTTGTCGCGGAACGAATAAACGCGTTCCTTGGCGCGGGATTTCTCCTCGTCGCGGCGGGCGCCGCCGAAAGCCGCGTCGAACTGGTATTTGTTCAAGGCTTGCTTCAGCGCATCGGTTTTCATCACGTCGGTGTGCTTCTTGCTGCCGTGGGTGAAAGGGCCTATGCCTTGTTCCAGGCCTTCCGGATTGACGTGCACCAGCAAATCCCAGCCCAGATCGGCAGTCATCTTGTCGCGGAACTCGATCATTTCCCGAAATTTCCAGTTGGTGTCGACGTGCAACAACGGAAACGGAGGTTTGCCGGGGAAGAAGGCCTTGCGGGTCAGATGCAGCATCACCGCCGAGTCCTTGCCGATGGAATACAGCATCACCGGCTTTTCAAATTCCGCCGCCACTTCGCGGATGATATGTATGCTTTCGGCTTCGAGCTGTTTGAGATGGGTCAGTTTATAATCGGTCATCAAATATCCGGGGCGCAGGGCCTGTATGCAATCAAGTGTAAGCCCGCTATTTTAAAGGCAAATCCCCATCAACGCCATCGGCAAAGCTTATGAGACAGATACACGGGCTGGAAAATCTACGCCGGAAACAGCCGGGACTACTAAATGCCCAAAAACTGGCCGAGCTGTTATTGGCCGATTTACGGGATTGCCGTTGCACTATTTACGGTTGTATCGGCGATAACGACAGGATAGTGCTGGCCGAATTGGATTTGCTGCCGGATAGCCTGGAATACGAGATGTTCGATCAGCGCATCGATTTGATTGTGGCGGGGCCGATTCTGCGCGCCGACTGCGTGCCGCTGACTTACACACTGCGCGGCGACCTGTTTAGCATCACCGGCCGATGCTCGATGATCCCTCGGGTGTGTGGCGTGGATTTATATCTCCAGCACAGTTACACCGGCATTGTTGGCGGCATCGCACGGCAAAAATTTTCGATTCCGGTCAAGCCGCTGTTGCAGATGATTTAGATGTTGGACAGCGCTTCAACACCGGCTTTTCGCCCAGCGCACGATGTCCTGCGCGCCCAGCGCACCGGATTGCCGAGCCAATTCACGGCCGCCCTTGAATAGAATCATTGTGGGGATGCTGCGAATGTCGTAGCGGGCGCTGAGTTGAGCTTCCATCTCGGTATTGACTTTGCCTAGGCGTATCTGAGGTTCCAGCAATTGCGCGGCCTGGGCGAAAGCCGGCGCCATCATCTTGCATGGGCCGCACCAGGATGCCCAGAAGTCGACCAGCAGCGGAATGTCGTTTCGGGCCAGGTGTTTTT
>JAJRDU010000187.1 GCA_028748685.1 Methylococcaceae bacterium
ACTGGACACATCGATGACTCCGGGGCCGAAGTTTCTGGTTTCTTTCTTGTTGAACTCCTCGTAACGGAAGCCGGCGATGGCGCGTATTATATGGTCGCTCAGTCCTTTATAAATGCTGGTGAACTCAAAACTGGGGACGGTGTTTTTAAAGCCGGATATTTGATGCATGCCATCGGGAAATTGCAAGAAGGGGGTCGTAGGGGTTACTGAACTGGTGGCATTGCCATCGGCTCCAATGGGTAACACTGCTCCGGCGGGGAATGAGTACAAATTGGCTATCAAATCGGTATGCAGTAAACTGCCATGGGCCTGTAGTTCCCAATCTTCGAAAGCGTCTTCGGATGAATAGCGAACGTCGGCTAGGTAATTGCTGCCGTTAAGCGCGCCCCGGTTATCCAGTGCTCCGCTAGACCCGGCACGCAAGCCTGTATTGGTTTCGTTGAAAGCCCAGAATCCCAGGTCCCAATGTTTACGCTGCAAATTGAGATGGCCGTTCCAGCGTTCGTTTTGGGTTTGCATCGCGCCGGGAGCCAGCGAGGCATGGGTTCCCAACGCCGGAATCTGATCAAGCTTAGTTTGGGCATCGCTAGGAATAATCCGGTCGGAGTCGATACCGTTATGGTTGTACTGTAGGCTGGCCGCTACGTCCCAGCCTTGCCACTTGCCGCCGTGTTGCCCCCAGGCGCTGGTGGTATCCGCATTGCCGCCACGGGCGCCGACGGTCGTGCCGTCGATGTCCGCCGCCTTCTTGGTGACAATATTGATAACGCCGGCAAAGGCGTCAGCCCCATATAATGCCGATCCAGGCCCTCTGATCACCTCGACGCGCTGTATATCCTTGACCGGGATGATCATGCCTGACATATGAGTTCCCTGTAAGGGCAGCGAGAAACGCGTACCATTGAGCAGCAGTAATACTTCGGAATTGGTGGCGTTATAAATGCCGCGCATGGTGTAACTGTAATCGTTGGTGACCGGTTGTATGGTGGCATGGACACCGGGAACGGTTTCAAGCACTTCATGCAGCTCGGTAGCGCCCATGCTACTGATTTGTTCCGCGGTAATCACGCTGGTTACCGCCGCCGAGCGCGATAGCGACTTGGCGGTGCCGGAGGCTATGCTTACTGGAATATCCGCCAATTCCGCGGGCGATAAGTCCAGGAAGTCAGTAACTGTCTGTTCGGCATAAACGGATACGCTCAGGCAAGCAATCAATAACGAGCCGCCAATTTGTTGTTTCAGCTTATTACGCATGATCTTTCTCATAACTCACGCAAGGGTACGGGTTTGGCAATGCCATAACCCTGAGCGTAATCCACGCCCAGGGTTTGTAGAAGATTCAGGATGCTTTGATTTTCGACGAACTCGGCGATGGTTTTTTTACCCATCACATGTCCGACTTCGTTGATGGCCTTAACCATCGTAAAGTCGACTTCATCCTCGAGAATGTCTTTAACGAACAGGCCATCGATTTTCAAAAAGTCGACGGGCAAATTTTTCAAATAGCCAAACGAAGACAAACCGCTACCAAAATCATCCAGAGAGAACAGGCAGCCATTTTTTCGCAAGGCATCGATAAAATGCTTGGCGTAAGAGAGATTGCTAATTGCAGCGGTTTCCGTGATTTCAAAGCAGATTTTATGGGTTGGTATCCGCCATTTATCGAATTGTTGGTCGATGAAATCCAGCATGGTTTCGTCCGATAGCGATAAGCCTGATAGGTTTACCGAACAGGTTTCCAGGCGGTCGATGAAGCCTTGCGTATTGCGAATGTGTTCGAATAATTTTGCGATAACCCATCGATCCAGCGCCGGCGCAATGCTATAGCGTTCCGCGGCGGGCAGGAATGCGCCCGGCGGGATGATATTGCCGTGATCATCCAGATAGCGAACCAGGGTTTCAAAGTGCAATCCTTCGAGATCGTCAGAAATCGGGCTGATCAATTGGCCGTAGAGTTGAAAGCGGTTTTGTTCGATACCGAGCCGGATTTTCTCTACCCACTGCATTTCGCCTTGGCGTAACGCCAGTTCTTCATCGTCCGGGCTGAATACGTGTACCCGGTTGCGGCCTTTGTCCTTGGCGGCATAGCAGGCGGCATCGGCTTCCTTGAGGATGTTGACCGCATTGCCGCTGCTGCGATTGATGGCGGCCAGGCCTATGCTGACCCCAACGCTGAAGCTACGATTTTCCCAGGCAAATTGAAAATCGCGAATCACATTACGCAGTTTCTCGCCGGCAAGCAGAGCTTGATCCAGCGTACAATGGGTCATCAAAATCCCGAATTCGTCGCCCCCCAAACGTGCCAGCACGTCGATTTTGCGAACGTTGTGTCGCAATATCTCTCCAAGTTGTCGTAACAGTTCGTCGCCGGCCAAATGGCCGCCGGTGTCGTTGACGACCTTGAATTGATCAAGGTCCAGATAGCAAAGTACGTGCGTGCTGTTGTCGATCTGTGCTTGGGCGACCAGATTTTGAATGTGGATATCGAACTGGCGGCGGTTGACCAGTCCGGTTAGTTCGTCGTGACTAGCCTGATAGGCGATTTTTTCAGTCAGGCGCCGAGTTTCCGTAATATCCTCGCAAACCAGCAGCAGATGTTGGCTAGTTTCGTCGCTGACCAGCCGAGCGGTTTCCCTGACCCAAATAATCTTGGCTTCGCGGCAGATCATCCGGCTTTCCTGTTTGTAAACCTGATCGGGATGTTTTTGACAGAGCTGGAAAAACTGCTCGGTAGTGGCGATATCTTCGGGATGAACAAAGCTGAAAATCGAACAGTCCTGCAATTGTTCAACTCCCGTTCCCAGTTGTTTGGCACCAAAACGGTTTACCGAAACAATCGAGCCTTGTAAATTTAGATTGAAAACCATGGTGGGATTGTTGTCGTAAAGTGCCTGATAATTGTTCTTGGCGACCATCAGTGCTTTATTTTGAATCTCCACTGTGTCCAACATTCCGTTGAAGGCGTCCACTAAAATCCCCAGTTCGTCGTCGCTATGTTTGCTGGCGCGGAGCGAATAATCGTGCTCGTGACTGATTTTGTGCGCGGTTTTTGCCAGCAGGGCAATAGGTTTGGCAACCCGGTTAAGTAATGGCGCGGTCAGTAAAAAGGTGATAATGAATGCAACAAGCAGCACGATTACCACGACCCCGATAAATTGCAGTTCGCGCCACAGCGCTGGACTTAAATCGGAGGCGAGATACACACTGCCGACAATTTCAGTATCCTGGTGCATGGGTTGAAAGACATAAGCGATCAGCCGGTCGTAATGGCTATGCAAGCCTTCGTCCTTTGTGGGGCAGGTGGCGGTATCCTTATTCCGAGAGGTAAAAATTTGGCCTTTGCCGCTATAGACACAGGCGCTCAATAAATTGGGCAGGCTATTGAGCGATTCCAGGTTTTCTTTGGCCAGATTGGAATCATCGAACATGACGGCAGCAATACTGCGGTTGGCGATTAGATCCGCTACAGCCTTCAGTTCCTCCATAGCCTTGTGTTTGATGTCGTTGATATTGATCGTCATCAAGATCAGCAAGGCCAGCAGCATGGAAAGCAAACTGGAAAAAATGGTGATGCTGAACAGTTTGGCTTGGATGGAGAGTCTGAGGAACAATTTATTCATGTTCGCCCCCCTCTACCAAGGTAGCGACTTCTATCAATTTGGCGCTGATGCCCAGGCCACTTTGTTTTAGCGCCTTGAGATTAATGTGCAAACGGACTTTTTCG
>JAJRDU010000188.1 GCA_028748685.1 Methylococcaceae bacterium
CTGAGGTGCTGCATCAAGTCGTCCAGGATGGCGCGGAGCAATTGCAACTTGGTTTGGGCAAGGTCGCGCAACCTTTACGGGTTGCGGTGTGTGGCAGCGGCGTATCGCCGGCGATTGATGCCACCTTGGCCTTGCTAGGCAAGCAAAAAACGCTGGATAGAATAAACCGTGCCGTCCAATTCATAATAAACTCCAATAATTCCTAGACAAGAGGAAATATATCGGTATAATAAGCGGACTCAATTGAGGGGCCATAGCTCAGCTGGGAGAGCGCTTGCATGGCATGCAAGAGGTCAGCGGTTCGATCCCGCTTGGCTCCACCAATTCATTTGAGTGTTTTAAAGTCTTAGTCCCCATCGTCTAGTGGCCTAGGACACCGCCCTTTCACGGCGGTAACGGGGGTTCGAACCCCCCTGGGGACGCCAATTCGCTTGTTGTCGTGTTTTAAACATGCCTGTCGAGCCTGCAAATTAAAAGCAGTTCGCTGCAAATAGTCTTAGTCCCCATCGTCTAGTGGCCTAGGACACCGCCCTTTCACGGCGGTAACGGGGGTTCGAACCCCCCTGGGGACGCCACTTATTCTTTTGTGTTTTCGAGTACAGCGACAATCTTTCGCTGGCGTTGGATTTTTACAGTCATTCCCGGTTTATCGAAAATGACTGCTTGTTCATGGCATCTGCTTAAAGGTAATTGACGCGGTTCGTCCCGGCAGTAGCCGGGACGACTTCGCCGATTGAAAACGCCGTTTCACCTTGTTGTGTCAGAATTTCCAACGTGGAGGCTTCATCCTCGGTGGCGACGCAAACTATCATGCCGACTCCGCAATTAAAGGTCACCAACATGTCGGCTAGGGCGACATTGCCTTGCTGTTGTAGCCAGGTGAAGATTTCCGGTAATTGCCAAGTCGATAGCTTGATGTTCGCGTTCAAGTCCTTAGGCAGGACGCGAGGCAGGTTTTCGGTAATGCCGCCGCCCGTAATGTGAGCCATGGCATGCACGGGCACGGTTTTTAATAATTCCAGCAGTGGTTTGACGTAAATTCGGGTGGGCTCCAGCAGAGTTTTGCCTAATGGCTTGCCGTTGACTTCGTCGTTCAGTGAGATGCCGCTTTTTTCGACGATTTTACGAATCAGCGAATAACCGTTTGAATGTGGGCCGGAGGAGGCGATGCCGATCAGTTTGTCGCCCACCTTAACTTGACTGCCGTCAATGATGTTGTTTTTCTCGACGATGCCGACGCAGAAGCCGGCTAGGTCGTAATCACCGTCGGCATACATGCCAGGCATTTCCGCGGTTTCACCGCCGACTAAAGCGGCGCCAGCGAGTTCGCAGCCCTTGCCTATGCCTTCAATAGCGGCTGCGGCGGTATCGACATCGAGCTTGCCGGTGGCAAAATAATCCAAGAAAAACAGAGGTTCAGCGCCTTGCACGATAATATCGTTGACGCACATTGCCACCAGATCGATCCCGACCGTATTGTGCAGATTCAAGTCCAAAGCCAGTTTTAATTTGGTGCCTACGCCATCGGTACCGGACACTAGCACCGGGTTTTTATAACGGTCCAGAGGCAGTTCAAACAACGAGCCAAATCCGCCGAGTCCAGCCATCACGCCCGCATTGCGGGTCTTGGCGGCAATGGGTTTGATGCGCTCGACTAAAGCGTTTCCGGCTTCAATATCGACGCCGGCGCTCTTGTAATTCAGGCGTTCTTGCTGTTGTTCGCTCAATGGAGGGCCTCTTGTTAAAGTTAAGATTTTAATGTCCGATATTGTACTATAACTCCCATTATTACATCGGCAGGGTAGGCTGCGAACAATGAATTTTATAGATAAACGTGTGTCTTTTTGGTTTCTGATTTTTGCGTTGTTATTCAGTACGCAGCTTCCCGCCGTGGAGGTGGCTGGCTTATATGAGATTGAACTTGTCGCCAACAGCCAATCGCCGCAAGATAGAACCCAAGCCATCAAGCAGGCATTGTATGCTGTTTTGGACCGTATTTTGGTATCGGACGATATTTCAAAGATTCCGGTGGTTCAGGAGATGTTGTCCAGTGCTCAACATTACGTCAAGCAGTTTCAATATTCTTTAATAGCCGCTGACGAATATGCTGGTACCGATGCGCGTTTGATTCGCGTGCAATTCGACGAAGACCAGATGTTGGAGGTGCTAAGGAAGAGCCAGGTTGGCATCTGGAGTGAAATTAGGCCGGACACACTGTTATGGCTGGTCGTTGAGCAAGATGGAAACAGGCAGTTCTACAACGCCGACACGATGCCGGACATCGAAAGCGCGTTGGCCTTGGCATCCAAGGTGAAAGGTGTGCCTATCATTTATCCGATGCTGGACCTGGAAGAGCAACAAAAGATTTCGGTCAGCGAAGTGCTAGGTGCCGACTCCAGAAACCTGCTGGCGGTATCCACGCGTTATGAAGTCACTTCGATTATGGCGGGACGGGTGGTCAAGAAAGGGGATTGCTGGCAAGGAGAGTGGGCGTTTTACTTTGATGGCAAGATCAAACAGTGGAATGGCGCGTGTCAGCCGCTCAAGGCTACGGTCTTGACCGGGGTGAAAGGTGCGTATGACGTTTTATCCAGTTACTACGGCATCAAGCCTGAATCGATGAACACTCCTTCATCCCGCCAATAAACTGTCGATGCCGTAGGCACCCCCATAGGCGATCAGGAAGTAGAACACGGATACCACTAGGGAGGCGGGTCTATTGATTTGTAGGACGTGTTTGAAAATATGCGCAATCAGCACGAAAGCCCAGAATATGAATAAACCCAAAACAACATAGCTGGGCGTGTCTTCCGCGATGGTAACCCAAAATACTACCGGCACCAGCATCAGCGCAACCACGTTTTGGCAGAACAGGACGGCCGAGCCAACCTGAATAAAGCTGTAGAATGAGCGGTTCAACAGCAATATTGCCGCGACGAAGCCCACAGTCAGCAACGTTTCCAAGATGACTTCAAATATTGCCTCAATATCATCCGACATGTTGAACTGAATAAAAAACGCCACGGTAAAGTAAAAGACTATATTCAGCTGGAAGAAGCGCGACGATCTGGGTAGTTCCAACGGTGATGCACTCAACCAACACAGTGGTAAAAACTGTCTGATATTGTCCATGGCGGCAATGCGGGTTGTAGGTTGTTAATAGTCCTCGCTGGCGGGAAACGCTTCGAATTGCGCACGGTAATCCTGATGTTGGCTGTGGCTGAATTGGTCGTTCAAAGCCTGCACCAAGTCTTTTGTTTGTTCAATCAACCCGATCAATTTCTTACGATTCTTCTTGTTTTTGCCGACAGGCGTAGTGATGGGAAGCAGAATGCGCCAAAAGCTGAGGCTTTTTTCAAATAAGCCCGCCAAGTCTTCGGTCAGATTCAGCTGCTTCTGGCGTTTGTGTAGCTGGTTGATGATGAATTTGGCGTGTACTCGGCTGATTATTAGATGCAGCGGTGTCAGCAACGAGACTAAGCCCAGGATAATGGCGGGACCGATGATGGGGTCGAAAAACAGATCGAGAATTCCAACCGCAATTTCCGCAAACAGAATCAACATAATGATAAAGGCAAGAATGATCAATGTTGACGCATTGCAACGATCTTTCCAGGTTGTGATCGATGATTCGACTTCGTTGATGATGACATCGTCAATGTCTCGGATGCTTTTTTCCAGGGTGGCTAGCACTCGGTATGAACGATCGTTGTTAATATTGTTGACGCGTCTATCGATAACAGCGGTGTCGCTACCACGCGATAACACCACGAATTCGCCGGTATGGATGCCGAATTCGGCGAGTCGTCGTTGCCAGGAAGCGGCAATTTCCTGGCTTTTTTGCGGGTCCAGAGTGATTTCGGCGTGATCGATGATAAACACAAATTTATTCGAATCTTGCTGGGCGACAATGTCGGCAATCACATCGCTAATCAATTCGGCGTCGGCTTCGAACAGATCGGTAAATACCAGCACCAGATCCGATATGTCTATGACATGTTTCCTCAGTAGTGCGGTGACGGCGTTCTCCGTGCTCGGATTCAGTACCGGAGTATCGATGACCAATTTGTTTTTCAGCAGATTGCTATTAACGGTAACCAGTTCCAGATAGGTGTTGAGTTTGTTGCCTTCTCCGCCGGCAATCAATTCAATTTCGCGGCCGATCTGGTAAAACGGCAGGCGATGATCCGCATCCAGCGCGGTGCCGGGTAGGGTGGCGGTGCTTGCTTGCGGCGTGTATTGCAGAACGGTGCATTTATGGCGCGCGGTGTGCAGATTAACGCCGAGATAGCGGTTCAAAAACTCGGATTTGGCGGGTGAATAGCCGCCCAGTGTGCTAATCAGAGGCCACCACGAATTTTTACGGGCGGTCGTTTCGTCGTTATCTATCAGTCCCATTTCAAATTCGAGCTCATCCAGCTCCTGAAATACCTTGGTCGTTTTTTGTAAAACCGGATCCGTGGCCGCAAATTGTTTTTCGAGATTAATCAGATGTTTGCTAACCGTTTTATCCGCCATGAGATTTGAGCCTTGTGTTCTTGAGTTAGTTTTGTCAGACGGCGGGAGTATACACCCAAGCTTATAAACGGTGAAAATTCTAAAAAGCAATTTAAAGGCAACGAAACCCGTGTTCGCGATGTAACTAAATAAGCCTAAAATCCCAGGGCGCTTTCCGAACGTCCCGGTTTTTGTTTTATATACTCTACCGGGCAGGCAGGTTTTTGAGGGCGCTAAATCGCGTATAAGCGTTTCGCGGCGGCTATTCCTTAATATCGAGATCCTTAAGTTTACGAGTGAGGGTATTGCGGCCGTAACCCAATAATATTGCCGCCTCGTGCTTTCTGCCGTGGGTATGTTGTAAGGCGGACTCGATCAATAGTGTTTCCACTGTGTGTATCGCCTGTTTGGCGACATCGATTTTACCGGCCGATAATTGCTGCTTGACCCAGCTTTCGAAGGCGGTTTCCCAATTGCTGTGCTCGGCTGCGGCGATCGCATCCTGGCTCGGCTGAATCAACTCAGGAGGTAAATCCTCGATATGAATTTCTCGGCCGGACGCCATTACCGTCAGCCAGCGGCAGATGTTTTCCAGCTGGCGGACGTTGCCCGGCCATTTCAGGTTGCTTAGGAATGCCTCGGTTTCCGGTTTCAGGGTTTTGATTTCGGTATTGAGTTCCTTGGCACTTTGATAGAGAAAATACCGCATCAGCAAGCCAATGTCTTGACGACGCTCGCGAAGCGGCGGGATGTGAATGCGGATGACGTTGAGGCGATGGAACAAATCTTCGCGAAACCGGCCTTGTGCCACCAGCGTCTCGAGGTTTTGGTGGGTAGCGGCGATGATGCGGACATTAACTTTGACCGAGGCATGAGCGCCGACCGGATAAAATTCATTATCGGCCAAAACCCGCAGTAGCCTGGTCTGCAATTCCGCCGGCATGTCGCCGATTTCATCCAGAAACAGCGTACCATTATTGGCCTGTTCGAAGCGGCCGATGCGGCGGGCTTGGGCGCCGGTAAACGCGCCTTTTTCGTGGCCGAATAATTCAGACTCCATCAAGTCCTTGGGGATGGCGGCCATGTTTAGCGCGATGAACGGTTGCGCGGCGCGCGGGCTATGGCGGTGTAAGGCTTTTGCGACCAGTTCCTTGCCGGTACCGGATTCGCCGTTAATCAGTACCGTAATGTGCGAGCGCGCCAAGCGGCCGATGGCGCGAAATACTTCCTGCATCGCCGGTGCCTCGCCGATAATCTCCGGTGTCTCTTCGACGGCTTCCGGCGTTTCCGCGTCGCTCTGCTGTTGTCTGCTGTGAATACAGGCGCGTTGCACCGTTTCGACGACTTCATTGACATCGAAGGGTTTTGGCAAATATTCGAATGCACCGCCGTGAAAAGCGGAGACCGCGCTTTCCAGGTCGGAATGCGCAGTCATCACAATAACCGGTAGTTCGGGATAGTTATTCTGTATGTTTTTTAGCAACTCAAAGCCATCCATTCCCGGCATGCGGATGTCGGTAATCAGCACCTGTGGCAAAGTTGTCGGCAATATTTTTAGTAATTCGTTGGCGCTGGCGAAACTTTGGGTCTCGATGCCGGATTTTTGCAGCGCCTTTTCCAGCACCCAGCGTATCGATTTGTCGTCGTCAACGATCCAGACCTTGTCAAGCTGTGGCATGACCATTCTCCAGAGGTAAATAGATGGAAAACACCGTATGTCCGGGCTCGCTTTCGCACTCGATCAGACCATTGTGCTGATTGATTAGCGATTGGGCGATGGATAAGCCAAGACCTGTGCCTTCGGCGCGGCCAGTAATCATTGGGTAAAAAATCTGCCCCATCAGTTCAGGCTTGATGCCGGGACCGCTGTCGGTAATGTCGATTTTTATCGTCAGCTTGTAGCGTTTGCGGCCGATCGTCATGTGGCGGCGGATGCGGGTCTTGATGATAATTTCGCCTTCGTTTTGTATGGCTTGCACCGCATTGCGGACAATGTTGAGCAATGCCTGAATCAATTGGTTTTTATCGGCATACAATTCAGGAATACTGGGATCGTAATCGGTGCGCAACACGATGGTTTTATTGGCTTGTGCTGCAACCAACTGTCGGACGCGTTCCAGCACTTCATGGATATTCAAGAGACTCTTATGGGCCGGCTTGTTGGGGCCGAGCATCTTATCCATAAGATCCTGTAAACGATCCGATTCGGCGATGATGATTTGTGTGTATTCCTTCAGTTCCGGATCATGTAGTTCAAGGTCAAGCAGTTGCGCGGCTCCTCGCAGTCCGCCGAGTGGATTCTTGATCTCGTGTGCCAGTCCACGCACCAGCATGCGGCTGGTATTTTGCTGAGCCAGCAATTGCTCTTCCTTGGTAATCCGTAAATGCCTGTCGACTTGTTGCAGTTCGATCAAAATCTCGCTGAGCTCGCCGTTTTCCTGTAATGGCGTGGCACTGAGATTGACAGTGATCGATTGGTTCAAGCGCTCCAGAATCAATTCTCTGTCAACCAGCGGTTCGTGCAGATGCAGGCGCTGCAATAAATCGTCAAATACCAAGGGGTGCGAAGTTTTGAATAGCTTATGGGCCGGGCTGCCAAGCAAATGTTTAGCGCTGTCGGCAAGCAGTATTTCCCCGGCAGGATTGATATAGGTCAGCAACAGATCCTTATCGAATAACAGGATGGCTTCGTTTAGGTGGTCTAGTATTTTTTTATACACGATGTTTGGGGCATAGAAAGCTACTCACTCAAGCAAGCAATATACACGCCATGTATGATCCTGCCTTGCCGGCTATTTAGCAACTGCGTAGAAGCATTATAAATGGCGAGCTCAAGCCCATCCATGGAGCCTGGTTTCCAGTAACCCCGGCCGGATCGACGACCTTGGCGCAAGGTGATTCCGGCGTCGGACAAAATAGTATAAAGGTGCGACGAGAAAGAGGATGAGCAAATTTTAAACGGTTTGCACCATTATGGTTCGCATGTAGGGTTATGCGCCCTTTAATGGTGCGATTTACGGGCGATTTTCAATCAGCGTGGGGCTAACGATGTTGCAGGGGCGGCTACCGTTAATGATCGTAATCGATAATCAACGGAGCATGGTCGCTGAAGCGTTGCTCCTTGTAGATGCTGGTCGAAATTGCCTTGGAGGCGATGCCGGGGGTGGCTATTTGGTAATCGATACGCCAACCGACATTCTTGGCCCTGGCCTGGCCGCGATTACTCCACCACGTATAACATTCGTCGGTGGTGTCGGGTTTCAGGCAGCGATAAACATCGACCCAACCCTGTTCATCAAAAACCTGTGTCATCCAGGTGCGTTCAGCCGGCAAAAAACCGGAGTTTTTTTGGTTGCCGCGCCAGTTCTTCAAGTCGGCTTCCTTATGGGCGATGTTCCAGTCTCCGCAGATCACCACGTCACGGCCGCTGGATATTAGAGCGGCGAGATGCGGATAGAATCGATCCATCACGCTGTATTTGACGGTCTGGCGTTCCTCGCTACTGGAGCCGGAAGGTAGATACAGCGAAATCACCGAAAGATTGCCGAATCTGGCTTCCAAATAACGACCTTCCGCATCGATGTCGGCATAACCCATGCCTTCGATAATCTCATCGGCCGGTTTTTTGCTGTAAATACCAACGCCGCTATAGCCTTTCTTTTCCGCATAATGAAAGTAGCCCATTAGTCCGTTCGGTTGCAGCATGCCTGCACTCAGGTCTGTGGCTTGGGCTTTTAATTCCTGCAGGCAGACAAAATCGGCATCCTGGGTGTGTAGCCAGTCGTAAAAGCCTTTACTGGTTGCGGAGCGGATGCCGTTGAGATTGGCGGAGATGATGCGGAGCATGGTCTTCAATGAGGGTTGTCGAAAATAAATTCTGCTGAGGCAGGCATGGTAGATTTGCCGGATCCTACGTCGCTCAATTCTGGTTAATGCCAAGCCTCATTCGTCAGGTCTTTAAATAGCGCATTGATGTTATTTAAAACTCATTGCGGGTTGTTCAATCCTGACGGCCGTGGTTAGTATTTTATCGTGAGCTTAAGCCGCTTGCGTAAGCAATCAGTGTCTGCGGTATTCGCCGTCTTCGTCTGTGTGCATGACGCCTAGGGGCCTATCAAATGTAAACTTGGCGGGCGCAACCACCATCATGCCGGCAGCAATCTCAAAGGCATCATGCGGCGGAGAAATGCTAGCAAACGCGGTCAAAGGAGAGGTCGCGGCAAAGAGTGCGGTACCCGCTACGGTGGCTATCAATCCCAGTGGTCTGTAGAGAACGATGTCAAAAAAATAGATCCCTTGTGGTGGTCTTTCGGCGCAATGAACGACTGGCGAAGCGCTGGCGATTAATAGTGCGAAAATTATCTGTTTTGCTTTCATGAATCAAACTCCCATTTTGGATTCGTGAATTATAGTGCCTTTCTGAATATAGCTTGTATGGCGAAGTATAAATTCGTAATCAATAGTGAAATTTTCATTCATATGCTGACTACCGGCGTCGATTCTATTGGGAATAATATCTGGGATATAAAAAAACCCCGCTAAGCCAGATAACTTGCGGGGTCTTGGGTCGGTGTGGGCCTGTCTGAAACAGGCTTAACCGTTACAAGCTGTAGTACATGTCGAGCTCGACAGGGTGGGTGCTCATACGCAGACGTGTTACATCTTGTCTTTTCAGTTCAAGGTAACCATCGATCACGTCGTCGGTGAATACGCCGCCACGGGTCAGGAACTCGCGGTCATTGTCCAGTGCGTCCAGCGCTTCGTCCAGAGAGAATGCGACTTGTGGAATCGCTTTTTCTTCTTCCGGCGGCAAGTCGTACAGGTCTTTATCCATAGCTTCACCGGGGTGAATCTTGTTTTGTATACCGTCAAGACCGGCCATCAACATCGCGGAGAACGCCAGGTATGGGTTAGCGGTTGAGTCTGGAAAACGTACTTCGATACGGCGGCCTTTAGGGTTGGTGACGTAAGGAATACGGATGGACGCGGAGCGGTTACGCGCTGAGTAAGCCAGCATCACGGGTGCTTCAAAACCTGGAACCAAACGTTTGTAGCTGTTGGTCGAGGCGTTGGTGATCGCGTTCAGGGCTTTGGCGTGCTTGATGATGCCGCCGATGTAGTACAGAGCGGTTTCGGACAAGCCACCGTAAAGGTTGCCGGTGAACAGGTTGACGCCGCCTTTAGCCAAGGATTGGTGAACGTGCATACCGCTGCCGTTGTCGCCAACCAGCGGTTTCGGCATGAAAGTCGCAGTTTTGCCGTATGCGTGAGCGATGTTGGCAATGACGTATTTCAAGCCCAGTACTTCGTCGGCTTTTTTGACCAGTGTGTTGAATTTAACGCCGATCTCGCATTGGCCGGCAGTCGCCACTTCGTGGTGGTGAACTTCGACGGTTTGGCCGATTTCTTCCAGAACCAAACACATCGCGGAACGCATGTCTTGGAATGAGTCGACTGGCGGAACGGGGAAATAACCGCCTTTTACGCCAGGACGGTGGCCGATGTTGCCGTTTTCGTAAACTTTTTCGGAGTTCCAGCCGGCTTCTTCGGAGTCGATGCTGTAAGAACAGCCGCCCATGCCGGTGTTCCAGCTGACGTCGTCGAAAATGAAGAATTCGTTTTCAGGGCCGAAGAATGCGGTGTCGGCGATGCCGGTTGATTGCATGTAGGCTTCGGCGCGTTTAGCGATCGAACGTGGGTCGCGTACGTAGCCTTGCATGTCTTTAGGCTCGATGATGTCGCAACGCAGGATCAGGGTTTTGTCGTCGAAGAATGGGTCGATAACCGCGGTGCTTGGATCAGGCATCAGAATCATGTCGGATTCGTTGATGTGTTTCCAGCCAGCGATGGAAGAACCGTCGAACATGTTGCCTTCTTCGAAGGTGTCTTCACTGATCGTGTATGCGGGGAAGGTGACGTGCTGTTCCTTGCCTCGGGTATCGCAAAAACGGAAATCGACGAATTTCACGTCGTTATCCTGAATCATTTTCAGTACGTTATCTACTAATGACATCGGCCAAAGTCTCCTACAAAAATAATTATTATGGTTGGGGTGTAAAACAGCGATAACGATAGCATCAATCGCCGTAAAGAGCTATAAAAACAAAGCTTCCG
>JAJRDU010000189.1 GCA_028748685.1 Methylococcaceae bacterium
TCGGGTTCGCCGTCCAGCGCCCGCAGATATTGGCCGATGCGCTGGCCGTACTGCTTGAAGGCATGCATGTTGCCGTAGATGAAGCTGATCGGATTGTTCAGTTCGTGCGCCACGCCGGCGACCAGCCGGCCCAACGAGGCCATCTTCTCGGCATGCACCAGCTGCTGCTGGGTGCGGGTCAGTTCCGCCACGGTGGCGTTCAGGCTGTCGTAGGCGCGGCGCAGTTCGCCTATGGCCCGGCCGATCAGCACCGTGCCTTCCAGCCGGCCGTTGTGGTGGTAATGCGGCGAACAATTCACCGAAAACACCGCCGGCCTGCCGTCGCGGTCGGCAAAGGTGACTTCGCAATCGACGCGGGTCTGGCCGCGAAATTGGCGGATGAAAAAATCAGGATCGACCGCCCGGTCCTGGTAAAACAAGGCGGACAGCGGTTGTTTAAGCCAGTAATCCTGGGGTTGTCCGGTCAGGTCTTCTAGCGCCCGATTGACTTGCAGGATGGTACCGCGATTGTCGCAAACGATCAGCACGTCCGGCATCGCGCTCAATACGTTGTCGATGAACTGGTGGGCGTTTTCCAGCGCGGCGTTTTGCTTTTGTAGTTGCGACTGGTAATGCAGCAGGTCGGCATAGACTTCGTCCATCTTGCGGATCACATCCACCCAGTCCGCCTCGCCGCCCGGAAATTGCTCGCTCAGCCTTTCGGTCAAACTGGCTTGGCGGACATCGGGTTTCTTGGATGAATTCAAGTCCTGTTCCTCGCCGATATTTCAGGCTTAGGATGCAGACAAGGCCACGATTTTTTCCAAACCGTAGCGTTCCAGTTTGCTGCGCAGGCCCACCCTGGACAGGCCCAGTTCCTTGGCGGCCCGGCTCTTGTTCCAGCGGTGGCGGATCAGGGTTTCCTTGAGTATGCTGGCTTCCAGGGACTCGATGCGCTGTTTCAGGTCGCCCTGCAAGTCGGCCAGCAGCGGCGATTGCCGGTCATCGTCCGGTAGGGCGCGCAATATCCTGGGAGACAACAGCTCCGCGCCCAGTTCCGCCTCGCCGGCCATCACCAGCATCTGCTGGATTTCGTTCTGCAATTCCCGGACGTTCCCTGGCCAATGGTAATCGGCCAGGCAGGCCATGGTTTCGGCCGTGAAACCCTTCACCTGTTTGCCAAGTTGGCGCATGGCGTTTTCCAGCAGAGCCTGGGCCAGCAGCGGAATATCGCCGCTTCTTTCTCGCAGCGGCGGCAGGCCGATGTTGACCACCGACAGCCGGTAATACAAATCCTCGCGAAACCGCCCGCAACGCAGCTCGGTTTCCAGGTCCTTGTTGGTGGCGGCGATCACCCTTACGTCGACCTGTCGGGTTCGGCTGCTGCCCAGAGGGCGGATCTCGCCTTCCTGCAACACCCGCAGCAGTTTGACCTGAAAGGCCGGCGACACCTCGCCGATTTCGTCGAGAAAAATCGTGCCGCCGTCGGCGCGCTCGAACAGGCCGATGCGGTCTTCCACCGCGCCGGTAAAGGCGCCGCGCTTGCAGCCGAACAGCTCGCTTTCCAGCAAGTCGTCGGGAAAGGCCGCGCAGTTCTCGACCACGAAGGGCTTGTCCCAGCGCCGGCTGTTGTAATGCAGGGCTCTGGCTGCCAGTTCCTTGCCGGTGCCGGATTCGCCGGTCAGCAGCACCGAAATGTCGTAGGGCGCCACCCGCAGCAGCTTGTCGCAGATCGCGTTCATGCAACTGTCGGGGCCGCGGACGATGCCGTCCTGGCTCTCGTAATGCCGGCGCAAGGTGTCGCGTTTTTGCCGCATGTCCTGGGCCAGATGCCGAGGTGTCATTTTCAGTTCCAGCGCCAGCAACTGGTTCTGGCGTTGCAGATGGAACAGCTCGGCCGCGTTTTTCAGGGTCAGAATCAGGCTATCGGGCTGCCAGGGTTTGGTGATGTATTGATAGATGCCGACTTCGTTGACCGCGCTGATGATGTCCTCGGAATGGCTGTAACCGGAGATGATCATCCGTATCACATCCGGCCATTGCTCGCGCACCCGTTTCAGGAACTCGACGCCGGTGGTGTCCGGCATCAGCTGGTCGCAGAGTATCACCTGTATCCATTCCCTTTCCAGGATAGCTGTGGCGTCCGTGGCGTTGATGGCGGTGAATATCGTGAAATGGTCTTCCAGAATCCTTTCCAGGGTTTCCAGGCTACGTTTTTCGTCGTCGACGATCAGGATGCAGGGCAGGGCGGTCATGGTTGGATTCTCAGCAGATGCGCGGCAGTTGCTCACCGGCCAGCCAGTCGACGATGCGGTTGCCGCCGAACGCGGTGTGCATTTGCACGAAACGGTTGGGATCGTCGATGACAGTACCGATGATCGCGGCGTCCTTGCCAAGGGGGTGACTGCGCATCACGGCCAATACTTGTTCCGCGTGTTCGGCGGCGCAGATGCACACCAGCTTACCTTCATTGGCGACGTATAAAGGGTCCAGGCCCAACAGTTCGCAGGCGGCCTGCACCGCCGGTTTGATCGGGATGGCGGCTTCATCAATCTTGATGCCGACCGCCGATTGCCGGGCCAGTTCGTTTAGCGTGGTCGCTAGTCCGCCGCGAGTTGGATCGCGCAGGCAATGGATGTCCGGCGCTGCCGCCACCATCTCGGCCACTAGACCATGCAGCGCGGCGGAATCGGACTGAATCTGGGTGGAAAATTGCAGGTTCTCGCGGCTGGCCATGATGGCCACGCCGTGGTCGCCTATGCTGCCACTGACTAAAACCGCATCGCCGGGCTGGGCGCGGTCGCCGGAAATATTGACGCCGGGCGGCACCACGCCGACGCCGGTGGTGGTGATGAATACCCCGTCGCCCTTGCCGCGCTCGACCACCTTGGTGTCGCCGGTGACGATGGGCGTGCCGGCCTTGGCGGCGGCGGCGGCCATGCTGATGACGATTCTTTCCAGGTCGGCCAGCGGAAAACCTTCTTCCAGGATGAAGCCGGCGCTCAAATACAAGGGCTTGGCGCCGGACATCGCTACATCGTTGACGGTGCCATGCACGGACAGCGAGCCGATGTCGCCGCCGGGAAAAAACAGCGGCGAGATCACATGGCCGTCGGTGGACATCACCATCCGTCCCGCCGCCACCTCGAAACTGGCCTGATCGTTGCCTTGCCGGAGCAGGGCGTTGTCGAAATGGCGGATGAACAAGGCTTCGATCAATTGCGCCATGGCCCGCCCGCCGCTGCCGTGGGTCATGTCGACGAAGCCGGTTTTGAGGTCGAGGGTGGATGAAAAGGGGAGGTGGGGTTTGTTCATGGGGTTTTGGTTAGATCGGGTGAGTTTTGATTCGGTTGGCTTCGGGTTAAGCATGGGATTCAAAGTGAGGGGGCAATGACATAACCGTATATAAGTAAAAGTAGTGGGGTTACGAGCATGAATAATGATGCCATTCCGAAATATTGCTTCTGAAAACGTTCGGATTTCCTAGATAAAGAGAACCATACAGAAAGCCCGCTCAATGCGCTGAGTGCCGAAAGAATGTGCAGTGCAATACCTCCGCTACGCCAAAAAATTATGATTTTCCAATAGCTACGATCTGAGCCATGTGATGTGTCGTATAAAAAATGCACAATTACGAATGGCAACAGATAACAAATGATTGTTGCGATAATGAGCGAAATAATGACTTTTCGTGATGTGCTATTACCAGATTGCATATAAGCCTAGATTTAATTGGCGTCGGTAGCATCCTATGTGCGCACCTTTTATCACACAAAGGTCAGCGCCCGTTTTCGCGTTTATGAGCGAAGTGTTAGGTTTAGCCGTCATGTTTCTTGTTTCCAATAGGTCGCATCAACCAACTTAAGTTATACCAGCGGGTATTCAGCAGCCATTTTTCAATTAAGATCAGAGCAGCAAATAAGAAAAACCAAAAAACTGATAAATGCCAACCGCCGAACAGAAACAGTACCACCGGATATTCACTGTAACCAACCTTAAGAATGCCCGGCACCAAAAAACCAAGGGCCGTAGGATGTGCTGAGTGAAAGCGAAGCGCATCGTTCGCGATAGTTTGCTTGGCGTTTCAAGCTGTGGTAGAAAACCTACGCCGATGCTTAAAACCATCCGCACCATCGGTTTGGTCCGCTGTGCCACGCCTGGGAGTCTGTCCAAACTGTATTCCAAAAAATAATAATTAACACGAGAGGTAGCGTTCATGAAAAAAAGTCTATTAACTTTATTGGCACTGACAGCCGTCGCCGTAACCCCATTGCAAGCCAATGCCGCCGGTGCGGCGGATACTTGCAAAGGCTGCCATAACGGTTCGGTGGCTCCGACCGTCGATGCCTTGAAAAGCAAATTCAAAACCGCCGATGCATTAGTCGCCGGTGCGAAAGCGTCCAAAAACGACATGATGAAGCCAATGCAAGCCGATGAAGCCAAATTAAAAGCGGCTGCCGCGGAAATCTTTAAATAAGGACCGTAGGATGTGCGGAGCGAAAGTGAATTGCATCGTTCGCGACTGATGCGCCTCACGTTGTTCGGCACATCCTACAAATTGGCTAATCTTTTCGTAAAGTTCTTGTCTGCCGGGCATTATTGGTTTCCGAATCGCGAATTTGCGTGTTTGGATTTTATGGCACTTCGCTCGCAGCCGCGACACTGCCCCGCAACCGCCCATAACTCCAATACGCCGCGCAAGCGCCTTCCGACGATACCATGCACGAACCCATCGGGTTTTCCGGGGTGCAGACCGTGCCGAATAGCTTGCAATCCTGCGGTTTCTTCGCGCCGCGCAGGATGGCCGGGCATTCGCAGCCCTTGACGTCCTGGGCGTCGCTGGCCGTCAAGCTGAAGCGGCGTTCGGCGTCGAAGTCGGCGTATTCGGGCCTGA
Organism: Methylococcaceae bacterium; assembly: GCA_028748685.1. Classification (GTDB taxonomy): domain Bacteria; phylum Pseudomonadota; class Gammaproteobacteria; order Methylococcales; family Methylomonadaceae; genus Methylomonas. Next base: position 4,874 of record JAJRDU010000189.1, read on the forward strand.
TTTGCAGGGCGCTGTGGTCCAGCCAACCCAAGCCGCGCCATTCGAAGCTATCGCGCATCTCGAAAACCTCGGCGACCGCCGCCTGCGCCTTGAGGTTGCCTTCCGGGCTGACGGCGCGGCTGTATTCATTTTCCACTTCGCAACGGCCGTCGTTCAGCTGGCGGATCAGCATCAGCGTCGACTGCATCACGTCCAGCGGTTCGAAGCCGGCGATAACCACCGGTTTGTGATATTGGGCGACGAAAGTTTCGTAAGGCCGGCTGCCGATGATGGTGCTGACATGCGAAGGGCCAAGAAAACCGTCGATCTGAACCGGTTCCGGCGCGTCGAGAATCGCCTGCATCGCTGGCGGCGTTAACACGTGGTTGCAGAATACGCTGAAATTTTTAAGGCCTTGCGCTTTAGCCTGCTTGAGCGCAATGGCAGTCGGTGGTGTGGTGGTTTCGAAGCCTATGGCGAAGAACACCACTTGCCGCTCCGGGTTTTCGCGAGCGATATTCAGCGCGTCGCGGGTCGAATACACCATGCGCACGTCGGCGCCTTGAGCCTTGGCTTTCAGCAGGCTGCGGCGTCCGCCAGCGACCGCCACGGATGGTGGAAGTGCGGCGGCGGGGCGAGAGTCTGCGCCGCCGACTGCCATGGATGGCGGAAGTGCGGCAGCGGGTCGGGAACCCTCGCCGCCGGGAACCCGCAGCATATCTGCGTAGCTGCACAGGATCACGCCGTGGCGTTCGGCCAGTTCGATGGCCTGATCGATGCGGGCAATCGGCAGCACACACACTGGGCAGCCGGGGCCATGGATGAAGCTGACGTTTTCCGGCATCAAATCCTGAACGCCGTAGCGGAAGATCGCGTGGGTATGGCCGCCGCAAAATTCCATCAAGCGGTATTGGCGTTGCGGGTTTGCGGCCTGGGCGATGGCCTTGGTCAGGACGCCGGCGGCTTCTTGGCTGCGGAATTCCGAAATATATTTCATCGCGATCAAGCTAAGGATTGGCTCATGCCATCAGTCCCGCTTCGGCAAACAATTCCAGGGTTTTCATCGCTTCCTCTTCGCTGAGTTTTTGCAGCGCGTAGCCGACATGCACCAGCACATAATCGCCGACGACTACGTCCTCGACCAAGGCCAGCGAGACTTCCACCTGAATCTGGTCTATCGCCACGGTGGCGTTTTCGCCGCCTGCATCGATAGCCACCACTTGAGCGGGGATTGCTAGACACATAATAGTTTCTCAGGCAGTGGCTTGGGTTTGGCCGATCAGGGCCAATTGCCGGGTGGCGTTGATCCAGTTCAGCCAGTCGGCCATGCCTTCGCCGGTCTTCGCCGACAGTTGCACGACCTTGATGCCGGGGTTGACGCGGCGGGCGAAATCGATGCAGCGCTGCACGTCGAAATCCAGATGCGGCAGCAGATCGGTCTTGTTCAGTATCATCAAATCGGCGGCATGGAACATGTCCGGGTATTTCAAGGGTTTGTCCTCGCCTTCGGTGACCGACAGGATGGCCACCTTGTGGGCCTCGCCCAGGTCGAAGGCGGCGGGGCAGACCAGATTGCCGACGTTTTCGATGAACAGCACGCTGCCGATTTCGGGTTCCAGCGATTTCAGGGCGTGGCCGACCATGTGGGCGTCGAGATGGCAGCCCTTGCCGGTGTTGATCTGCAAGGCCTTGACGCCGGTGGCGCGGATGCGCTCGGCATCGTGGCTGGTTTGCTGGTCGCCCTCGATCACCGTGATGGGCATTTGGTCCTTGAGTCGTTCTATGGTTTGGGTCAGCAGCGTGGTCTTGCCGGAGCCGGGGCTGGACACCAGATTCAGCGCCAGTATCGCCTTTTCGTTGAAAAAGCGGCGATTGGTCGCCGCGTATTCGTTGTTCTTGCCGAGGATGTCCTGCTCGATCTGCACCATGCGCGCCTGGCTCAGGCCGGGGGTATGGGCGTGCGCGGGGCCCAGTCCGTAATCGTGGTGATGGTCGTGATCATGATGACAGTGGTCATGGTGATCATGTTCGTGGTCGTGATGGTGGTGACCATGCTCATGTTCGTTCGGATGTTGATGATCTTCACCCTCGATTCGTGTTTCGCCGCTGGCGCAGCCGCATACGGTACACATTATTCCACCTCCAATTCTTTGATTCGCATTTGTTGGCCGTCTTCGACCTGCAATTGAAAACTGCCGCACAAGGGGCATTCGTCGTAAAGTTGTAATACCTCGACCTGGTGGCCGCAGCCCAGACACCAGGCGCTGCCCGGAATATGACTGATTTCCAGCCGGGCCTGATCGGCCAGGGTGCCGCGCATCACCACCTCGAAGCTGAATCGCATCGCGTCGACTTCCACGCCGGACAGCGAGCCGATTTCCAGAAAAACCGTCTTGACCCGCCGGAAATTCTGTGCACCGGCTTGTTGCTCCAGCACCCCCAGGATGCCTTCGCAGAGTGACATTTCATGCATGGTCATTGCCCCCCGTAACCCTAGGTTGCATCTTAACACTATCGGGGGCTATGGTTAATCGATAGCCGACGCAAGGATCGATTGCACAGATCAGCATGGCCGCCTGGTGGCGTAACAACGTTTCGTCATCGGCTACCAATCCCCGCAAAGCCTGGGCGGCGACACCGGCGGGATGAAAATTCCATTCCGTCGGCGCGACGACTTGATAGCTCACAATACGGCCTTGCTCCAATACCAGTCGGTGTATCAACAGCCCGCGTGCCGCTTCCACCTGCGCCAGGCAGCAGCCGTTTTTTGTAAAGCCATTAGAATCCGGTACGACTGCCGAGTTGTCGTTTAATTCATTCAAACATTGCCACAAGCGGGGCGGAATATCGGCCAATTCGGATAAACAGGCCGCCAGACGGGTGACGAGACCGTTACCGTATTCGTGTAACAGGCTGTTAATCAAGGGCTGATGCCGTTGGCGATTCAGCGCGCCGGTTTCGCAGGCTTGGCCGTTCCAGACCGGGGTTTCGATAAATTCCTTGGCTTGCGGGCCGCTCAGTATTTGATGCAGCTCGGTGGCGTTCAACGCCGGCAGCCAGGCCGATGGACATCGGCCGGAGGACGCCAAACCTTCGGCGATGAGGCGCTTAAGCAGTTGTGCCGCGATGCCGGGGTTATCGCTTAGCCAATCGCTGAAAGCGGCTATATCGTTGACGCTCCGCCATTCGCGCAAGCGGCCGGCGAAAATCTGTTCATCCAGCAAGGCTTCCAGTTCGGCTATGCCTCGTTGCAGACGGCCATGATCTATTTTCACAGCCGAATTCAGGTTGAAGGCGTCGCCGTCCTTGAACAACGCAGCCTTAAATTCGCCCATTAGCGAGGACAGCCGCGCCCATTGCGGCTTCTCGGCCGGTAAATCTGCAAAGCTTGGCCAGTCGCTCATGATGCGCCAGCCGTGTTCGCGGGCGGTTTCCAGCAACACCAGCATCTGCCGGGCTCTTTGGCCGGCAAAATCCGGCTGCATCGCCAACGCCTGCCGGCTGGCCTCAATCGCCGCATGACCTTGGGCGATGCCGCAGACATTGAACAGCAGCGGCACCATGGTCAACAACTGTTCGGGCGTCTTGCCGTTGAACACCCGCAAGGCATGGAACGGACGGCTGGAACTCAGGGCTACGCCCTGCACGCTGCCACCTTGCCAATTCAATTGGATATGTAGCTGTCCCGCCGGATTCAAGTTTGATGATCCTTGTCCGAAAACGAGCCGCGCAGTAGGTCGCGACGGCTGATCGAGGGGCGGGGTGGGGTGGTCGTGGTTGGCCGATCGAGTTCGAACAGATGTCGTAACACAGCCTCGGCCGTGGCGACCGCCGCGTCCTGATCCCGGAATTCGAACATCGGCGAGAACAAGGAACTCAACGCGTAAACTCCCAGCCGGGCTTCGTCCGCCAGCGTAAATTCAAAACTGCCGTAAGGAAAAGCTCGCTCGATTTTGCTGCCCGGCGGAAATTCTATCCAAGAACATTCCGGTCCCGGCAACAGCAGCAGATTCATGAACCACGGCGTGATCAACACCCCCAGCCAGTCGCCGCCAAACCTTTCAAAGCCAATCGCCCGCACCGAAAGTGCCGGGTTGACCACCGGCACATCCCGCATGCGGCTTGCCAGAATATCGTTGAAGGCATGCTCCAGCGCTATCTCGATCTGCTTGCCATCCCGCCATTGCATCGTCAGTCACCCAACACCAAAAAATCCCGTTTCGGCGCGCCGCATTGCGGGCAGCTCCAATGATCAGGCAGCTCTGAAAACGCGGTGCCGGGCGGAATTTGCCAGATCTCGTCGCCCTCGGCCGGATCGTAGACATGCCAACAGATTTTGCATTCCAGCTTGGCGTCCGCTGGCAGGCGCGATTCATCGCCGCCGTAAGCCCCGGCGAAGAAGCCTTCGCTCATAGATAAACCTTCAATATTTCCTGCAAACGCTGATGGCTGTCGGCGATGTCCTCCGGCGATGCGCAGGCTACGATGGGCAGGTCACTGACCTCGAGCGTGTTGAGGATCAGTGTGTCCTGGGAGTTGAAATACTGCACCCACCAGACGAAACGGGTGCCGGTGGCGGTGATCCGGCAATTGCCGTAACCGCGCGACAATAGGGTTACCGGCCCCTTGCCCAATTTTTGTTCAAGAAACGCCAAGTCCTGATCGGTTTGCGGCAACAGGCTCAAGTTGATGATATGTGCCTCGTCGCCGGACTGGTATTCGGCGATCTTGGCGTTGAGTTCGGCCAGCAAGGGAGGAGCGTTCATCACCCCGTCCGGTAAGGTTGTCCAGTCGGTCGTTATTCGATTTGCTGCCCTGGCGAAGGCCGTTTCCAAGATTTGCTCGGGGATGATGCCGACTTCCAGTGCATCGGCGACAATTTGTTTCTGATCGTCGAGGCGTTGCAAGCGCCAGACGCCAGCCAGTACGGCTTCCTGAATACGCAGGTTTTGCGAGCCGGAACAGATCATGCTGACCTCGCCTTCGCCGATCAGTTCGTCGATGAAGCGGCGGTTGGTTTGGTCCAGAGCGGTCAGATCGATAGCCTGCTTTATTGCCGGGAAATGGGACAAGTCCTGTTCGAGTTGCTGCAAGGCGGTTTTGGCCTGAGCCAGATTAGCGGCGTTTAAGTCCGATGAAATCTCCGGCATCCGGTAGGTGGTCATTTCTTCCGGCATCGCCAGATATTCCAGCTCGACGCCGTCTTCCTCGGCGGGTTGGCTGCCTTGGCCAAAAATTGGGAGGGGTATACTTGTCATATTTCGGTTCTTTGTTTAATTTACGGGTGTTTGGTTATTTGGTGTCGCTATCGCGAGGATTTTTCTGGAGTCGGTTCTCGGACCGACAACCGCGATACTTTCTTTTGCGCCGCCAAAAGAAAGTATCCAAAGAAAAGGCGACCCGGACGCCGCTTGAATCCTGCGCGCCGAAGCTTTTGCCGAGGGTCGGCAGAAGGGGCTTCCCAGCCCCTCCGCTGACGTGCGGCATCCGTGCCGCACCCCTTCGGGCTGATCTCGACAAAAGCTCCGGTGCTCGGCGCGGCATACGGGAGAAAAACCATCCTCGTTCCCACGCGCCGCGTGGGAATGCACTATAACCGCGCCAGCGGTAAGATACGCATAAGCAATCTGAGCAGGTGAAACTCATGGGCCGCAGCCGTTACCGTATTCTCCAGCCCCAATATCCGCACTTCATAACTTGCACCGTGCTCAACTGGATACCGCTGTTCACCCGGCCGGCCACCGTGCAAATCGTACTGGATGCCTTGCTTTATCGCCAACAACAGTACAACTGGCGAATTTACGGCTACGTTATACTGGAAAACCACATGCATCTATTGATACAAGCTGAGGATCTAGCCAATCAAATTGCCCACTTCAAATCCTACACCGCCCGCCAATTGATCGACTATTTACATGAAATTAAAGCCGAGCGCCTATTGGCCCAACTCAAATGGTTTCGCAAAGCACATAAAACCGACCGGGACTATCAATTGTGGGAAGAAGGCAGCCATCCGCAGTTGATCGATAATCCCGAAGTCTTGCGGCAGAAACTGGATTACATCCATCTCAACCCGGTCAAACGCGGGTATGTCGATTTGCCAGAACATTTGCGCTATTCCAGTGCGCGCAGTTACGCCGACATGGAGGGCTTATTGCCGATTTATCGGGATTGGTTTTAACCTGACCGCAGCGCGGTTAGTCTGCATTCCCACGCGGCGCGTGGGGACGAGGAAAATTTGTCTCGGCAAAAGCACCGGTGCTAGCTCTATTTGGTTATGTGTACAGATGCTTAAGAAGTTTTAATCTACTTTTGAAGCGACTGTAATAACTAAAACGTAACTTAGTTTTAAATCCTCTACCAAAGCATTGTCTAGCTTTTGGATTATTTGACCAGTCATTTTCAAACAGGTTTTCGAGAATTTTCTGGCATTTTGGATTTAGGCTGGTTAGTTTTGGAATATACGCATCTGGGAAATATGGTATATCGGCAAACAATTTGCTTGCAGCAATGCGATAGACTATCAGGTCAGGATTAAGAATCTTCGCGAATCCCGACAAGGCTGATGAACATTTTATAACATAGTCGCATTTTGATAATAATATACAGTCGACAAGTGCGCGATCTGCTTTGCTTGTTTTGTGTTTACTTTCTTTAAAAAAATCGATTTTACCAAGGTTAATAATGGTTAAATCAGGCAATTGTTCTCTGGTTTTTTCGACAAAAGAATACTCATCGGTTGCTAAAAATAAATTGGTAATTTCCAAATGGTTTTTCAAGAAATCAGTAACCAGAATTAGTAGCTCTTCTTGAGAAACTGGATTAGTGTCCCAAAGAGCTTTGTTTTTATCCGTTCCGCGGTAGTGAATACCCAGAGTATTTGGCGGCAAACCAATTTTATCAACTATTTGCAGAGTTCTTTCAGGTATTTTGAAGTAGGAAAAAAAAAGCTTGTGCAAATAATTCCAGTCATCACCTAATGCATATGGATGCGCATCCCTTAATAAATTGAAGCTAATTTCCCGATGTATTGTGGTATTAGGTGTATAAGCCAGATCCAGAACTCCTGGAATGACGGTATATTCGGGTTGTTCGCCATACAACATGGATTTAATATCCCATTCGGGATAAATGGATTTTTCTTCCAAATACGGCAGAAGTTCAAATGTCCAAAGTAAAATCTGCCCAAATAATCCTTCCATTAATTCGGTTGGCGTAGTGGTGATTTTCCCAAAATTGTTAATAGGTCGTTTAGATTCGGTAGTTTTTTCAAAATAGTTTGGCATAATCGGTACCATAATGACTGAATGATAAGTGTGTAGGCTGAGTGTAGCAGCGAAACATCCAGCAAGGATGGCTATAAAGGTGGTTTACACTATCGTCGATTGGCTGGCCCACAGGGCGAAAACAATCGATGGTTTTCGTAAAAGCGCTGGACAAATCGGAAGGATAGCCGATTTGCATGCATCGCACCCGAAGGGCGAGGCACACGGAAGTGCCGAGTGATTAAGGTGGAATGCCGGTCGCGATAGCGACACCCAAAAATTAAAACCCCTGAAACAAAAAATCCAACGCCGCCCCCAATCTCAAACCTTTGCGATTCCAGCGACGCCACAGGCGTCTTTAGAATTCGCGTGGGAACAGCCGCCAGTTTTGGCGTTTCCATCACGTATTCGATACCTTCCACCAACAGAATCGGCATCAAATTAGCCGGTAACGAAACAGCAAGAAAACGATCCCGTCGTTTTAGGGGCGTTACGACCCGGCTATCCAAGGCACTTAATACATCGCTTTGCACATCCAGCAGATACGGCACGTCGCCGGATTTCGCACCACTGTTGCGGTAAATATCGAAGCTAGCCACGTTAAAAAGACCGCCATTCGTCAAGAGGCAAACCGTCTTGTTCCAGCGATTGGTTATAAGCAGCGATAAACTCGGAATGCTCATCCTGCCAACGCTTTTCTCTTTCGCCTCGCACCAAGTCACGCAAATAGCGGTCGCAAGCCTGTGAAATGTTGATATTCAATGCCTTGGTCTCGGCCAGCACATCGGCAGATAAGGTGATATTGGTGGCTTTTTTGTTACGCTATTCGTGATTGCCATGGTGTTGCCTCCAGTAGTATGGCTTTAATATGCGCATCATACTCCAACATAATGACTGTTGACATGCATCGCGATAGCGATACCAAATTGTTAAAGAGCTGATGAGGAACAAGCCTCGATCATGGAATACCCGAGCCAAAAACAAACTATTGGCTTCGAATGTCGGGTTTACCCTCTGGGCATAAACGCTCTATCGAGCATTTATGCCCAGAGGGTAAACCCAACCTACACATTTTTAAAACTAGGCATGCTCTCCACAAACCTTCTCCAGATCAAACCCCGGCGGCTGAGTGGGCTGCAAGGCCAAAATCCTGGCAAACTCTTGTCCGTATTCCGCCCAATCCTTGATGCCGCTAATAACACCCAAATACTCGCCGCGCCTCAGGAATACCAACGACGGCCAACTGCTAAATCGAAATCGCGCCTGCAATTCGCGCTCGATGGACTTGGCGATCACCGCTCCCTGCACCCGGCCGCTGAAGGCTTTCAATACTTCCGGCAATATCACCGCCACGTCGTGACTTTCCGGAAACATCACCGGGTCGTTGGCGAAAAACAGTACCACGTTGTCATGCCCGTAAACGAACAGGTCGTAATTGTTGGCATCCAGTAAGGGCAGGCCGTGGCGGGTTTGCAGTTGTTCCAGCAGGGTTGTGCTCATGTTCTTAAAAACTCCGGCAATTCGGGCTCGCGGTCGACCAG
>JAJRDU010000190.1 GCA_028748685.1 Methylococcaceae bacterium
CGCGAAGTCATCAAACTGATGGTCAACCTGCTGTTCATCGAGGACGACGATGTGCTGACCAAGCCCGGTGTGGTGCGCACCATTTACGATCCCACCGCCGGCACCGGCGGCATGCTGTCTATGGCAGGGGAATATCTGGAAGAACACAATCCGGAAGCACGGCTGACCATGTTCGGCCAGGAACTCAAACCGGAAACCAATGCCATCTGCAAGGCCGACATGCTGATCAAGGGCCAGGATGTCGCCAACATCGTCTTTGGCAACACCTTTTCCGACGACGGTCATATCCTGAAAAAATTCGACTACATGCTCTCCAATCCACCGTTTGGTGTGGAATGGAAAAAGGTCGAGAAGGAAATCCGCAACGAGCACGAAAAACAAGGCTACAACGGCCGCTTCGGCCCCGGCCTGCCGCGCGTCTCCGACGGCTCGTTGTTATTCCTGCTCCATTTGATCAGCAAGATGCGCCCCGCCAAAGATGGCGGCAGCCGCTTCGGCATCGTCCTGAACGGTTCGCCGTTGTTCACCGGCGGCGCGGGTTCCGGCGAAAGCGAAATCCGCCGCTATGTGTTGGAAAACGATCTGGTGGAAGCCATCATCGGCCTGCCGACCGACATGTTCTACAACACCGGCATCTCCACCTATGTCTGGATACTCAGCAACCGTAAACCGGCGCATCGCCAAGGCTTGCTACAACTGATCGACGCCTCCGGCTTCTGGCAGAAGATGCGTAAAAGCCTCGGCTCCAAGCGCAAGGAATTATCGGACGACCATATTGCGGAAATCACCCGCTTGTTCGGCCAGTTCATCGAAGCTTCCGACGGCAAGAAGCCGATTTCCCGCATCTTCAAGAACAGCGACTTCGGTTACCGCACCATCACCGTCGAACGGCCATTGCGCGATGAAAGCGGCAATATTGTCATCGGCAGCAAAGGCAAACAAAAAGGTAAACCGCAGCCCGACAGCAGCCTGCGCGACACCGAAAATGTGCCACTGCATGAAGACGTGGAAGCCTACTTTAAACGCGAAGTGCTGCCCCACGCATCGGATGCCTGGATAGACCATGAAAAAACCAAGGTCGGCTACGAAATTCCGTTCAACCGGCATTTCTACGTCTTCGAACCGCCGCGTCCGCTGGCCGAGATCGATGCCGATTTGAAGCAATGCACCGACCGCATTCTCAACATGATTGCAGGGCTGTCGGCGTGATGACACAACAAGCAGATACATGTTGTGTATCTTTTGGCGTATGATGCATACAATAATCTTTCCAAGGAGATTGCCATGGCATCCCAACAAACCACTACAGACAATCAAACCTATGCGGTTAATCTCAGGGTGCGAAATGATATTCGCGCCCTCATTGATCGGGCGGCCAAAACGCAAGGCAAAACCCGCTCCGATTTCATGATTGATGCCGCTCGACGCGCGGCGGAAGAATCCTTACTGGATCAGGCATTGGTTCGGGTTGATCAGGTTACCTATGATCATTTCCTGTCAGTTCTTGACCAGCCTCCAGGTGGCGAAGGCTTTGAACGGCTGATGGCGGCCAAAAAACCTTGGCAAGCTTAGAATTATCCTCGCCCTCGCTGCTGACAGCGGATGATCAACTCGGTGATTTTTCCTGCGGCATTGATAGCCTGGACGACTGGCTGAAACGGCGAGCGCATGCCAACCAGGTCAGCGGTGCCTCTCGCACCTATGTCGTCACCTCAGGCAAAAAAGTAGCAGGCTATTATTGTCTCGCTTCGGGCGCCTTGGAGCTAAACCACACACCATCATCCATCAGGCGCAACATGCCCGATCCTGTTCCGCTGGCCATTCTGGGTCGTTTAGCGATCGACCGATCCTGGCAAGGTAAAGGACTCGGGGTTGCCCTATTGCAAAATGCCGTCATGCGCACCGCGCAAGCGGCTGGAATTCTTGGCATACGCGGCTTGCTGGTTCATGCGCTGTCAGTGGAGGCAAAGGCGTTTTACGAGCATCATGGATTCTTCGCCTCGCCGACACAGCCGATGACCTTGATTTTATCGCTTAAAATGCAGCCAAGGATTCTGTCAAAATAATCTCCCAAAATAATCTGAATATCAAAGCGAGGCCATCATGCAAACTCTTTACAAACTCAATGCGGACGAATTGAATATGGCATTTTTAGATTCCGTCAAAGCCTTGTTTCCGCATAAAACGATTGAGGTGGCGATTCATGAAGTCAACGACGAAGGGCAACTCCCAGCGACTGATCTGCAAAAATCAAAATTCGCTCAGTTTCCGTCGCGACTAACACTAACGCGCGATGACATGAACGCTAGAAGACCGGAATACCAAACCATGACCGTCGAAAATATCGTCATGCCATCCCGAGATGAACGTTATGAGCGCTAGGATATTCGCCGATACCAATATCTGGGTATACGCCCATTTGCAACGGGCCGACGATCCGCGTTGCCAACAAGCCTCCGAATGGGTCAAACGGTTACAGCTGACTATCAGCAACCAAGTTATTCACGAGTATTACAGCGTTATATCTGCGAAATGTTGATGTTCAATGGGGCCAGATAAATATTGAAAACTTACCAGAGATGGATTTCAGCGGTGATGATTTAACACGTTATTCTCTTCAAAAAGGTGATTTGCTTGTCTGTGAGGGTGGCG
>JAJRDU010000191.1 GCA_028748685.1 Methylococcaceae bacterium
GTCTTCCATCAGGTCGACTGTGGTGCCGTCTTCGAAAAAGTTGCGCCAGTGCGGCTCGACTTTTTCTATTTGCACATAGTCGGCCATGTCCTTGCCGGCACGACTGAACAAGGCGGCAAAGATATGCGGCATGGTCAATATCGATGGCCCGAGATCGAAGGTAAAGCCATCCTTGGTGAGAATATTGAGCTTGCCGCCGACCTTGTCGTTTTTTTCCAGCAACTGGACGCTGAAGCCTTCAGTCGCCAGGGAAATAGCAGCCGACAAACCGCCGAGTCCGGCACCGATCACTACCACGCGCTTGTTTTTATTGTTAAGAGTCATCAGAAATCCCGTTTCCAAGTAAGCATTAATTTCAGGTTCTGCCAGCGTTGCGCCAAATCGAAAGCCGAATATTCACGAAAAGCCTCGAGAGCCGCCCGGTTGCGCTTGAAGCGTTGTATGAATGAGCCGGCGCCGTAAACAAAATCCATAAAACCTTTGAAGTTTTGATAGCCTTGTTCGCTGTAAGGAAACCAGTTAGGTTCTTTGGGCAAGCGGCTGCGATTGGTCAGGCCGGAAACCGGGTAAGTAAAGTTACGCAAACCCTCCGCGCCATGATAACGGCCAAAACCGCTTTGTTTGACGCCGCCGAACGGCAGCCCGGGATGGCCTATGTTTTTGATCACATCGTTGATTGCCCAATTGCCAACATTCAATTGTGAGGCGACCCTGGTTGCCCGTTCTATATCGCCGCTCCAGATGCTGGCGTTGAGGCCAAATTCACTATCGTTAGCCAATCGCAAGGCATCAGGCTCATCGGTAAAAGCCATCACCGGCAACAAGGGGCCAAAGCTTTCCTCGCGCATCATTCGCATATCATGATGCACATTCCATAACACCACGGGCTTTAGAAAATTGCCTTGTCTTTCCAAGGGGCCTGAAGCTCGAGCGCCTTTGGCTATGGCATCCTGGTAATGCGCTTGAACCACTTCGATCTGCGCGGCAGATGTCATGGCTCCCAAATCGCCGTGCCAATCGGTTCCGACCCTGAGTTGGGCAACCCCGTCCAGCAGCATCTGCAAAAATTGCTCGAAACAATCTTGCTGTACATATAAGCGCTCCACCGAGACGCAGACCTGGCCGCTATTGCAAAACGCACCATAGAGCGCGGCGGCACAGGCTCTATCCAACTGCGCATCGGCAAACACCAGCATGGGATCTTTGCCGCCCAATTCCAGTATTACCGGAACAGGATGGCGAGCGGCGCGTTGCATCACCGCGCGGCCGGTATTTAGACCACCGGTAAAAAATATAAGATCGGGCCCGGCGTCGATCAACTGTTCGCCGGTTTCCTGGCCACCCACCGCGCATTGCACCAGGCCGCTGGGTAAATCCAGCTTGCCGAACATATCAACGATCAGTTCTCCAATCGGCAAGCATAATTCCGATACTTTCAAAATCACCGCATTACCGGCAAACAGCGCCGTCAATATCGGCGCAACCGAGAGCTGGAAGGGATAATTCCATGGCGAAATCACCGCCACCACGCCATAGGGGCGACGCTCGATGCCTGCTGTCGCGCCCGGAAAAGCAAAGGGCGAGGTCGGCAAGCCTTGGTAGCGCAGAATTTGCTGGGCGTGTTTTTGGTAGTAATTCAATAGATCCAGCAAAGGATAGATTTCCCCCAGCAGCGCCTCGCTTCGCACTTTGCCTGTGCAAAGCCCTATTAGCTCGCAAATGCCGTCCAGGTTGTTCATTAATAACTGGCTGAAGGGCAATAAGACTTTCGCGCGAACCTTGACTGGCAGGCTTCGCCAGCTATCGGCGGCGATACGCGCGGCAGCCATCTTATCGATCATTGATTGCGCATCGCTGACCTCGAAATCGCCCAGAGCGCTGCCGTCGACGGGTGAAATTGTCCGGATAATCGTCATGTCAGGCTTCAGTTTTTTTCAACCAGGCGCTCTGTTTTATATCCTTGTATATCACCCCATGTTTCTTGCAAATCAGATTGGAGGATATGCGTGCCGATTCGTAGATGGTCGGCAAGCCGCTGCCCGGATGGGTGCCGCCGCCCACCAGATAGCAGTTGTCCAATTCCTCGAAGCGATTGTGAGGCCGCCAATACAGCATTTGGCTAAATTTATGCGCGAGGCTGAATGTCGCGCCCTTGTAGACATTTTCCTCGGTCTCCCAGGTTTGCGGCGTAATGATTTTTTCGCACTCGATATGATCGCGAAGATCGCTCAAGCCCAGGCGAGCAGCTAGCGTGTCCAATACCTGTTCGCGGACATTCTGGCAATGGGCCTGCCAATCGATGCCGCTGTCATTGTTGGGCATGGGCACCAGTACATAAAGCGCCGACTTACCGGCAGGAGCCAGAGTCGGATCAGTGCTAGCGGCATTTTGCACATAAAAGGAGAAGTCTTCGGAGAGGGCTTTTTTATTGAAGATATTGCCGATATTGGTGTGATAGTCCTTGGCGAAGACAATGCTGTGGTGTGGCAGATCGTAAACACGGTTTAGCCCCAGATACATCATGAACGTCGAGCAGGAATATTCTCGTTTATCCAATTCTGCAGGCGCGTATTTTCGCAACAAACCATCTGGGACCAAGCGACTCATCGCGTGGGCAAAGTCAGCATTGACGATCACTTCATCGCCAAACACCTCTTCACCGCTTTGCAGCTTTACACCTTTGACCACGCCCTGTTCGATTACTAACGACTGAATTTCCTGGTTAAGGTGAATTTCTCCGCCGGCTTCCTGAATCACTTTGGCCATCGCCGCCGCGATGCGATTCAAGCCGCCTTTGACATGATAGATACCGTATTCATGCTCCAGGTAGGGCAGCATGGTAAATAAGGCGGGGCAATCCCAGGGCGACATGCCCAGATATTTGGATTGAAAGCAAAACGCCAGCCGCATTTTTTCCTGATTGAAATAGCGCCCCAGGTTTTGGAATATGCTCTTGGGGAAAGCCAGCCAGGGAACAGCTCTTAGCAAGTCCAGCGAAATAAAGGACTTAATGGTCGAGTAATCCCGGGTGATACAGGGATAGAGCCGCATGAAGCGCTTGCGCTCGTTCTCCATAAACTGTTCGTAGCCGGCAGTGCCTTCGTCAAACACGCGCTGCAATTCCGAGCGCATGTTCTCCCGATCGGAAAATACCGACAAGGTCTTGTCTTCGTAAACCAGATCATACATGGGGCTCAGCGGCATGAATTCCAGGTAATCCTCGCTACGCCGGCCGCACAGTGCAAACATTTCATCCAATACGCCTTTCATCAGCAAAAAAGTCGGCCCGGTATCGAAACAAAAACCATCCAACTGTATTGCCCGATTGCGACCACCGACTTCCGGGTTCTTGTCGTAAATCGACACTTTGAAGCCGCGATTGCTCAGCAACATGCCGGCGCACAATCCGCCAGGGCCGGCACCGACGATGATGATATGTTTGGATTCGCTCATATGAATTGGCTCAAAGATTTGTCAATGGATTAGAAATGTTTACCGATTCAATAGTAGGCTGAAAGCGCCTGATCTACCAATAACTCGTCAATTTTCTTGGATGCACCCAGGTAAGGTGCGACTTTGATCTCGATGTTTGGCTGGTCGACCCTAAGCTGCCGGACTTGCTCGGGAATATCGGTCATCACATGCCGCCCCACGGAAAGGAAGTCGGCCAACACGACAATATCAACCGCGCCCTGAGCGATTTGCTGTCTTAAAGCTTCCTGGATGGTCTAGCCATTTCCAAGAAAGCATAGTCGATGCCGGTAAATAACGAACAGCTATTGCGTAACCGAGCGGCTGACTCGCCAATTTCGATGTTCGATTCATCTTAGCGGCGACCGAGAGCGACCACGAGTAAATGGGGCAATGCCTGTCGCTTATTCAATGTCAATGTGAATTTCGTTACGGCGTAAGCTTGGAATGGTCCAGGGCGGGTCATAAGCGGCTGATCTTGGTTTTGATAAGCGCTTGATGTGTTGTTCATCAAGCCAGGCTAATAAAATTTGGCTATATTCGCTAATACGCTGTTGGTTGAGGCTGCCCGCATATCTCAGGGTTGCCACCTTTTTGGCGGGAATCGATTGGATGATGACAAGAGGATCGGAGGGTTGTGGCAATGTTGTTGAATCAAAGCTCGGTGGCATAACAAATGACATTATCCAATTGTTAACGCCTTGTGCATTTTCACTTGCTTCATCTACGGTTTCGATGTGTCCATTAGACTCTCGAAAAACCGGCGTCGTCATGGCTATTTCTTGCTTCTGAACATTCCCGCCAAAAATATAAGCTGCCAAACGATTAAAACCGATATTACCTGCTTGGCTATAGTCGGCTTCAATCTCGGTTTTAGCAATCAACATCGGCTGGTATAGACGGATTTGAATAGCGCCATCCTCAGCTAATACCAGATAGTTTGCTTCTTCGCTGCTTCTGATGCCCATTACGCTAAAACCTGCTCTCAGTAAACCGAAAAGGCGTGATATTGGCTTGTTCATCAACCGGCATCCTTGAAAGTTTCATTTGTGACGTATTAACCTAAAAACGGCGGAAAGTCCACGAAAAGCACGAAATACACGAAAAAAACAGTGAGTTATGTAGCTTAACGATTCACCTTTTCGATACTGCTCTTTGGGGTTGTCTTAACTATTGAAATTGGCTGGGGACCCCGACGGTCGGGTAATGGCCGTTATCCAGCGGCTTGAGAAGGGTGTCTCTTCTGAAAGACTGGACATAAATTGAGCTGCCGTCTGGGTAGGAAATTCTTTGGCTCATTTTCGTAAACAGTCGTTTGCTCAACAAAGCACATTTTCCGGCTTGAAAACACTGCTTGCGCGAAGACAAATACACCTTGGTTATCCGACTTTTCGGTGAAAAAGTGGGAACGGGATAAGTTTGAAGGGTTCGACATGAATATTCGCTGTAATTATGCTGCTTCCGTTCATTTGGTAGCTGTATTGAAATAGTGGAAATTATGCAAATTTTGCGAGCCAGATAGTGGCTTCCAAGCCTGATCAAATCTGGTTTGCGGCACCATCGCTATTCATAAACCTAAAAACAGCAGTTGAGTCTTGAAAAATACCGTTCGTCCTGAGCTTGTCGAAGGATGAGCGGGATTTTTCAATCACCCTATGGGTGAGTGTGTTATAGGCCGTCCACGCTTCGACTTTGCTCAGCACG
>JAJRDU010000192.1 GCA_028748685.1 Methylococcaceae bacterium
AAAAACCGCCGATAGCTCCCGCGCCTACGATTAGAATTTTATCAGCCATGGTCGTCAGCCAAAATCTGCTTCAAAAAAGGTATAGTCAGTTTACGCTGCGCCGCCAATGTAGCGCGATCGATTTTATCCAGCAACAGCCATAGCGCCGGCAAGTCGTGGACATAATGATTCAGCAGAAAACGCCCGACCGCAACCGGAATATCGAAACCCAGAAAATGCGCCCTGTGACTCAATGCTTCGATCAGTTGGTCATCGCGCAAGGGCTGGATTTTCAAGGTCAGCCCCCAGCTCATCCGGGTCTTAAGATCGGGCAGTTCAAACGGCAAAAATTTCGGCGGACAATCGGCCGCCAACAACAACTTGTGATTATTCTGGCGGTGTAGATTATAAAAATTAAACAGCGCCTGCTGCCATTCGCCATGTTCGGCAATATGCTGCACATCATCCAGGCATACCAGCTCCATATCCTCCAAGCCTTCCAGCATAGCCGGCGGTGGCAGCTTATCGCTGGAGAATGCCAGATAAAACGGATCCTTGCCTAGCGCTTTCGCCTGCTGACAACAGGCCTGCAACAAATGACTCTTACCGCTACCGGACTCACCCCAGATAAAAATCTGCTGCTCGAGTCCATCGCCGGCCAAGCCCCGCAATTGAACTATAAGCTCGGCATTACTGCCCGGGAAAAAGCCGGCAAAGGTCTGGTTACCCTGAAACTCAAACTGCAGAGGGACTTGCATCGCCGCAACGCTCAGGCTTTTTCGGCCTTATAAACGTACAAACCCGCGCCAAAACACAAAGCCAAGCTAAACGCGACCTCCAGCAATGCAAATGGGCGCTCGCTCTGGCTGACATACGCCTCGGCCACACCATGGGCGAAATACGGCAGACTCAGGTAAGTCATCCAGGTACAGCTTTTCAGATTGCGATTCAGCAAACCTCTATACGGCAGCAATAACGGTCCGACCGTGATGAGCAACAACAAGGCCGTCGGAAAACCGCTAATCGGAAACAGCAGGGTGTGCCAGGCCAACTGCAGAAAGAAAAGCCCGAAAAACCCGATCAAGCCCGCACGGTAGTAATGGATTCGCTGCATGAAGTTCAAGCCATTTGAAGGCGTATTGTTCGAGATGAAGGAGGACTGTCAGGCGCTATTGTAAGCGCTGAACCGCCAAAAGTACGCCTAATCTTGATGAGTGCCCGAGCATCGCCGCCCCATCCTAAACATCGTTACGGAATTGGCGAATGTCGATGACGCCGGTAGCCAGGGCAATCTCGCGGAGGAAGCATAGCAAGCCGCTAATCAATGCCAACATCGCGGCGACGAACAGCATGGCCACCATATCCGACAGATCGAGCGCCAATTCCACACCCATAAACATGGCGGCGACGGACATGCAGATCAGCAATGCGCTAAGCGTACAAAGACTAATAGCCCAATGAATCCAATGCGCTCGCCGCGCCAGAATTTGCATTTCCTGATAATGCTTATCCGCGTCATTTTCGTGTAGCTCACGGAGTAACCGAAAACGGTCCACGGTACGCCCGAGGCGATTAGTCATCACGCCCAGGATCGCACCGACCCCGGTCAACAGGAATACCGGCGCGACCGCCTGCTGAATAGCGAGGGCAACTGTTGGAATATTGGCGATGGCATCCATAAACAGACTCTTCTTAAAAAACGGCTACGACACTAGTAAAAATAGTGCCACGGCAAACGATGATTTTGTATCGATGGCAAGATTGATGTTACTTTTATACGGCGCAGGTTAAATTAATCGAATGAACTATCTTCGGTTTCCGGCAACCAATACAAACCTGCCGGCGCCAAAACCACTATCAATCCCACGGAGTACCGCGTGTCTTTCGCACAACCCATCAAACTCATCTTATTCAGTCTACTGTTCGCAAACCTATATTGCGCCAGCATCGCGCCCCAGGCCGCCATATCGCCGCTATACAAGCCGTCGCCGTCACTCGGCGCCCAAGAGCTCGCGATTATCGTCAACGACGAAGACCCTCTGAGCGCCCGCATTGCCGACTATTACCGAAGGCAACGCAACATCCCGGCAGAGCAACTGATACACATCC
Source organism: Methylococcaceae bacterium (assembly GCA_028748685.1). Taxonomy (GTDB): domain Bacteria; phylum Pseudomonadota; class Gammaproteobacteria; order Methylococcales; family Methylomonadaceae; genus Methylomonas. The sequence goes on from JAJRDU010000192.1 coordinate 2,089, forward strand.
GCTTCTCGCCGCATCAGGCTATTCTATCAAAAGGCCAGTTCGAGAAGCTGAAACAACAGGTCGACGAAAAAACGCCACAACATGTTCAGGCTTTCGTTTTGACCTGGCTACAGCCTTTCCGGGTGGAATGCATGTCGATCACTACCGCCTTTGCCGCCGGATTCGACCCGGCATTCTGCGCCCAAGGTTGCAAGCAAACCCGCAACAGCCCCTACTATGCATCCGAAACCGACAAGCCCTTCAAGGCTCATGGCTGGAGACCCACCATGGCCTTGGCGGGCAAGAATTTCGATGACGTCAAGAAGCTGATAGACACCGGCGTCGCCGCCGATTTTTCGCATCCGCAGGGCTCGGCCTATCTGCTGAAAACTTCGGATCAGGCACGCAGTTCCCGGGCGATAGCTTTTCCCCAAATCGCCGAAAAATTCAGCCGCTTCTGGCCGGTCAACTATCTGGAACAGGAATATATTGCCGGCCGCCAGGACGTAATGTTTTACTTCACCGGCCTAGTCAAGGTGCCGCATTTGGCCGAAAACCGCTACCTGCCGGGCGCGGTTGCCGACCATCTGACCTCGACCGGCGGCGTGATGTCCGGCAGCGACCAGATGAATATCATGGAATGGCTGCAAGCCGGCGCCACCGCCAGCTACGGCGCGGTAGTCGAGCCGTGCAACTTCCCCGCCAAGTTCCCCAATCCCGGCGTGTTGATGTATTACTACCTGAGAGGCAGCTCGCTAATCGAAGCCTACTGGAAAAGCGTCGCCCAGCCCGGCCAAGGCATCTTCGTCGGTGAACCGCTAGCCAAACCGTTTGCCTATCGGCCGCAGAAACAAGAGTCGCATTAGATTTTGGCCAAGCCGTCAGCTCAATTCCATACCCCACTCGCCATTATAAAAGGATCGCCGCAACGGCTCGCGGCTGCGCTCCGCTCGTTCGGCGTCTTGAAAATCGTCCGCCAGCGTTTCCGCTTCGGCCTGATAACCGACCGCCATCATCGCCATCGGCGTGCAATCATCCGGCAGCTTGAAAACCTGGCGGGCCCTGTCGGCATCGAAACCGCCCATCTGGTGAACAGCCAAGCCCAAGGCATTGGCCTGAAGACACAGGCTCACCGTCGCGGCCCCGGTATCGTACATGGACCAGCGGTTAGGCTTGCCGTTATGGTTAAAATTCGCCATCGCCACCGACAACATCAGGATAGGCGCATTTTTGGCCCATAACTGGTTTTTCTCCGCCAGCACGCCTAGCGCATTCCTCCAAACTGCCTCATTGTCGGCTTTGACGCAGACGATGTAACGCCACGGTTGGTCGTTATAGCAAGATGGCGCCCATCGCGCCGCTTCCAGCAAGGCCACCAGATCATCATGGGCAACCGTTTTATTCGAATCGAAAGCTCGAGGGCTCCAACGGCTGGCGATGAGATCGTGAATTTTTACTTGGGTTGTCGCGTGTTTGTGCAGCATGGCGAATACCTCTCTTATTGGTTAGTGGTCAGTAGGAAGTAGGAAGTAGGAAGTAGGAAGTGGTAAGTGGTAAGTGGTTTTTGACTTCAAACTTACTGTGTCGCTATCGGGTGTCAAGAGAAAACTCAATTTGGGAAGTTACTTTTCACACTTCAAATTTCGATTTTTTTTGAACCCCTCACCATCTCCCGCAGGGCGAGGGAGCTGAAGTGCCGAAATTTGAAGTGCGATGACTATATACACAACCCTATCCCTAGCGCGTCCTATCCAGTTTGCGATATGCGATGGCTTCCGAAAGATGGGGAATTTCGATACTCGGCGAACCGGCCAGATCGGCGATGGTGCGGCCCAGCTTCAAGATACGGTGATAGGCGCGATGCGATAGGCCGAATTTTTCCATCGCCTGCTCCAACAATTGATGACCTTGTTCCGTCAATGCGCAAAGGATTTTGACTTCCGCCGCAGTCAATGCAGCATTGGTCTTGCCCTGGCGCTCGAAGGCGATTTGCCGAGCCGCAATCACTCGGCAACGGATGATTTCGCTACGTTCCTCGCCCTGGGCCGAACCTTTTCGCAGCACGTTCAGCGGCACCCTCGGCACTTCAAGATGCATGTCTATCCTGTCCAGTAACGGGCCGGAGACCCTGGCCCGATAACGAGCGACCTGCTCCGAGGTGCAATGGCAGCGTCCCGAGGCATCGCCCAGATACCCACACGGACAGGGATTCATCGCCGCGATCAGCTGGAATTTGGCCGGGAAATCAGCCTGCCGATTGGCGCGGGAAATGGTGATATGGCCGGTTTCCAAGGGCTCGCGCAACACTTCCAAGACCTTCCTGTCGAAACGACCAGCTCATCGAGAAACAATGCCCCGTTGTGCGACAAGGAAATTTCGCCAGGCTTGGGATTACTGCCACCGCCGACCAAGGCCGCCGCCGATGCGGTGTGATGCGGCGCGCGGAACGGTGGCAGCCTCCAGCGGCTGACATCCAGGCCGTGGTCGCTGATCGAAGCAATCGCAGCGGTTTCCTGGGCCTGTTGCTCGCTCAGCTCCGGCAATATGGTCGGCAAGCGCGCCGCCAGCATGGACTTGCCCGTGCCGGGAGGCCCCAGCATGATCAAATTATGCGCGCCGGCCGCGGCGATTTCCATGGCCCGCTTGACATGAAACTGGCCGTGAACATCGGCGAAATCGACACCATAAGCACCTTGCTCCATCGCCACTGGCGACGCTTGCGGATCGATAAGTCTCTGCCCGGTGAAATGCGCGCAGACCTCCAGTAGATTATTGGCGGGCAACAGCCGAGCATCCTTGATCAAGGCCGCTTCGGCGGCATTGCCAACTGGCAGAATCAGTTGCCTATTGGCATTGCGGCTATGGATCGCTACCGGAAGCGCGCCGGGAATCACCCGCAACTCGCCACCCAAAGACAGCTCGCCTATGCATTCGTATTCATCGAGGCGGTTTTTGGGAATTTGTTCGGAGGCGGCGAGTATCCCCAGCGCAATCGCCAGGTCGAAATTGTATTTATAATTTTGACACAAAAACACTTGCGCATAAATTATTTTTCAATCTAGTGTTAGTATACGAACGGGAGAATATGCATGCCTGATTATGGTTTTAAAGTTGTCTATGCTGACCCTGGCCTCTTGGCAGAAGCTGGCTTTTCTGCTGTCGCAAATCTGCCTTTTATCTTCGACTCCGAACCAGGCTACGCCAGACTCCCTAATCAATTCCTAATCGACCGCGGCCTAGGCTATTGGGATCCAAAGTGGCATGGGCAGAAGAGAAACCCCATTCCGCCAAGCCGCGTCAGCATGCGCAATTATGCAAGCTGGCTCGTCAACGCCCTGGAATGGGCCGAGATACGAGGAATCAATCTGATGACTGCCGACTACAGCAGCATCCTTATTGGGCGCTATCAAGAGGAAATGCTGAAAGGTATCTGGTCGACAGACAACCGACCGCTAGCTCCTGAGACGATCAACGCACGAGTCCAAGTTGCCCTGGACTACCAAATGTGGGCGGCGGACAAGGGATTACGCGAGCCTTTCAGTATCCCAACGGTTACGTCGACCTATGTTGCCGGTTCGCACGACAACAGCAGGTCTCATCTGGCCCAGTCGGTCCAGTCCAGAAAAGGCAAGATCAAGGTCAACAAAAGCACCCTGTCCTTCCCTTCGAAGGAGGCGGTTGAGGCATGGCGCAAGCGTATATATGAGCGACCAATCTTTGGAACAACTGAGGGGCTGATCGTAGACCTGATTCTCAACACGGCCATACGCCGCGAAGAAACTGCATGTTGGCGAGTCGATACCCTGCCGCTCAACCCCAACGAATGGAAAATTGCCAATCCCGATCAGCCCGAGGAATATCAGAGCGTGCTTGTCACACTCAGGTATGCTACTAAGGGTAAGGAGTACGGGGTCGATGAGTACAATGATAAGATCGGTCCCGAAGGCACTATCCACGTCCCATTTTGGCTCGCGCGCCGCATCCATAACTATCGCAACAAGGATCGCTTACTAGCCTTGAAACCGCTTATCAAGAAAGGAAGGACGGCCGAGGCGCAGCGCAGCATCCTGCACCAAGCCGTACATTTGTTCATTCATCCCGAGACTGGCCAACGCTATACGGGGGATCAGATCTACCGGTTCTGGACTAGTGTTAAAGGTCCAGAACATTGGAGCCCGCACAAGGGGCGCGATTGGTGGGCGTGCTGCTATCTTGAGGAGCGTATGAAGCAAAACACAGATATGATTCAGCAAGTCCTCAAAATCCCAAACGTCAGTAACGAACATCCCATGGTGTTGGCCCTCAGGGATACTGCGCAGACAGTTATCCAAATGGAAATTCGACCGCAACTGCGCCATGTCAGCACCCGAACGACAGAAATTTATCTGCAATGGCTTTTCTCGAAGATGAGCGTTCCCCTGACTATGACTCGGCAATGGGTAGAGATCGATGAGACGGGAGATGCTGAATGAGTATCGACAAGAAAAACAAGGATCACCTGAAGGAACACGCCGGCGTCACTTTGATCGCACCCGTGCTTGTACCTAAGAGCGACGACTTTCTGTGCTTCTCGACCAATCACCCTATAGAAAATACCTTCGTTGACTTGCGTCCTTTTGCTGATGGGGAATTTAAAAGCCCTCACCCTACAACCAATGGGGGAACGTGGGGAGGCCCCTTTACTGGCCGACCCAAATTGATCGCCGAACTCGCGCCGGCTTTGGAAGCGCGCTCCGCATTGCTCACTAACGGGTCAATCAGAGCCTACATGCGAGGCTTGCGCGCATGGTGGCGGTTCTTCGACGCCTTTGAATCCAATCCCTTGCCAGGAGGCGACCAGCAGATTGTTCGAGTGGAATCGCTCGCGGACTTAAAAGAATTCCACGAGGTAGCCGCTCTTCGCCTCGGAATATCTTCCCAAAACTTCAGCAATTTCGTCCGTATTGTCAATGACGCGCGGAGACTGCTGCGCTTACCCAAACTTACCTGGGTATCGCCACGAGACGCAGCCCCGGTACGAACCTTAATCCCAGAGGACCAGGCTCGAGAACTAAAAACAGCGCTTAAACAAGACTGGGAGCGCGTAAGGAAGACCTGGGCGCAGAACGACACGATTCGTGCCGAGGCCGAAAAAAGGGTTGCAGGCGAGGCTCCTTCATTTCTTGGTGATGATGGAGAGCGCCTGCTAATGAATTGGCAGCACTTCCGGAAAGTTCAACAGGAGACCGGCCTTACCCTGCCGACCGGAGAGCATCTCTTAGGTAAATGGAAATTCCATCAAACAATGATCGATCACGGCTTTGAGATGCGTATCATGCGAGCAATACTGTTCCCCACCGCTGAAGAAGCAGGCATTGCCTTCCATCTCGCGTTGATGAACAGTGGCTGGAACCCGAGCACGTTGAGCAATCTGGATGCAGCATCGCCATTCCTCGCGTCTGAGCACCCCAAGAACGAAAAACAACTTGTCCTGTCGAATGTTGAGGACGAAGTGGAGACCTTACGGGCCAATAAACCCCGTGCACGTGGCAAGCCTCAGTTCTGCACAGCTCTCAAAAAGCATTCATCAAGTTCGCCGTTCATAGTCGCCGCCTATCTCAAGCGCGTCGAGCTACTGCGGGATATTCTAAAAAAAGACTACCATGCAGCGAATGTAGAGCTTGCCCGCATGCAAACTGCTGGCGAGGAACGATTAACCATCGAGAAGCAATTTAAGCTCGTGCAGAAAATCCGGCGAGGTTGCCACAGCGTGTGGTTGTACCTCGACCAACAGAATAGAATCAAATGGATTGATGGGATGAATCTGCCTAGATATTACCTAAAAGAAAAGCTAAAGTTCGTCACCTACCTAGAGCTAGTCATATATCGCATCAACATCAGACGTATCAAAGGTGGCAAAGCATTGATTCCACGGGTGAAACCTTCGGACTTCCGCGACATATATGCTAGGTGGGTCTATCTTCAGACGGGAGGCAATATACTTGCCGTCATGCTGGCGCTAGGGCACTCCTCCTTCAGCAGCACCGGCCGCTATCTCGACAATAATATCTTCAGCGCCGAAAATGACGAACATGCTAGGCGCTTCTTGAACCATCTCTTCGCCGAATTGGAGCATGGGAGGGTAGATCTAACCATACTCGCACAGCTTGTACGTCACGGTACATTGACGCCAGAAATGGAGGCGAGGTTGGTGGAATACCGGCAGCTAATGCGCAGCCGCATAGGTGTTGGCTGCGTCAATCCGCGTCATCCTCCAAGCCATGTCGCACCGAGCCACGTTAAGGGTCGACTGTGCGGCACACACCTCTGCCTCAATGCCTGTCCGCATGCGAGGTTTCTGCCCGAGTCTTTGGATGGTACCGCTATGCGTGTGGAAGAGCTGCTTGCGATGTCTGATCACTTGCCCCGCGAAACGTGGCTTCGGGGCGGGTTCCAAGAAGAGCTGAATGAAGGTGAAGTCCTCCTTGATACCCTCTATGCACCAAATGGAGTGGCCGAAGCTCGCAACAAATGGCGAATGTTAATCTCTACCGACCAACACGCCGTTCCCGGTATGGGCCGCATCGCATCGTCCGATGGAAAGGCATGAACGCGCCGGAATTACAGTCGAAGCACGAACTTGCCAACCTCGAAGAGGAAGGACGCCTGGCTGTCCTTCAAAGGTTCGATATAAAGGATATTCAACATCTCAGTTCGGACGACCTGCTCGCGGTTCAGAGCCTGCTCGGTCATGGCGATCTCTGGGGCTGTTGGCAGACACCAAAATCATTAGCCCCCAGTAAAATACCGCGAATTTTGAGAAATATCGATTTCGTCCGCCGCATCCACGTCTACCTAGCGAAGGAGGAGATCATAGGAACGTCCATAGATCAGTTGGTGGAAGAGAGTGTGCTGGAACTCACCCGTATAGCCCTGCTCATGCGTCTGACCCCTTTTCGGCGTCGTAACACAAAGGGCGCACTGCTAAAACCAAGCAGCATTTCAACCTATCTCTTTCAGGCCTGGCCACTCATCACCGCTCGAGCAATCCGGCGTAAAGTGGATGATCCTACCTCATTCGGTCTGTTCCAATGCCTCACTGACGAGGATATGCAGGAATTTTGTGCCAACAAAAATACAAGAGCCGAACTGGATCGCTTAGACACGTTTGTGGCACGAAGAGTATGGTCAGATGCGCCGCGCTTACCAGATGTGCGGCAAATAACAAATCCTTCACAAAAAACCGCCGCCCGCCCGCCCCAGGACAACCCGAATCAGTATTTACCTTTTCCTGAAGACTGGCTTGCTAATATTGGCCCCCGCGTACTATGGATTGTCCAAGACCTGGGACCGAATTTGCTAGTTCTCCTAGAGGCAATGCCACAGGAGATGAAATCCATAAACTGGGAGCTCGGAACCGCAAGAATTTACAAAAAACTTGCCATATGTATCGCTGAACACCTTAACCATCACAGCTGGCTCGACCGAGCCGGTAACCCCCTCTCTCCAGCATTCCGTTTGACTACCTCGAGTGGAAAACTTGGCTCCGACCAGTTCGAATGGCCGCCGCGTGGATGGGAGCACATCATCAAACTGAGCGTGACGTTGCAGGCTGCTCATCTGTTCATCACGCTACTGAGCAGCGCAGGGCGCATCGGTGAAGTCAGTACTCTTACGCGCGGATGCGTGGAGATTGGGCGTGATGTTAAAAATTATCTGAAGGGTTTTACCTATAAACTTTCCGACAATCTCTTCGGAGATGTCCGGCAATGGCCCGCGCCGGAAATCCTTTGTCAGTGCATGGGGCAGCAGGCGCGCTTTGCTGCGGCAATGGACTGGCTTCCGGATAGTATCAAACTCGGTTTGCCAATATCCCCACGGTTTGGCAACACTCTGTGGGTGAGTATTGGCATCAATGGTAATACTGGTGAAAGCGCCGAGATTAACTTCAATCAAACACTCATCACATTAGCCAACCGACTGGATGTGAATCCAAAGCCAGGCGGAGTCAATATCCATCCACACCGCTTTCGTAAGACCATTGGTAGGCTGGCGGGCATAGCCCTCTTCAACGCACCGCTAGTACTAAAGCGACTATTTGGTCACAAGAGCATTGAAATGACATTGCATTACATACTATGCGACCACGGTGTGCGTGAGGAAGCCGAAAAGGTTTTGCGTGAGCTACGCATCATGCACTGCGCAGATGCACTGGAGGAAATCCACCAGGCCCTACGAGATAACCTCCCTCTCCCTGGAAACGGCGGCCCAGGCGCTGCGCGGCTGGTGACGACGGTTCGCAACGCAGATGACCAATTGAAGCAATTCGGGCGCGTTTGGGACGACGGATCAGCTTATGATCTAGCTTATCTTCTCACTGCTCAGGGCAAAGGTTGGCGCCTGATCAAGGAAAACATAGTTTGCTCCAAGGCACCTGGCGAAGACGGTCTATGCCAGAAGACGCGCTCCAAGGGGGAGCCCAATACCGCCAATTGCCAGCCCGAATGCGACAACCGCATCGTGCTCATGCGCCAGCGTCGGGACAGCGAGCAGATCATTGAACAGTATCTGGACATTGCCCGCCAGGCGCGAGACGATGGCCAGTTGCTGGTGCTGTCCAGTGTAGTGAGCAACGTCCGGGAAGAGCTGGAAAACTTCACAGACCTGAAAGCGAAGTACCTGTCCAACCATGAAGTTCTTTCCCTGTTCACGCTATGCGATGAAACTGAAGCGGAGAGTGAGTCATGAGCGAGCATCACAAGACAGCCGCCCTTAAGCGCGGCGCAGACAGGACGGCAAAAACCTTGCAGCGTGTGGAGGACGCAATTCGTTCGATATCCGATGAAATTCAAACCAACGGAGGTATCTATCCCCTGAATGGGGGCTCGGTGTCGATGGCCGAGATCGCACGCCGTGCAGGGATCAACGAAGCGACTTTCTACAAAAAGGACAACGTCGCGCTCAAAGAGCGTGCTTCGCTTTGGTTAGAAACCCTCAAGAAGAAAGAGACGGTCGGTCGCATGCGCGTGCGCAAGACTCACCAGCAGCGCGCCGAGAGCTGGAAAGAAAAACACGATGCCCTGCAGAATCGACACATCGTCACCGAGCTTCAGTTGCAGCAACTCCAGGCCGAACACGAAAAGCTGCGACGCGACTACGACACCCTTCTGGAACAGATGCGAGGTGAGACACAAAGTAAGGTCGCCTCCATATCTAAAGGAATACGCTGATGGACCGCCCCTCCGTCATTCCCGGTATCAAGGTCCGACTTGAGGAATGGCTTGACCTAAAGGAATCGCAGTATCTCTCCCAGCCAAAAGACCTTCGGCAACCCACTCTACCGGTCACTGCGGACGGGAGCCCCCGCCCATCTACCGCGAGAGGTTGCGGACTGAGTCAGGGTTGCATTGGAAGTATCGAGCCGCCTGGAATAGCGCTATGCATATTCCAGTCCAAACCATCCACCCATTCCGATTGAAAACCGCCACCAGTTCCGATTCAAACCCTGCCATCGATTCCGATACGATTACGCCAGTAGTGAATGACGGCTTTGGGACGTGGCGAATTGGCGCAATCGACCCCTATGTGTAGTTCCAAACTATGTGTAGATCGTTAATATCACCTGGATGAGAGGTAGAGTTCACCTGGGATACGGCCAATATGAGTAATTCTTAGCTTCAAATAGTTTTGCCGGTGTCCTGAAGTAACAACTCAGTGGCACCAGGGATTCCGATGAGTCATGTCCGGCGCCACTCAACCAGTTAGCTATTTGAGAGCCAATTGGCACCTTAATTCGAGATTTCATGACAATCGCAATGTATCAACGTGCTGGAATCAACAATGAGCCGATGTTATCCAAACGATGGCAAGTTGATGCTACATCTTCAAGTATTGAAATTATGTGTAGTCGCACTCGGCCTTACGCGACGAACACCTAGGGCTGAGCCACAAGGTGAATTTGCAAATACACATAGTTTGGAACTACACATAGGGGTCGCTATGTTAATCTACACATAGGGGTCGCTATGTTAATCTACACATAGCGACCCCTTGCTGTCTGTCGTTCAATCTGATTCAATGACCGCAGTTTGATGGTTACCAGT
>JAJRDU010000193.1 GCA_028748685.1 Methylococcaceae bacterium
CCGGCCGGTTGGCTCAGCGTCATGGTCGGCGGTGCCGATGCGGTTTGCGGCGGTTTTTGTTGGCCGCGACGGGCCAGGATGTCGGGATCGTCGCTGGGGGCGGCGAAACTCTGAATGGGCAAGCCCAACAGCAACGCCGCGCAGAGTCCAATTGACTGGCTAGGGAACCGCTTAAATATCCGCATCAAGGCCTCCGATTTCCGCTGTGGGGATGTTTTAGATCGGCGAAATGTAGCAATGAAATGAGCTAACGGCAAATCTGTCGGAGCTGGGCGCCGCGTTGGCTGATTTCGGAGGCATGGCAATCCGGCCGTTTAACGGCTATGCTTGGGCCAAAATTTCCTTCCTGTCATCCTTAGCCGGAGTTTTTGCCGTGGACGATGTGTTCGCTTTTGCCGCGTTTATTGCCTTAGTCGTCCCATTGATATTCATCATCATGCTGGCGAAGATCATGGCTAGACAGAACCGCTATCGCGACGAAATTGCCCAGACGCTGCGAAAAATCGAGGATGCGCTGCGGGAGGATCGCAAACTGTTGAGGAAATTGTCGCAACGGTCTACAGCGCCGGTTGCTGAAGAGCCGCAGCCGGCGGTGTTTCAACCACATGTTTCAAGCATAGAGAAGGTGTTGTTCGAGAGTCCGCCGCTAGCTGCCGTCGAACCAGAGCAACGGGCCGAAGAAACCGTCATCGAATCCATCGCCGAACAGGCCCCGGCCGTTGCACCCGAAAATCCCTGGCGCCAAGCCGATTGGCAATCGCCCGAACCCAGCCGCTTCGAACTGGCCGCTAAGGGATAAGGTAATTATCAAAGCACCGTTTATACTAACTCCATTTAGCACAAATGGAGTTATCACGTATGAAGCCATCCACCTTGGCGCGGAACGGTGTATCGACGGAGATGGTGAAGTTGATTGGGCGTCTGATTGATTCGATTGCATGGCCAGAGCGGCGGCGCGCGATGGGTGACGTCACGATTGCGTTGCTCGATGGCAAGCCACGTGTGGCTGAGGATGTGTTTGGTTGGAATCGAAAAGCCGTTGAATTGGGCATTCATGAAACTCAAACAGGCATCGTCTGCATCAATGACCTCAGCGCCCGAGGCAAACCCAAAACCGAAGACAAGCACCCTAAGCTGTTGGCTGAAATACAAGCCATCATGGAGCCTCATAGCGAATCCGATTCGAGCTTGCGCACCACCTTGCTGCATACCCATATGACGGCCAAGACGGTGCGCGAGGCGCTCGTGCAAAAGGGCTGGTCTGAAACAGACTTGCCCAGCGTACGTACCCTCTCAAATCTCTTGAATCGCCAGGATTACCGACTGCGTACAGTGGCCAAGTCCAAGGTTCAAAAAAAACAGCCGAAACTGACGCCATCTTTGAAAACGTCAGAGACGTGAACGCACAGGCCGATGCGGATGAGCACACCTTGAGAATCAGTATAGATACCAAGGCGACGGTTCACGTTGGCGAGTATTCTCGAGGTGGTCGTTCTCGTGGAATCGAGGCGGTCAAGGCCTTGGATCATGACCTGTGCGTGAAGGAGAAGTTGGTGCCGGGCGGCATACTGGAGCCCGTTACAGGCAAACCATTTCTATTCTTCGGCACGAACTACAAAACGAGCGACTTTATGGTTGACGGATTACTTCTGTGGTGGCAGCACAGGAAACCGGAGCTACAAGGACTCAAGCAGCTTGTCATCAATTTGGACAATGGACCTGAATGCAATGGACGGCGCAGTCAGTTTTTGCAGCGCATGACAGCGTTTGCGGATCTGACAGGGTTGTGTGTGCGACTGGTTTACTATCCGCCCTATCACAGCAAGTACAACGCCATTGAGCGCTACTGGGCAGGACTGGAAAAATCATGGAACGGCTACTTGCTCAGCACGGTCGACGCGGTCATCAATCGCGCGGGCAATTTTTGCTGGAAAGGCATGCGCACCATGGCGTGCCTAGTCGATGCCATTTACGAGAAGGGTGTCAAACTTTTCGGCAACGATAAAAGAAACCTTGAGCACCGACTGGAACGATCCTCAGAGTTGAATTGGTGGGATATAACCATTCATCCTAAAACGGTACTTTTATGATTTCTGAATCCCTTGGTAGTCGACAGGAATCGGTTACGAAGCTCTGCCTGTTCGATGCTCATCCAGTTTCCAGTCCTTGCTTCAAGTTTCAGCAGGAAGGCATCGAAAACCTTGGCTCCGTCGGCTTTGCCGTTATTGTCGATTTCCAACCAGCGATCGCCCGGCAGCAACGTGACCGTGCCCTCGCCCTGCTGCCATTGATATTCCCAGGGCGAGGTATTGGTCAATGAAAAATTAACCCGTATCGCCATCTGATCCGGCTTGGCACCGGCCTTGAGCGTAAAATTCTGGCTGACCTGGGAGACCTCGCCGCCACTTTTATAACGAGCGAAAAAACGATATTGTCCCGGAACCGTTCCCGGATCGAGTCCGAAACGAAAACTCGCTCCCCAACTGCCGAAGCCCTGGTGAAAAACCTGCACCTCGTCCTTTTCGGTCAAAAGCGATGCAGCGCCTGCCCCGGCCGCGGCTTCGCCAACGCTCACTTGCAGAGCGACATTTTTTCCAAGGCCGCCAGGACAGGGGCCTTACCCAGTTCCAACAACAGTAGAGGCGCTTCCAGGGTGGGCGACACTGGCAGCGTCGACACGGGCGGGGCCAACAAGAAAGCATTAAACACCTTGGCATCGTGTCCCGCCCCGGCATTTCTGATCTCCACGACCGTGTCATCGGCCTTGAGATTGACCATTGAGTCGGCGGTGATCCAAGCGTATTCCCAACCCTTGGGCTTCATTGACAAGGTCGCGCGTTTTTCCAACCGAACCGGATCGGGACCGGCCCAGACTTCGAATGTCTGTACGCAGACGTTGGGGTCACCACCTTGCCGCCAGCGAGCCCAGAAAGTATAGTATCCGGCGGATGAGCCAGGCTTAATCTTGAACCTGAAGCCGACCTTCCAATTGCCGAACCCTGGATGCAAAGAACTAATGTCATCTTTGCCCAGCTGAATAGCCGTGTCGCCTTCATGACTGGAAATCTCGCCCTTAAACACCTGTGAAGCGTTATTCTCGCCCGCCGCTAACGAGCGGTCGCCGCCAAGTTCCAGCAACAACGCGGGTTTAGTCGCTGTTGGCTGCACGGGTAATTGGGCGATAAGGTTCGCATGAGCGAGGTGCAAACCGCCGGCCAAGGTGACGAAAACCGCCCGAGCGAGGCGAACGAGTATGATTGAACGAATTTTCACGGATAATTCTATGTAGTTTGACGGCAAGATGCAGTCGCAAGATGACAAGCGATACAGTAATTAGCGTATCATAGTAGGGGTTTCTGCGGACTAACTAGACTGTCGGTCGGACGGGCACGGGGATTTTCAGCGTCGGCAATAGAACGATGTCTACCTGGAGCGCAAATGACTTGTGACGAACTAACGTGGAAATCAATGAAACGGTTTATTAGCCGCTCTTTTCCTAGCATTTTTAGAAAACCGGATTTCTCGATATTATGGGAACGCATGACACCCTCTTTAGAAGTGGATGAAATTTAGAAACATCTTTTCGCTCAAGT
>JAJRDU010000194.1 GCA_028748685.1 Methylococcaceae bacterium
GCCGTGTGATTCAACGAAATAGTCGTCACCGGGATTGTCGCGCCAGATTACGCCGCCGATCACCAACAGTTCGTCGATGTCACGGTAGCATTCGATGATCTCCTCCGTCAGCAGCCAGGCGCCACGATTCATGTTGGCGGCCCGCGGCAAAATGTTGGTCATGGTATTTTGCCATCGATCATAGTCCTGGCCATAGGCCTTGGGGGGTAGTCTGCTGGCACTCGGCCGGCACCGACGGATAAAGGAAAAATTTGTCGTAACGCTTGGCGCTACCACTGTCACTATTGGCGTTGTATCTGAATTTCACGTCCCCGTGTCTGGCCGCAATCTAGCCAGAGCGTAAAACCTTCGTAATCCAATTGCAGGAAATTGCCGAATCGACGATGTCGGGCAGGATTGGCGAAAGAGACCACCAGGGTTTCGACACCGAGCGGCGTTTTGCATTTAAGCTCGCCGTTATGGCAAGGGTATTCACCGGTTTTCTTGTTGGCATGGCATCCCATCGGCTATCCTGCCGCCGGAACAGGCAAACAAGGAGGTTGAGATGACTAAAAAAGAGGCTCAATCGGGGTCTGATCATGAAACTTTCGGTTCTTTGGATAAAAAACCAAAAAATTTAACATTTACATACTAAAAAACGATAATCCGAGTACGCTTTAGTCTTCAACCTTGCCTACATGAATGGCGATGGATGGCCGGATTACCGTGCTATTCTTTTTCTAGGTTTTTCCCATGCTTCAAAACATAGGGAGACGCCTTAATCAACCCTCAACCAGAAAGAACGATGAAAACCATCACCCTATCATCTAAACTAAGCTTTTTCTTCAATCAAAAGACTCTTCTGGAATTGATCAATCGAGCGTACCATCACCAAAATCTCTTCCGAGGGTATTTGTCGAATCAAGTCGCCTGTCATGGCATCAACGACCTTGATCACCGACTTTTTTGTATCGGCATCCACGCTGAATTGTAATTGAACGTTTTGCTTCAACTGTTGAAATACTTTATTAATATCATTTATTACTTTTTCTATGTCCGCAGAAGAAAGCTGCGAGTCTTCCGCCGAAAAAACGCCAAGCGCGACCTTAGGAACTTCATCACTGATACGCGGATATACCGGTGCCACCTGAGTTGAATTTAATATGTTTTGAATATTCATTTTACTTCACCCTACCCATAAAGACCGACAGACAATTTGGTAAGACACTTATTTTAATCATAATTTAAAACAAGAGAATCATTGTGGACGTTATTTATACAACTAAAGGTCTTGCTTGGAAAGGCCTATAGGCCAAAATTTATGATTTTATTTTTGCTAGCTTCCAAGCTCCAGGATGGGAGCCCAAACCTTGGAAGTTACGGCGTCCCGTATTTTCAAACACGGAAAGCCAAGGCTTCCTAGATAACGTTTCCGGACTGAAGCTTCGGAAGGGGCGAAACGCTCCGTCGATAGTACCTAGAGCAAGCACGGAACTCTGTTATCATTGCCGTCTGATGCCGGCGAGCTTGCCGCATCCCTTTGATTTTTGAGATATTGTGAATACGCCTGAATTTTCTTCCCTGCCGTTAAAACCCGCCTTGCTAGAAAACATCGAATCGCTGGGTTATACCCGCCTGACACCCATCCAGGCCGAAAGCCTGCCGCACATTCTGGAGGGCAAGGACGTGATTGCCCAGGCCAAGACCGGTAGCGGAAAGACCGCCGCATTCGGTATTGGCCTGCTATCGCGGTTGGATTTGAGCAGTTTCAAGGTTCAGACGATGGTGATTTGCCCGACGCGCGAACTGGCGGATCAAGTCTGCAAGGAAATCCGGCAACTGGCGCGCTTCACCCAGAACATCAAGGTCTTGGCCTTGTGCGGCGGCACACCTTTTGCCCCGCAGCGCAGTTCGCTGGAACACGGCGTGCATGTAGTGGTGGGTACGCCGGGCCGTTTGCAGGAGCATCTGCAAAAACACAGCCTGCGCCTGGATCATTTAAAAGTACTGGTACTGGACGAGGCCGACCGCATGCTGGACATGGGGTTTGCCGACATCATTGGCGACGTGATTTCCCATGCGCCCTCGCACCGTCAGACCCTGCTGTTTTCGGCGACCTATTCCGAGCCGATTCGAACCCTGAGCCAGAAGTATCAGTTCAAGCCGGTATCGGTCAGCGTCGAGACCAGCCATCACGACAACCCTATCGAACAGCGTTTTCATCGGGTCGACAAAGCCAAGAGACTGAATGCGCTGGGCTATTTGCTGGCTTATCACCGTCCGGAATCGACCGTGGTATTTTGCAATACCAAACGCGAATGCCAGGATGTGGCGGATACCTTGAGCAATTGCGGCTTTTCGGTGCAGGCCTTGCATGGCGATCTGGAACAAAAGGATAGGGATCAGGTGCTGGTCAGGTTTGCCAATAAGAGTTGCTCGATTCTGGTCGCTACCGATGTGGCAGCCAGGGGGCTGGACATCAAGGACATGCAGGCGGTGATCAATTACGAACTGCCCTGGGACCCGGAAATCTACGTGCATCGCATCGGCCGCACAGGCCGCGCCCGCAACCAAGGCTTGGCGCTGAGTTTAGTCGGCGAGGCGGAATTAAACCGAGTCAAGGCTCTCGAAGACTATCTGGGAAAAGCGGTGCAATGGGACGAAGTCGCGCCGTTCAAACTCGGCCACGAAGAGCGCTTCGAGCCGCCGATGGTGACGCTTTGGATAGACGGCGGCCGCAAGAACAAGATGCGTCCCGGCGACATCTTGGGCGCCTTGACCGGCGCGGGCGGCATAGCCGGCGGCGAAGTCGGCAAAATCGATGTGTTCGAAAAACAGGCTTATGTCGCCATCAAACGCGATAGTGCCCATCAGGCATTGGCTTGTTTGAGAGCCGGCAAGATCAAGGGCCGTAGTTTTAACGTTCGAAAATCCCAATGGGCGTAGCCCGAAGCCAATAATGGCTTTAAGCAACCCTCAAACCCCGCCTCGTTCGGGGTTTGATCAATGCCAGCCGCATAAAACCCCAATTGATTTGCAAACCGGCACCATCTCATCATAATCCGTCACGATAACAACACGTTTTCTCTCGGCCACGTGCCCACAAAAACTATATCCTTCTCGAACTCGCGAATCAGGCAAATACCGCTAAACTTTGACATATTTTCCGTTAAAGCCTAGGGTTTTACCTAGACAGGCTGATTTGCCTTCAAATAGGCTTTACATCGCTCACAATCCCAAGAGGCCATGATCATTTTATGGAAACGCTGATCAAGTCGTTTTATGTCACCACAGCGACAGAGAACGCCCATGAAAATCAATGCAGTGGATTCAATTTTCGGCCTTCGCCGGCATGACGGCTCGTTCAAAATGGTAATGCCGACGCAATCCCCGATACTTAAAACTCATCAGCGTTGGTCTCGCGCCGAGCTGCTGACTTTTTTTCTAGGCCTGTCCGGCATCATAGCCGGGACGCTAGGCACCAAAATGAGCCCCGATCCGTCGTGGATCAAATTTTTCGATAATTTGCATTGGACCTCGGGGACAGCCGCCGCCGCGATCATTGGCTGGCTAGGATGGCGTCGAACCCAAGAAAACAAGAACTCCACCGCTTTGCTTTGGTTTGCCACGGGCTTTACGGGCTATGCCCTGGGGCAAATCGCCTGGGACATCCAGACCGCCCTGCACTATGGCGAATTTCCGTCACCTTCGGATTTATTCTATTTATGGCTAGGCCCATGTTTATGCCTAGGTTTGATTAACGAAATCCGCCGCAACACGCTAAAGCCTGAACGCATCACGGTTGGCCTGGATATTTTGGCGCTATCCGTTGCCTCGTTGACCTTGGTATTGGCGTTGTATCTACCCAAACGCGGTGAATTGGAATTGCTGGCTTTGGCCGTGCTGGTCGCTTACCCGGTAACGTTGCTGATGGCCACTTGCATCGGCCTGGTGATGGTTCCGGCGCTACGGCTCAAAAATTCGCTGAGTCTCTGGCTATTCCTGCCTTCCGTAGGCATCACCGCCTGGAGCTGGATGACCTGGAACATGATGGCGCTGAACGGCACCACCGTCGACGGCGCCTGGTTCAACGTCTCGTTTTCCCTGGCCGTGCTGCTGGCGGGCATGGCAACGGCCGACTGGCATCCGGAATCCAGTACCGATCCGACCTGGGATAGGCTTTGCGAGGGATTTCTACGCATGCTGCCCTTATTGAGCGTCGTCGTGGCCAGCGGCGCGGTCATCGTCACCGCTATCCATACCGATATTCCCGCCATCGCCACTCAATCGACTGTGGCGGGTTCCGTGACGGTTATCGTATTAGCCACCATCCGCCAGGCGATGTCGCTGAGGGAGCGCGACCAATTGCTGTCGGCGCAACAGGAAATCATACGCGGCCGAACACTACTGCAATCGGTGATCGATACCGCGCCTATCCGGGTATTTTGGAAAGACTGGCAATGCCGCTACCTGGGTTGTAACACCGCCTTTGCCACCGACGCCGGAATGGCGCATCCCAGGGACGTGGTCGGTAAGGACGACACTGAACTGGGCTGGTGGGAACAAGCCGCCCTGTATCAGGCCGACGACCGAGAAGTGATGGAATCGGGTCAGGCCAAGTTGGGCTATGAAGAACCACAGACCACACCGGATGGACGCCGTATTTGGTTGCGCACCTCCAAGGTGCCGCTGCGCGACGGCGGCAACCGTACCATCGGCGTACTGGGCGTCTACGAGGACATTACCGAACGCAAGCAGGCCGAACAGGAACTAATATGCTATCGCGACCATCTAGAAGACATGGTCAAGGAACGCACCGCCGAATTGGCCGACGCCAAGCTGCGCGCGGAAACAGCCAACCAGGCCAAGAGCCAGTTTCTGGCCAACATGAGTCACGAATTGCGCACCCCCCTGAACGCCATCCTGGGCTTTTCCGACCTGATGCTTCGAGATCAGGCGATCTCCAACAGCCAACATGAGAGTCTGGACATCATCAACCGCTCGGGAGAATACCTGCTCAACCTGATTAACGACGTGCTGGACATGGCTAAAATCGAGGCCGGCCGCATCGTGCTGGAGATGGCACCTTTCGATCTCAATGCACTGGTGCGCGACATCGCCGACATGATGCGCCAGCGCACCAAGGAGAAGGGGCTACAGCTGTCGATCGAATTGCCTTCCAAGCTATCGAGGCCGTTGTTGGGCGACGAAAGCAAATTACGCCAGATCATCACCAATCTAGTCAGCAATGCCGTTAAATTCACCAAGCATGGCGGCGTAACTCTGCGCCTAAGCGTTGAATCGGAACACGAAACACCACGCTTGACCATTGAAGTCGAAGATACCGGCATAGGCATCGCAGCGGACGATCAGGCTCGCATCTTCGACGCCTTCGTTCAGGCAGACAAAACCGCCGACCAGAAGGGCACCGGCTTGGGGTTGGCGATTTCCCGCCAATTCGCGCAATTGATGGGTGGCGACCTAGACGTGGCCAGCCGTCCCGGACTGGGTTCGGTATTCAGAGCAAGCTTTCCAATACAGTTTTCCGAGGAAGCCAAACCGGGCGACAATGAAACCGCGCGTGGGCCAGTCACCGGTCTGGAGCCAGGCCAACCAGAGTACCGGATACTGATCGTCGAGGATCAAGCCGAAAACCGGCTGCTGTTGAAAAAACTACTGGAAGACGTGGGCTTCCAAGTCAAAGTCGCGGAAAATGGTTTGCAAGGCGTCGAATTATTCCAAAGCTGGTCGCCACAATTTATCTGGATTGACCGGCGCATGCCTGTGATGGATGGCCTGGAAGCGACCCGGCGAATACGCGGATTGGACGGTGGCGATCAAGTGAAAATCGTCGCGCTGACCGCTTCGGTTTTCCAAGAGCAGCAACAGGAAATGCTGGATGCCGGCATGGACGATCTGATCCGCAAGCCTTTCCGGCCCGACGAAATTTTTAGCGCCATGAGCCACCAGTTGGGCGTCCGTTTCGCCCATCAGAGTGTTCAGCCCGTATCCAAATCAGACATCGTCACCGAGTTGTCGATAACAGAACTTGCGGCTTTGCCGGAAGTCTTGCGCCGGGAATTGATCGCCGCAGTCGTTTCCCTGGACGAGAACCGCATCGCCGAAACCGTTTGCCGCATCGGCGCATGGAATACCAACATCGGCAAGGCGCTGAAGCGTCATGCCGACAACCTGGAATACATGCAGATTTTGCATATACTGCAAGCCGACACGACAGCCTGACGTGAGCCTCTCCATGATGAATCAACCCACACTACTCGTTGTCGATGATACTTCCGCCTCCCTGAAACTGATTAAGGATATTTTATCGGCTGCGGACTATAAGGTGCTTACCGCCAACGCGGGCGAATTGGCCCTGCGGGCCTTGGCGGACCATCGTCCCGACTTGATCCTGCTCGACGTTCGCATGCCGGACATGGACGGTTTCGAGGTTTGCCGCCGGCTCAAGGACAATCCGAAAACCCGCGATATTCCGGTTATCTTTCTCAGCGCCGTTACCGACCTCGACGAAAAGGTGGAAGGCTTCAAGCTAGGCGCCGTCGACTTCATTTCCAAACCCTTCCAACGCGATGAATTACTGGCCCGGGTACGCACCCATTTGCAACTGTACCGTCTGCAGAGCGAGTTGGAACAACTGGTCGCGGATCGCACCACGGCGCTGGAAAAGTCCAACCGTGCCTATCAAACCCTGAGCCGATGCAATCATCTGGTCGCCCATGCCAAGGATGAAACTTCCTTGTTGCGGGAAGCCTGCGCCATCGTGCAACAGACCGGCACTTACCGCAT
>JAJRDU010000195.1 GCA_028748685.1 Methylococcaceae bacterium
TCTCCTCTGTCAGCAGGCCTTTCTGGATAAGGCATTTTGCCAAGCCGCTGAAATGTATGTTGGAGGGTGCTGTCGCCATGGAGTATCGAGTTTGTATGATTGCGCTGCAACTATAGATGAAATAGGGATTTTGTCCATAGCTAGCTTGCGACGCCGTCTTAAGGTTGTCAGTCGCTGGTTACCGTTGAATGTTGGTTGAGTAAAGCGAATTGTTCCAGACTGAGCGATTCGGCTCTCAGATTGGGATCGATAGCCAATGCCAGCATTTGTTGTTCGTCGACCAGCTTCTTAAGTGAATTGCGGATGGTCTTGCGGCGTTGCGAAAAGGCCTGAGTAACCAGTTGATTGAAACTGACGAGATCCTTGATGGCGACGGGAGGTTGCGCGTGCGGCGTTAGTTTGACGATGGCCGATGTGACTTGCGGCACCGGATCGAAGCTTTCCGGTGGTACGTCGAACAGCCATTCCGTTTCGCAGAAATACTGCATCATCACGCTAAGACGGCCGTATTTCTTGCTGCCGGGTTCCGCGCAAATCCTGTCCACCACTTCTTTTTGCAGCATGAAATGCATGTCTTCTATGCAGCCGGCATTTTCTAGCAGGTGGAACATCAGTGGCGTGGAGATGTTGTAAGGCAGATTGCCGATTACACGCAGTTGTTCGTTTGTGTTTACCAATCCCGCAAAGTCGAATTTGAGTGCGTCGGCGCTGTGAATGGTGAGATTGGCTTGGCCGGCAAACTGTTTTTGCAATAGCGCCACCAAGTCCCGGTCAAGTTCAACCACATCGAGTTTCACTCCGGCTTGCAGCAAGGGCTTGGTCAGCGCGCCGAGGCCGGGGCCGATTTCGACCCAATGCTGGCCGGTAATTGGATGAGCCTGGGCCAGAATGTTGTAGATGATGCTGTGATCGTGTAGAAAATTCTGTCCGAAACGCTTGCGGGCTAGATGGGTCATGTTGAGTGTTTTGAAGTAGGAAGCATATCCAGCGCGGTTTGCAACGCAAACCGCAAGCTGCCGAGGCTGGCCTTGCCGGTGCCGGCCAGTTCCAGTGCGGTGCCGTGGTCGACCGAGGTGCGGATGACGGGCAGGCCGAGCGTGACGTTGACCGCCTGGCCGAAGCCCATGTGTTTCAGTACCGGCAGGCCCTGGTCGTGGTACATGGCCAGCACCACATCGGCGCTTTCAAGGTATTTGGGTGTGAACAGCGTATCGGCCGGTAGCGGGCCGTATAAATGAATGCCTTCGCCGCGTAGGCGTTCGAGAGTTGGTTCGATAATCTCGATTTCCTCTAGTCCGAGGTGGCCGCTTTCGCCGGCATGGGGATTGAGGCCGCAGACCAGTATTTTCGGATGAGTTATCGCGAAGCGCCGGCGTAAATCGCGATCCAGCAGACGGATGATGCCGGCAAGGGTTTCCTGCGTAATTGCGGCGCTGACATGCGACAGAGGTAAATGGGTGGTTACAAGGGCAACCCGTAAGCCGGGCGTTGCCAGCATCATCACCGGAGTGCCGCCCGTGATGTCGGCGATGAACTCGGTATGGCCGCTGAAAGGTATGCCGGCATCATTGATCACGCCTTTATGTACCGGCGCGGTGACCATGGCCGCAAATGCATCGTCCAGACAGCCCAGTGTGGCCTGGCGGATGGTTTCCACTACATAATGGCTGTTGGCGGGATCGAGCTTGCCGCAAACGGCCGGCACCGTTAAGTCTATCGGCAGCACCGTCAGCGTGCCGGGGCTATGCTCCGTGGTGGGTTCGGCAAGGTCGAAGATGCTGACGCTCAGCGGAAGGCCGAGCGTCCGAGCACGTTGGCGGAGCAACTCCGGGTCGGCGATCGCTACCAGGTGGCAAGCGTGTTCGAATTGCGCCAGCTGGATGCATAAATCGGGACCGATACCGGCAGGTTCGCCGGGCGTCAGGGCGATGCGCGGTATCGGATTCGAATGTGTCATAGTCGGTAAGAGTACATGAACGGCCCGTTAAACCGGGATGTGTTCCTGGCAAATTTGCTCGCTGTCGGAGCTGCTAAGTTTTTCCTGGGTAAGTTGGCAGAAAAACTCGCCGTCTTTTTCGCTGAAGTTGCGGCAGGTCTTGCAGACGCCGAACGATTGCGATTGATTGGCTTTTTGCAGCGCGGTCAGCGCCTGCTGGAAGACATTGGCGTCCGAAGGCGGCGTTTCGCTATTTTTCAATATCGCGGTGGCGGTGTGAAACAGATCGGAAGGGCGGGCTTGCTTGAGTACTGCCGCTCCATCCGGCAGCAAGTGCAAATGCACGACGCGTTTGTCGTTCGCGTCCGGCGTCTTGCCGATATAGCCTTTTTTTTCCAGTATGATCAGGGATTGCGAGACGGTGCCGCGGGTCATGCCCAGATAATTGGCGACGGCGGCGGGCGTGTTGCTGTATTTATTGCAGCGTGACAGGTAATTCAGCACCTGAAAATGCACCGGTTGTAAACCGAGCTCGGTACACTTTTTACGCTCTTCGGAGCGTATCAGTGTCGTCATACATTCGATAAGTTCGTAAATATCAGTCTCTTGCATGGTCTGCGTTCTGTTGATTGTCTGCCGGGTGGTGTCTCGGGTTGACAGGGAGGTTAGTCAGGGCTATAGTGATAGCGAATCGAAACTTTATAACATTCGGCCTAGAGTCAACAAGTGTTTGTTTGATCGTAAAGGTTTGGGTAGCTGTTAGACCCGATCAATTATGGTTTAATGTACCGAGTTGGCTCTTTTTTATCATGCGGATGACAGGAATTATAAATGAAAAATACTAATAAAAGACGACTGAATAAATCACTGATGGCGAGTTCCA
The DNA here is from genome assembly GCA_028748685.1 of Methylococcaceae bacterium. Taxonomy (GTDB): domain Bacteria; phylum Pseudomonadota; class Gammaproteobacteria; order Methylococcales; family Methylomonadaceae; genus Methylomonas. Next base: position 2,820 of record JAJRDU010000195.1, read on the forward strand.
TCGCCCTGGTGCTGTCATCCGGGATGGCGTTGGCGAAAACCGAGAATATGGAACAGTTATATCAGGATAATTGCGCCAGCTGTCATGGCGCGGATTTCGGCGGTTATCTGGCCCCGGCGCTGAATTCGGCGACGTTGAAAGGCCGCAGCCCCACGGCCTTGCGCACCATCGTGATGGCCGGCAGCTTCGACACCCTGATGCCTCCCTTCTA
>JAJRDU010000196.1 GCA_028748685.1 Methylococcaceae bacterium
GAATAGGTATTAAAACGAATTTAGCAACTACAACGGCCATTGCAATAACTGCGCTTTTAATGACAGCTTGCAGCACTAGTCACCGTGACTTGGCTGCCTTCAGCCAAGGCAATACAGAATGTTATGATCGCCAAACCGAACCCTATACTGCCGTGGTGGATTCGCATCTGCATTTCAGGCCATTCGGCGGCCCGGCGATTCCGTTATCCGAGTTGACGGAATACTTCAACAAGACCGGGGTTTTGTTTGCCAATATGTACGGCATCGGCCAGACTTTGCCCGTGGATTCTTCCTGCACTTACTACCTGGATTGTCCCGGCACGCCGGCATTGCCCAGCATCAAGAACGATTTTGCCAATGCCGCCAATTATCTCGAGCTTAAACCCAAGGATGTGCATTTAACCTTATCCATGACCTTTCCCGATTTGGCCAATCCTAGCGACATCGCCAAGATGATTCTTTTTTACGATAAAGAATATCCGAAAATGTTTAAGTGGATGGGCGAGGTGAATTTGATCAAGCAGGCTTTACTGAATAATCGCCATCAGCCCGCGACAAAAGAAAATATCGAGCAATGGGCGGAGTTTATGGCTTTGCTTAGGGAGCGCAATGTTCCCATCAATATTCACGCCGACTTGGGTAACGATGCCGAGCCGAAAAAATACCTGCCCTTAATGGCCTACGTCTTAGAACGTTACCCGGACAATAAAATCGTCTGGGCGCATATGGGTTTATCGAAAGAATTAAGCGCCATGAAAGCGGCCGAGCATATTCATATCATGCGATCCTTTTTGGATAAATATCCGAACTTGATGCTGGATATCTCCTGGCGGGTACTCTACGACAGTTACTTCAGCAAACCGGAAGCCAGAGAGCTATATGTTGCGTTTCTGAACCAATATTCCGACCGTATTTTACCCGGCACCGATTTTGTGGCTGCTAGAAACAAGCAATTCGAGGTCTACCAGGAAGAACTGGATGTCACCAGCCGAATCAACCAATATCTTGACGACACCGCGTTTCGCAATATTGCGCTGGGCGGCAATTATTTCAGGATGTTAGGGCTGCCATACCAAGCACCGCCAATATGCCGTTGAGCGCAAGGCAGGCATTTATGCAAACTAAACGTTTCCAGATGTTTCCATGGCTAGTGTTAATCAACGTTTGCGCGGGCTGTGCCGAACCAACAACCGCCACTCGCCAATCGGAGCCACCAACGGCACGGATACTAGAACAAGACACCGTTGCCACGGACGTGGAATTGAAAAAACTGGCGGCGAATTTGCCGAGCAGCTGCAATGCCGCACCCGATCCGAAACAAGCCCAATACATCATTGGCTACGGCAGCTTGATGCAAGACCAATCGCGCCAGCGTAGCGTACCGAACGCGGCTACGGCTTATCCGGTGATGGTCAAGGGCTACCGGCGCGGTTGGCTTGCCAAAGGCCCCGGCGTGGGGTTCGACACGACCTATTTAGGCACCGTTCCGGATCAGGACGGCCGGTTTAACGCGGTGCTTTACCACGTCAGTCCGGACGATATTCCGGCCATGGACAAACGCGAGTTTTTTTATTGCCGACTAGCCGTGGAGCCCACCGGCTATACCCTGTTGAAGCCTGGGACGCCAACACCGCAAGGACAAGTCTGGATATACGCGAACAAACCGGACTCTGTCGCCACGGCGAACGAACTGCATCCCATCGTGCAATCTTATGTGGATATTTTCGTGTCGGGCTGTCTGGAACAAGAGCAACGCTATGCACTCGAGAACTTTGCCGAACAATGCCTCGCCACGACCAGTCACTGGTCGACGGCATGGGTGAACGACCGACTTTATCCGCGGCGGCCCTATATTTATCAGCCCAAAGCCGGCCAGATCGACAAATTACTCCAAGAGCAGTTGCCCGATTATTTTCGGAAGATTCATCTTGAGTCGGCGAATTAATCGATAAGGCCCTGAAGCAACGCTTACTACTCTTTAGCCCATGAAATCAGCAGTGCTTGTCATCGATGTTCAAAGCGGATTATTCGACGGCAGTCCTCGACCATACGAAGCCGACGAAGTGGTCCAGCGCATCAATAGCATCACGAGTAAGGCCAGAGCGGCCGGTGTGCCGGTTATTTTTATACAATCGGAACACCCCGGCTTTCTGGAGTACGCAACCGATCTCTGGCAATTGCAGTCCGAATTGACGGTGCAAGACGGCGATATCAAGATCCGCAAAACCATGGCCAACGCATTTCTCCAGACAGTTCTTGAAGCGACGCTTAAGTCCATGGGCGCGGACAACCTGATTATTTGCGGTTACTCGACCGAATTTTGCATGGACTCTACTCTTCGTTATGCCTCCGCGTTGGGTTATCGCATACAACTCATCGCGGATGCACATACCACACATGACAAGGCGCATTTGTCGGCCAAGCAGATTCGAGAACATCACAACATTACGCTTGCAAAATCTCCCGCGGTTTCCGCCGTGCTCTCAACCGCGTTTCATGTTGAGGGCTATTAGGCGAATAGAAGGTTCCGGCGACCTATCCTGGCTGTTGGTGTGCGTATAAAAATAGCGACGTACTCCCGAGCCCCTGCAAACGGTCAAAAATAATCACTAAAGTCCGTATGACACCATGACACCAAACCACGCCCTCGCCTACCTGCGCCAAATCTGCTGCTCCGGTTTGAGCCGGGAAATAGCAATTGCCGAATTTCTACGCTCGGTGCCGCTGCTGATACCCTCCAACAGCAATACTTTTTCGGTGACCGATAAGTTGTTGCGCCCTAACTATCATCTCGCCGGGTTTGACGTTGGCGACATGGCCGCCGTTATTCACGCTATCGCGGACGAATTTCATACGCCGGCCCGAAGTAAACGCGCCGCTAGCTGGTTTAGCCGACATACGGCCGTTAGAGATCCCAAGATCATGGACGAGTCGTTTTATATGACCGATTTTTACAACCTAATTTACCGGCAATTCGACATGCATCATGTACTGTGGGTGCGGATTCCATTGAATGTGGATAATTCGGGCGTGGTCGGCTTATATCGGCCCGCCAACCAAAATCCGTTCGACAGCCGCGACCAAACCCAGCTGATGCGTTTGATGCCATATGTGTTTCACGCCTACCAAGCCGCCAACGAGGTAAACTTCGAACCTAGTCCGGACGGCACTTCGGGCATGATGATCATGAATACCCAAGGCGATATGCTCTACCAAAGTCCCGAAGCGAAATTGTTGCTGAGAGAGGCGCGTTTCCCCAGATTGTTGACGGACCAACGGGCGGAAGACCGCCTACAGGCAAAACTGGCGGAATTGTGCGGCAATCTGCGCCGCATTTATCGCGGCCAGGAAGCGCCGCCGCCCTCCTTCACCCATGCGGGGCCGAACGGGCAATTTCAATTCCGGGCTTATTGGCTGGACGGCTGCCAACGGCAACCGGACGGATTGATAGGCTTCGTGATCGAACATCGCGAACCGCTGGTGCTGAAAGTTCTGCGCGGGATGCGCGACTTACCCCTATCGCCGACGCAGCGCGACGTCGCACTGTTACTAGCCCGAGGATTGACACTGGAACAGATTTGCAGTCGCCTGCATATCAAACCAAGCACCCTCAAGGACCACATCTGCAAGATTTACCAGAAACTGGATATACACCAACGCGAGGAACTATTGCCAAAGCTGCTGACATTAAGCCGCAAGGCACATGACGGCTCCGTCGTCACGTTGAATTAAATCCGGCAGCGGCGCCACTGCCACGCCGATTGACACCGATACCTTAGGCATCCGCGTAAATCGCGTCAGACAGGCATGATCTTGAACAAACCGGTCGAATTGGTTTTTATGCTAGCTACGTGAATCTCATCACCCACGTTTTCGCATTCAAGCAATCGCGCTTAATGCACTGCCAAATCCTCGACAACTCAACCTCAAGCACGCATGTCGCGGGGCTTACAATACCGAAAAATCCTTCTGTTTTCGCCCTCCACCAGAAGGGCATTTGAGTGTGAAAAACCTCATACGATCATTCGCCCATTTTGGGTTAGGCTGTTGGTGTCAACATTTCAAGGACTAATTGACGTGGCGCATTTTAGGATAACGCCAACGGACGACTGCTAACGGTCGAGAATAGTCACTAAAACCTCAATATCGCTATGAAACAGAGTCACGCCCTGGCCTATCTGCGCCAAATCTGCTGTTCTGGCCTAAGCCGGGATATCGCGCTCACCGAATTCCTGCGGGCGGTGCCGATGCTGATTCCTTCCAACAGCAACACCTTAACGATCAGCGAAGATGGAACATGCCCCTGCTACCATCTGGCCGGATTCGATCTTTCCGACATGGCGGACGCCATTCCCGACATTGTTGCCGATTACCATAAGCCGGACCTGCAACAACGCGCCATTGCCGGCTTTAGCCAATATCCGACCATCAACGATCCCAGAGTCATTGATTCGGCGTTTTATCAGACCGACATCTACAACCTAATTTTTCGGCGATACGACATGCATCATTTAATGTGTGCGCGAGTACAATTGAATGCAACCAGCACCGGCGTGATAGGTTTATATCGCCCCAGCAACCAGAAACCCTTCGATGGCCGGGATCAATCTAAATTGCTGCATGTGTTGCCCTATCTGACGCACGCCTACCGGGCCGCCAACGACGTAGACTTCGAGCTTAGCCCGGACGGAAATTCAGGGATGCTGGTCATGAATACCCTGGGCGATATTCTGTTTCAAAGTCCTGATGCGAAGCGTTTGCTGCAAAAGGCCCGCTATCCCAGGCTATTGATCGATTCACGCAAACAGGATCGCTTGTTGGCAAAACTGGCGGAGCTGTGCCGCAATCTGCAAAACATTTATCTTGGCCGCGATGCGCCGCCGCCATCGTTTATTCACGCCGGACCTAACGGCCGATTTGCGTTCCGCGGCTATTGGCTGGATAAAAGCAACGAACACACCGATGGCCTGATCGGCGTGATAGTCGAACACCGACAACCGTTGACGCTGAAAATATTGCGGGCAATGCGCGAATCGCCGCTATCGCCCACGCAAAGGGAAGTGACCCTGTTGCTGGCGCAGGGCCTGACGCTCGAGCAGATCCGTGAGAGATTGCACATCAAGCAGACTACGCTCAAGGACCATATCGGTAAGATTTACCTCAAACTGGATATACATCAGCGCGATGAATTGCTGCCGAAGCTGCTGACTTTAGGTCATGCATGACCTTTCGAAAATTTTCCAGGCATGAAGTACCGAATCCAGGCACGGCGAAAACTAGAAGGAACCGCAATTCAAATGTGCTCGGATAAGCGGAAGCCCTCGACAGGGAGCCGAAGGCGGAAACGGAATGGACCGGCGCGTCAGAATGGAGGGGGGAACCAGAGAGTCATTCCAGTGGGGTCGCGGTAACCGGGGAATGAGCGCCAACACGTATCGGAAATTCTGGAGCGCGAGACGAGGGGGTAGCTCCCCCCAAGTAGGAACAGTGATCCGGCCGCAACAAGGCGCTTCTCCGGGCTAGCCGTCCTGAGATCCGACCGACGAATCACTTTTCCCTTATTCGACGTCGGACTGGTAGCCGGAAAGCGGGAGTGATCCAGCTTTCCAGCCCCCGTCCGACCGCTCAGTAAGCAAACGGGCTGGACCAATCCGGCGAGGCGCCTCTCGCGATTTCAGCCTCGCTATAGAAGCGCCCGATACGGCCATGGTCGGTGAGCAGTACGCCCCCGCCTGGCGCCGCGCCGAAACGCCCCGCGAATGCGAACACGGGCAGGAGTGAGGCCCGTTTTGAGCGCTGGAACGTGTAGCTCTTGAGCTCGCGCCAGCGCGTGCGGCCGTCGTCGGAAACCCACCAGGTGAACGTTTCAATTACGGTATCCTTATCCAGGTCGGTCACCTTCTGCTCCATCTTGATCAAGTCATCAATGTTGTTATTGTTGAGATCGGCAACGTACAGGGAACTCACGTCGTCCTTCAGGTAGGGATTGAGTCTTTGCCAGCGCCCCTGGCCGCTTTGCGAGATCGACCAGCGCCCGTTCTGTACGGCGAGCACGTCGGTGACACCATCGCCGGTGAAGTCGCCGAAGCGCAGCTTGCTCATCGGAAAAGATGATCTCTGCACGTTCTGCCAAGCGGGCGCCGATAACGCCGTCACCTGCCATTGGCCGCTCGGCGTACGGCTGAAGGCGTGCGTGGTGCGCCGCGTCGCGCCGGGACGATGGTCGGTCACGCTGGGATCGAAACGGCCGAAACTCACCTCGCTCAACGCTGCGCCGAAGGCGCCGATGCTCTGCCACGGCCCCGTGCCGCCGCTGGAGGTCACCCACTCTCCGTTGCTCTCGGTCAGCACGTCACACCGGTTGTCCGCGTCGAAATAGCCGAGCCGGACCTGATTCAGGCGCTCGGTCCGTGCGCTGAGATAGTTCCAGGGAAACCCGCCAGAACTCGAAAACCACCAGGTCTGACCAGTGGCGAGGAACAAATCGTCGATACCGTCGCCGTCGAAATCGCAGACCCCGTAGTTGCTATAGGAGTCGAAATTGATGGCGTTGTTGGGCCCTAGATGTATGACGTCGAGATCGCTGCGGTTTTCCACCGCGATCGCATCATCGCCCCCGTCGTCCTCCAGTCCCTCATGGGGAAACACGTTGTCGTGGATGTCGACTCCGATTTGCGGGCGGCCGCGTATTTTGATGGCAGGGGCTTGCGGCACTGGGTATGGGTTGTCGGGGTGATATTGGAAGGCGTTGGCGGCGTACTCGAACTGCACCCCCGCCCGACCGCCGAAACCGTTGTTTCCGGTACCGTGGACGTCGAACTGGTGAGTGTAACCGCTGTATTTGATCTCCCATGCGCCGTATTTGTCATGAAATCCGCCGCCCTTCAATACCAGGTTCCTCAGAGCTTGGTAGCCGCCGGCATCGCCCGCCGCGGCAATGGCATGCCGATTGAAGTCAAACAGGTTCTCGTAGATCTGTGCCCAGGCGCCATTGCTGACCTCAACGCCATAACCAGAAGCGTGGCCGCTCTTACTCGGGTGCTGATTATGATGGATATGGTTGTGGAAGATCCTGATCTGGTCCGGACGGCCGATTCGCTCACCGGAATCGTTACGCGGCGGTTCCTGTCCCTGTCCCTGTCCATCGGCTGGTTGATTTTCCTCGTCCCTCACCGCTATAGCCTGACCGCCCCAGCCGGCGATTTCCATGTTCGAGACCTCGACGTTGAGGCAGCGCTCGATCCGGATGCCCACGTCGGAGTCCGATTGCTGGTCGAAGCTGGGGCCGTACAGCCTGAAGCCGGAGATGCTGACATTGTCGTTCGGTTGGATGTCTGCGTAACATTTGATCTCGAGGAAAATATTTTCTCCGTCGCTGCGGTGCGGCCCGAATTTGAACAGCGGTCCCGGCGAGCGGGGGGTTCGCGCCGGCTGCGGCAAGGTGTCGGGCGATGCGGTCGAGGCTGCAGAGGTGCCGGTGTCGAAAGCTTGCGCGCTCGTCAGGGTGACACAAGGGCCGAAGCTCAGCGGAAGCTGGTCCGGATTCGCATCGGTGAAGTCCAGCTCGACATTCGGCCCCAGGACTATGGTTCTGTTGGCTATTCCGACATTCTCCACCAGCATTTGCCGCATGAGATCGTGATGCGCCTTGTCGACCCGCGGGTCGGCTTCGCGAATTTCGACGACCTCCGGTGCTGGGTCCTGCGGGCAAACCCGTTGGGCCGCTGGATCCGGTGGCGACTCCGCCTCTTTAACCTCGATCACGGTGGTGGCTATGGTTTTCGGGCTGCCATTGTCCACCCGCATTTTCAGGGTATAGCGATAGCTTCCCGGCAAATTTAAGGTCTTGGTCTTGCTGCCGGTCGCATCGACCGCTTCGGAATTGATCTCGAAACCGTCAAACGACGGGCAGTCGCGCGTGACGGTCGCCGACCACGACAACGTGCTCACGGGCGGCGCGCCGGAGCGTAGTACAACCGTGGCAGGACTGGCGCTGATGTGTCCCCTTGCGGCTGGAATGCAGGCCGGGGTCGGGTCCGGCTCCGGGCTCGGATCGTCGCCGGGAACTTTGATGGGCCGCAGCGCGCTCGCTGAGCTTGCGTAAGCGAGCGTCACGGCGAGCACGATGATCGTCGCCCAACGTGGGTGACGGTTTGTTTTAGAAAAAGTGATCATATTGGTTTCCTCGTATAGTCACGATCTGGTTTGCTCTCTCTCGTGGCGAGTCTTCAGCGCGAATTCTCTTATGGCGTTCCAGCAGTCGCGTCACTTGCGCTGCAGGATCGGAAGTCGCTATAACCGCGCCGCCAGTTGGCTCCCGTCGAGCTCAACCTGGGCGTTTACCAGCGACCTTATCTGTTGGGCGTAGGCCCGGGCCTGATGCGAATCGTTGAAGAAGGCCGAGATGATCCCGGCTGTTTCGTAAGAATGACCGTTGCTGGACCGCATCAATTGATTGATGAGCATGTTCATGACAGGTCTCCCATGAAGAATTGTTTTCCTGAACTGTCGGACGCTTATTCTGGGGAGCGATAGGGCCATTGCTGCAGCAAGCTTTCTCCTGCCGTGATGGCAAGGGCTGTGCACTTGTCGGCAGGGCGATCGATGGATCACCCTGCCGCAGGAGCCGGGCAGATTTACTTTTCGGGTTTTCCGGCATGCACGGGGAGATAGAATTGGCTGGCGACTAGGGCCGACGCTTCGCCCGCGGGACCGCTTACGACCTTGTGCTGACCGGCGACCAAAATGCCTTCATCGCTGCGCAAGGTTTCGTGAGCCGAGTCCAGCTGCTCTTCGCCGGCTCCCACCAGGCTCAAGTCGACGCCCGCTATCTCGTTTTGCCCAAACGAATTTAGCTTGTATTCCTGGAATGAAAGGCATGGCGCGGCGATACACACAAGTCCGGTATCTAGTGTGCGGAAGAAGGTGCCGCTAGGCCGTGCGTCGGTCGCAGCCAACCAGACTTCCGTCGCTTCGAACAGGCCGGGGGTGTTCAACGGCGAGAATGGCTTGACAGTCAAATGGCCTTTCATCAGTACCGTCCCGTTCTTGACGCGAACCTGTACCGAGTCTTCCTGATCGGTCGGTAGATTGAGGGTCTCCAATGAAACGCCCGCAACGTAACATTCCGGACGTATCTTCCCGTCGGCGCAGCGGGTGGTCAGGTGATTGACGCGTTGCACGAAGACGCCGCCGCACATGGGCGAAGCACACTTGCGCAGGTCGGGGCGGACGCTGAAGTAGCCGAGGTTGTCGCCGGCGATTGGAAGTGGTCGCGGTGGAGCTGGATCGCGCGGACCGCCGATCGTCGGAACCGCATGAGCAAAATCGCCTGCCAAAGCCAGCCAGAGCGTGGCGATTGTCGCCATCGCAGTGATGGTCCTGGAAAATAGATGTGATAAGCCGAGTGGTTTTTGAGTGGTAATAAACGAGCTTGTTTTCATTTTTGGGTCCTCTCAAGACATATAGGGGTTAATCCGTAATAAGCGGCGCCAGAGACGTTCACGGTCCTGAACTGAGTCGTGGCTAGTCGAAAGCCGATTCTCAAGGTGTTTTCCGATTTACCTACCTCCGATCTCCCGCCATAACGGTGTCAGCAGCATAACAAAGCAAAAAAGGCGTTTCGCCCTCCTTAAAGAGGGTATTTCGAGAGATTTCAGTCTCTGTGCCTGAGTTTTTTCGTGTTCTCATTTCTTCGGGTCGTCGTCTTGCTTTTTCCCGTGGAAGGCCGCAATCGCGATGCCCGTTCGCCCGTCCGTCAACGAGTATTGGAAAACCGCCTCGAAGCGGTCGTTTAGCGCAAACCGCCCCAGATCGACGGCGCTGACGGTCGAACCGAACAATGCATCCCCAGGCCTGATCACCGGAATCAACGCATTACCGCCCGACACTTCCAGGAAGATGCCCGTTGGCTCGTTCGGATCGAAGTTCGGGAAGGCGTAGAAAGCGACCGCGCCGTGGTTGTTGATGGAGGGATGCTCGGCGTTGGCAAAGGCCGGGCCGCTGGGATCGTTCCTGGGTATGATGGCCCCCGCCTTTCCCGAAATGATCTGCACGCCATTGTCGAGGATTGCAACGTCGGCGATCGTGCCGCCATTATTGATGACCGGATCGCCAAAGCCGATGAATTCCGGATGTCTATTGGTATCCACTATGGTTTTCGGCGCTCCGCGAGCCGTGAATACCCCAAGACTTCCATCCGAGCGTACCCCACTGAAAACGATCTTTCCCGCATCATTGATCGCTACATTTAGGAAGGAAACGAAATCCGAACCGGAAGAGCTCAAAACCGTAGTCAGTTCCCCCCCTTGGCCGGTAAAGATATTGGCCCCGGCGGGGCGGCTGTCCTTGGAGAGGACAGCCGAAAAGGCGACCGTTCCCGAATCGTTGATGGAAGGAGACCTCATAACTCTTCCAATCAAGCCATTGATTTTCGAATCGGCAATCAGTTTTCTGGAACGGCCATCATCGGTGAAAATGGCGGTCGAGCCGGAACTCGTCCTAGACAAGAAGGCTACCACCCCGCGCGCATTGATGGCGGGCGTATTCCCGAAAAGGTCCAGTCCGTCCAGGTTGGAGGCGATGGCAGTCACCTTGCCGTTGCGCGTTCGAAAAACGCCTTGCCCGGTATCGCTCCGAGTGGCGACGAATACCACGGCGCTTTTGTCGTTGATGGCCGGGAAGGGCTCGAAATTCGAAAAGCCCTGAGTCGAGTCAGCCAGGTTAATGAACTCGAAATCGTGCTTTCCGGCGGATTCGGCGGACGCCAAGCTGGCGCCCGCCGCGAACAAAAACGCCGCCACGCAAGAGCGCGATACGAGGCGAAGCTTGTGAAAATGGCTGGCGGCATTTGGTACTGTGGTCAAGTATTGCTTAGTCATTTCAGTTCCTCTCCAATATCGGCTGTACTTTTAGTGTTACGGTGGGAACCGGACACTTGTGCCGCCCAGTTCCACCAGGCATGGCTTTCTCAATAGTTGCCGTGTCCGTCGTCATATTTGCGAGCCTTCTTGTAGAAGAAGTAGTCGGCCGTATAAGGCACAAAGGCTTTTCCGCCGACGTCCGCTTCCGTTTCGCAGTCCGTTTCCGGCGCGACACCTCCGGACGTGTTCACGCGTTGGATAAAAGTGGTGCCGGTCAACTTATGACCACCAGTCGGTCCGTCCGCCGAGCCTTTGCGTTCGATCAGCAGCCACGGAATCGCATCCGGATCGACAAAATTCGGATCGGAAGACGGTTGGACTACCCCGCCCCAGACGGTGCTGGTGTCTCGATACTGCCATGCGGCTCGTATCGCTCCGGGCTCCGCTGGATCGGGATTGGGGCCGAAAAAGTGGGTAATGATCTGCTTATCGTCCTCGTCGAACAGCGTCGCTTGCGGCGTGAACAGCACAAATTTGAAGCCCGTACCATCTGGCAGGCAGATATAGTTCTGGGTGCCGGTGGCATGGCCTTTCAGGAAGGCTTTGTTTCCCGCCGGCACTTGGATCTTGGTCGGCACTGGTGGCTGCGTTACCTGATCAGCCAGGGCCAGCGAGGCCGTAAAAGACATGGTTAGTGCCGCGCAGGCGATGGGCAGTAGGCGGCGTGCGGTCTTATTTTTAGGTATCTTGCAGTTTCTCATAGCATCCTCCTTTCGCGCTTTCCATGCGGGGTGCGGGCGTCGGGCAATAAGGGGTTCAACGATCGACCTCAACGTCTGATCCGTTGTGAATCGATTGCCGCGCACTTGCACGCACATCGCCCATTTCAGTGAATAAGGCTCAACGTTGAATTAAGCCGATCTACAGGGTGGATTTTGCTTGCATGGTTAATATCCCCAGTAAAACCTGTGTACCCCTGTGCCGCCGACGATACTCGGAAAGTTTCCCGTTTTCGCCCTCCCGCAAGAGGGCATTTGAGTGGGGTTTGAGCGTATCGGCATAAAAACTCGCCGACTTTGGCCGAAGCGGAAATCTGATTTCGTCATTGGCATGAACCGGGGCGCGGGAAACGGCGATGCAGGCCACCGCCGTGTTCCGAAGTACCGCCCTTCACAGTGCATCAGGCTAGAGCACCTTTGATCAGCGAAACCGCTTGGTCCACAGCAACTCGGAGTGGTTTCCGATATTCAGTTTGGGCTGGAAGTCATCGACCACGCACAGGGTTATGGCCTCGCACCTCGAGTATACTCGCGGATTGGCTCGTGCCAGTTGGAGCCAGCCTTCACAGCGATCGTCATATCGATCCGCCGGCCTGTCTTTGATGCGCCCGGAAACGTCATGTCTGAAGTGAGGCCCGGGAGCGACGTTGTAAAGAAAGGTGTTCGCAAACTTGTCGAGGTCTTCCGATGTCAGTGGAATAGCGTTCGGCGGCGCAGACTTCGCGTCGAGGCGGCTCTGGTTATCGCGCAGCAAGCCGATATAGCTCATCGACAGGGCGCCGTGACTAGGATCCTCGATGTGCGGTCGGAACGAATCCACCATATAGTTCCAAACGAAGCGGGGAGGACCGAGATGTGTGGGAAGGGGCAAGTTGGGGTTGACGGGAGGGTCCTGGGAAGCGCTGAGGAAATGGGTCGTGCCTAGCGCGTCGGCGAAAAAGCGCTGATGACCCGTCACCAACGCTAAGATGAGCCTTCGGTCCGCGTCCGCCACCCATTGATCGGTCGAGGACCGCTGATAGAAGTTGCTGTCGATGGCCCGAAAAAGTTCGATGGCCATCATCATGAACTCGTGGGAGACATTGAAGGGTTCCGGGCCAGGCTTGTAGGTCGCTCCGTCCTTGCATTGTTGGTGAAAAGTCTTCAGGCGGTCGGGCGCATCCCATGGCTCGGGTTTCATGTCCAATGCCTCCTGGTAAGCGCGATCGCACTTTTCCTGGGTCAGCAGCGTGCGGGTCTCCGGACTAGTCATGAACCTCTGCCGCGAATCGCCGGCTTGCCGGGCGAACCAGTCTGGGTAGTAGGCCTCGAAGGTTTCCATGACGGCTTTGGTGTAGCGCAACGCGCTTTCCCCATACTCGGCCTGCAGATTGGGATCCTCGACGACGATGCGCGCTAAGGCGGCGATGGGGTAAGAATAGAGTGCCGCAATAACAGGGGAGGTTCTCCAATGCCAAGCGTTGCCGGGAGAACTCGTGCCCCAAGCCGGCATCGGCGTGCGTAGACGAGGGAGGAACTCGTCGAGGTGTAGCTCAGTCGGGTGCCGGTCATCCCGGTACTGCAAAACCATCTCTGTGATATCGCGCAGGTGATCGAGATAACGCCGCTCATGGGTGATCTCGTACATGCGCACCATCGCCCGCATGCGCTCGCTGAGTTCCCACGCCACGGGGAGAGAATGCTTTTTCAGGGCGCCCTCCCACCCCGAAAGATCAAGTAAAGGAGGGTACATCCAACGGTCGTCGAACTGCTGGATGTCCCAGGGCCTGACCTTCTTGCCTTCCGAAAGGGTCACCGGAAATAGCGTTTTTACCTCGACCACGGTCGTGGCGAGGGTTTGCCGGCTGCCGTTTGGCGTCCGTATTGTCAGGGTATACCGATAGGTTCCCGGTTTATCGAAGGACTTGGTCGCTTTGCCGTGCGAGACAACTCTTAGGCCATTGATCTCGAAACTAATGATCGACGAGCAGTCTTTCGTCACGCTCGCCGACCACGACAACGTGCTATTGGGTGACGCGCCGGGGCGCAACTCGACCGTGGCGGGACTGGCGCTGATGTGGCCCGTTGCGGCTGGAATACAGGTCGGGTCCGGCTCTGGGCTCGGATCGTCGCCGGGATCTTTGATGGGACGCAGCGCGCTCGCTGAACTGGCGTAAGCGAGGGTTGCAGCGAATATGACTGAAATCATCCAAGCTGGGGTGCGACGCCCTTTCATGGGATCGCTCGTTTGATCAATGGTGGTCATGATGGCCTCCTTTGTCGGTTCTAAGTTGTCGAGAAAAATACTTTTCAGCATCAAAAATGGAACTGGATATTGGTGCAGTGACTCGAACTGGACTGTGGTTCGATAATCGGTCGTACCACCAAGTTACACGTCGCAGCCGGGGGTCCATGGCTTCTTCGCGCAAACCGACGGAGCGGGTCCACCATCACCGGAGTCCGTCGGATCGTCGGCAACCGGCGGTGGCGAGGTGGGGGCAGGCGGAACCACTACCGGTGGAGGGCTGAGCGGCACCGGTTCGCTGTTATGCGCGTTCACGAAATAGTCGGGGCACTTTCCGCCGGGTTCGTGGGCACCAAACATCGCGCAAGAGTCGGTGAGCGAGTCACCATTGGCCTTCAGCGCCTTCGCCAGTCCGCCGAAAAATGAGTCATACCGAAGCAAGGAACCAAGGTCTGACCACCCGGAAAATATGCGGCCGCTAGCCGGCCCTGGAAGCTGAATGGCGTCGCTATCCATGGCGGACACTTGGTTGGCGGCGGCGCTCCAGACCAGCGTTCCGCTCGTGTCCTGATACCAGTGGGAGCCGTCGTTGGGCAGGAGTACGGACGGCATCGCCTGATCGGCTGGGCTGTCCGGGACACGGTCGAAAACGTCCTGCAAGAGGGACACGAACCACTTGACGTTACTCGGAAAGTCGCAGCGCGCCCCTTCGCACTGCACCGAGTTGGTCTCCATGCAGGCGTGCGGGTCGGTCGAGTCGCCGGCGCAGTAATTGACGCTGTAGGAGTCGGTGGTGGCATTGCCTCTTACGTAGTTCGTGCCGCCGACCACCTGGAGCGCGAGAAAATCGGCGAATCCTTCGGCGATGACCGATTGTTCGCGCGAGGCGTCTTGCCCCCCGATCAAGGTTCCCGCGATCACGTCAGCCCAGGCCAGCGAGGCTTTTGCCTGCCCAGTCTCTCTCAGCATTTCGCACATCACGGCGTGTCCGTATTCATGTACGCCCACGCCGCGGGCACGGATGTCGTCGTCGGCAAGCACGATGTCGTAGGCGTTGAAGAACTCCCCAAGCTCTCCCAGCAAGGGAACGAGGCCGCTGACTACTCCGCCCCCGTAAATAGCCAGGTTGGCCGCGAGGTTCGGCATGCGGCCCATGCAGGGTGTGAAAGAACGATGCCCGTTGCCCGCGGTCAGCAGCGCCGAATTCCAATCCGTCACCACGGAAACCTGGGGCATGTTGAAGCTCATGACGGCGTTGACGTATTCGGCTGCGTCCGTCATTTGCGCGAGCTGATTCGCATAGCGGTCGTTAGTTTCGGCGACCACTGTCCCGCCCTGCGACATGGCCGGAAAGTGCGTGATGCAGATTTCCCTCGCGGTAAACCAACTGACGATTTTGACGCGCGAATTGTCGAGCAGGACGCACACCTTGCCGGATGTGTTCTTGGCAATGGATAAGTGGGCGTAACCGTTTTGATCCGAGGTCGCGTCGAATTCGGCGAGGCCTTGATAGACTCTGACCGGGAGCCCCTTCAGCAGCAAGGGGTTTCCTTGCCATCCGCTGCGGGTCAATTCGTCTTTTCCGAACTTCGGGTCGGCGTTTTTGAGGACGAGTTGGACCGTGAGCGCAACGTCGCCTTTGATGATGCGCTCCGCTCCGCCTATTACTTGTCTGACTTGGCTGACCACGTCTCTCACGACCTCGAACGCCACCGAAATGAATTTTCTCGCCAACCAGCCGAAGAGACCTTGCTGGACCGAGCAGACCTGCGGGTGACCATTGTCGCAAGTTTTCACCGAATAGCCGTTGTATTCGAGCCCCATCTGCGCAAGATATTCGGCCCGCAACGGACTGATGGCGTTGGTCGGATAGAGGACCGCGTCGGCGATGCCGACCGCGCGGAACACCATGGCCTGGATGCCGATGGGTTGGCCTTTTGCTAGTCCGGCGATAGCCTGAGAGCGGAGGTCGTTGTAGACGGCACCGGGAACGATGGCGGTGATCCAAACCCCGACCGGCCTGCCTTCCGGCTACATGGCATGCATGGTGGTGCCGTCCCACACCTCTTTCTCCTCGCTAAACAGAGGCTGCGTCTGCGTATGGATGCCCAGTCCGCGGATTGAGTAGAGGTCGTCTTCACTCTTTACGAGGATGCTCATCGAGTAGAGTGTGGGCTGCACTCCAGCCGGGGTACTTACCGTGGCCATGACCGGATTGGTCTTGCGCCAGTCGAACTGATCGACCATCTGGTCCGATTCGGCTTGGCTGAGAGCCGAACCGTTGAATAGATAAGGCCTATACAGCGTCGTCGCACAACTAGTGACCGTGTCCGTAGCGGTACTGAGCTCGTAGCAATAACGCGCGTGGGGCAGTAGACCGCTGTCCATCAGAGAGTGCTGGCCGGCGCTGCAGATCGCCGGGGTGGGCAGAGTCTTGCGCACGTTTCCGGGCTCGATACGGACGAGCGTGTTTTTGCCCACGCCGCACAGGTAACTCACCCTCACCGAGCCAGAAGTCACGCCACCGATGCTCTCCTCGGGTATCCGGTCGTCCGGCCCTGGCGGCTTGCCGCGTAGACGGGCAAGCGCTGTGGACTTGCTTGCAACACTCGTTTCCGGTTCGCCAACAGGACCGTTTGCGAATGCCCGAGCATAACGCTTCGGGTCCGACATAACGATATTGGATGCCGCCTGCTCCACAGGAATCATGGCCGTGCCTTGGCTCGCTTCCGATTCCGACGTGGCGGCCGATGACGGGGACTCCGCCGCCGACACGCTTTCATCGGTAGGACCGGGTGTGATTCTTGCCTGGGCGGCTTCGCCACCTAATAACAGGCATAGCGCGATTATCAATGCAAATGCCGAAGGCAGGCCTTCTAATAAGGAAAAGGATCCCTCGAATGATTTGGCACTCGTGAACGAACGTGTGTTCATGTGTTTCTCCTCATATTAAACAGCCCAGTGCCAGGCTTCTCCTTCCAGTTAGCTAAGTGAGGGCGGACTGGCCTCGATCGTTGGCGAGGCCGCTCAGTAGGCAAACAGGGTGGGAGCGGATTCGTATGCGAGTTGGGGGCAAATTGGCTGCAGCCGAATTCCAGCGGCGGCAAAATCGCTTCGGCTTTTTTGTCCAGATAATCCAGATGATAGGTGCGAGTCAATCGCTCCTGGTCGGCTTGGATGTAAACCTGAATTTGCGTGCAGCGGCGCACGATGTGAAGTTCAAACCCGGCTCGATATTCGGAAAAAGGGTCCGGGCGGGTTTCGTAAACAAACTTCACCCGGACCAGAAACCGCGAGTTGGCTCGGTCGCCGAAATCCGCATAACGTATTTCCGATAAGTACATCTGATCCCAAGCTTGCACGCCGTCGTTTTGCTCGGCGTCGCGCTGGTAGAGATAGTCGATGCGATTGCCGAACACGTCGCGGGTCTGGCTGAGCTTCCAGGCGAACGTCCGACCGGCATACTCCGGATCGGCAATCGCCGCCGGGTCGCGGCTGGCCATTGCCGACGTGCCGTAAACACGGGTCAAACCGTCCTTGCCGTCGGCCTGCCAATAGTTTTGATTGGCTTCGCGATGATGGGCAATGCGGGCGGACAATCCTTCGGTGCGCGGCCGGTAGCGCGTCAGATTGGCTTGCACATCGACCGGCACCAAATCCTCGGCGGCGGACAGCACGAAGTTGTCTTGGTCGTCGTCGTAGCGCGGCAATCCGTCGGAGGTTTTGCGCATCACACCCGGCACGCTCAAACTCCAGCCTAGCCCGAACGAACCGTTACCAGTGCCGATATGTAGATCGGGCACGAATTTCTCGCCGATGCGGTGCAAGGCCCCACCGCCCCGCGGTAAACCGATGATTTGGCTGGATGTGCCGGATTTATTGCTCATATGTCCAAGGCCTAAGCTGAGGTTTCTTTGTTTGGGAGTTACGTAGGCCGTTCTCTCCAGTAGGTAATATTCGCGTAGTACCGCGGATTCGTTGTTGAATATCTTACAGGGCGGTGTAGCGGTTTTCGCCCTCCCGCCGGAGGGTATTTGCAACTTGTTGTCGGGATTTTTTTACCAGGCGAAACGTGTCGGCTTATCGCTAAGCCGTGGCCGCGATCATGCGACCCATTAGCGAGTTGTATCAACTGATGGACGCACGGGCATTACACACCGTCCAGACCGCCGAAAGCGACGCAACACTGTTACGCACGGTGTTCGTCGCGTTCGGCGTGGCATTAGTCTTTATGCTATGGCGTTCGTATCAGGCTTTGCGCGCCACACTGGGCTGTTCCGTGGATGAGTTGCATGCAAATATCACTCGCTTGGGTAGTGGGGATTTCTCGTCCGCCATTCCCATTGACAAAGCCAAGGAACATAGAGTCGTCGCTTGACTGTCGGAAACCCAAATACAACCTGCTCAGCTCGAGGCCGAGCACAAGGCCATCGAGGCGAAAAATCAACGCCTATCTATTCAACAAGCCTATCCCATCCCAACAGTTTGAAACCTTACTGGAACAAGGCAACTCCGTTTGAGATTCCGGCAATACTTGTTCCAACAAGGAGCCAGGCTATAGCCGCCCGACTGTAACCGACCATCGTCGTCTTTGAATATGCTTAAATACCAGATGAGAATTTGAAATTGGCAGCCGGCATATCGATTTCTGTGATTCCTCAATCCGCCCTTTCTCGCACAGGAAATCGTGATGGCTACCCAACTTGATGTTTTACTTAATAAAATAAAAATGCTGGAAATCGAACTAATTGAGGAGTTACAAAAACAAGAGGAGGAATTTTCTTATGAAATCCGTAAGCGACAGGTCTATTTTGAGAAAAATGTCATTAGTCGGCATAAGGAATACGCCAAACGCTTATATAGCTACATAATCGATGCGCCGGTAAAACACATACTCAGCGCTCCCTTTATCTGGAGTTGTGTTATTCCAGTGTTACTTTTGGATGCCGTTATCAGCTTGTATCAACGGATATGCTTTCCTATTTATGGCATCCCAAAAGTAAACAGGCAAGACTATATCGTTTTCGACAGAAATTATCTTAACTATTTGAACCTTATAGAAAAAATCAATTGTGCGTACTGTAGTTACGTCAACGGACTGATCGCCTATGTTCAGGAAATAGCCGCGCGCACCGAACAATTCTGGTGCCCTATTAAACATGCCAGGCGCATCAAAACCTTACACAGCCGTTATCAAAAATTCATCGCTTATGGAAACGCCGAGAAATATCGAAGTGAAATC
>JAJRDU010000197.1 GCA_028748685.1 Methylococcaceae bacterium
GGTTTGGCTTGCCCTGTGTTGTATGCAACCGGGGTGATGCGCTGGTTGCAAAAACGACGGGCAAAACATTAGTTAGGATTATGGGGCATTTAAGGCCGTATTCATTCGCCTCCGAGGGGCGCGTCGAGGCGTTGAAATATGCCCAGCCCTACCTGATAATGTCACCGCTCAATCACACTGCCCAACACTAAAATCGATTGGAATTGATATGAATTACTGGCTAATGAAATCCGAACCCGAGGCTTTCAGCATCGACGATCTGCATAACCGTCCGCAACAGACCGAGCATTGGGACGGTGTGCGGAATTACCAGGCTCGCAACATGATGCGCGACGAGATGAAGATCGGCGATCGGGTATTTTTTTATCATTCCAACTGCGACGAACCAGGCATCATCGGCATTGCCGAAGTGGCCAGGGAAAGCTATCCCGACTTCACCGCCTTCGATCCCGAAGACAAGCACTTCGATCCCAAAAGCAATCCCGACAAACCGACCTGGTTTATGGTCGACGTGAAGTTCGTTAAAAAACTTTCGCGCACCATCAGCCTCAGAGAGTTGAAGCTAAAAGATGAACTGGCCGACCTGGCTCTGCTGCGCCGCGGCAATCGGCTGTCGATCATGCCGGTTACCGCGCCGCAATGGGATTTCATTCTGGGGCTGGAATAATCCGCCCGCCAGCTCGTCAACCGACAGCAACTGCCTGGTTCGGCAATATCCCTTTCGCCACCGAGCGAATATGCACATCCCGTTGCGGAAAGGGGATTTCGATATGATTGGACTGCAATGCGTCGTAGATATTTTTGTGCAGGCTATGAGTAACAGAAGCCCTGTCTTTCAATTCACGTACAAAAACCTGAATATTGAAATGTAGGGAGCTGTCGCCGAAGCCATTAAACACCACGTCGGGTTCCGGATCTTGCAACACCAAGGGGGTGCTTTTAATCGCGTCCCTAAAAATCCGCTCGACGACCTCTACTTCCACACCAAACGATACGCTGACCGGCAAAACGATGCGGGTCACGGTATCGGATAGTGTCCAGTTTATTAAACTGGCGGTAATAAAAATCTTGTTCGGCACTACCAGTTCTTTTCTGTCACCATCAACAATGTGCGTGGCCCGCATTTGGATACGGCTGACCCGGCCCGTAACTTCGCCCACGGTCACCGTATCGCCTACCCTGATCGGCCGCTCGAACAACAAGATGATGCCGGACACCATATTGGCAAAGATTTCCTGCAAACCAAAGCCCAAGCCCACGGACAGCGCCGCCACCAGCCATTGCACTTGCGACCAGCTGCCACCCAACTCGTTGGCAATCGCCAGAAATGCAATGCTGATCAACACATAGCGAACCAACTGGATCAAGGCGTAACGACTGCCGGGAGTCATCTCGAACTTGCCGACCGACAATAGATCGACCAGCGCTGGAAAGTTGCCTACCACCACGAAGCTCAGGCCAGCATACGCCAGGCAAATCAATAGATTAGTCAGCGTAATCGGCTGCAGACTTTCCTTGCCTTCCAACATCTGGCTGTGCTGCCAAAGCACGACACGGTCGAATACCGAAAAGGCCGGCATGATGTCGCTCCAGATCATCCAGCAGCCGACCAGCAGAATCAGTGCGATCACGGTGGTCATAAGTTTATGGCTCTGCTGATTGATTTTTGAAAGATCCACCAGCGTTTCCTCAACAGGATAGACACCATCACCCGATCCAACGGCTGGCTGTTCGCCCTGCTTACGCTTTTGCCGGGCATTTTGCAATGCCAGTTGCCGCTTGGTGATTGTCAGCCAGCGCAGCGCCAAGGCGTGCAACAACACGGTGATGAAAATTAGCCTTACGGTTACCACCAGTTTGCCTTCTAACTCCAACGCACTTTGATAATAGCCCGCCACCGCAAAACCGATAATTGTCAACGGTATCAACACAGCCACGCCATACCAAAGATAGCGCAAGCGGCTGATCCACCCCTGAGATTGCAAATAAAAACTCTTGCTGAGCCCGTTCAGAGGTTGGGTCAAGCGATGGAACACGTAAGCCATCGCCAGCATCATGACGATCAACGCCGTCCTGCCTAATGCGTAACTATGTTCCGAAAATACATCGCTACCTGTCATCGCGACAATAAAAATAGCCGGTACCGCCACGAAACGCAGCCATTTCAATTGGCTGAAAACCAGAAATGCCGTGCGGTGTTGCCAAAAAAACAAGGCTTCCGCCAATCCTTCGGGCTTGAAGAAACGAAAAAAGAACTGGATTGCGCACAGCGATAACGACGCCGCGAACAAGCCTTCCGCAAACCCCCGGCTGAACGTGTCACTGTCGCCACTCAAGGCCAGCACCCCGCCTACCCAGACCATGAGTAACGGCCCATAAAGAGACAGCACGAAGATATAAAACAGTCCGTGCAATGTCTGACCAAAACCACCTAAATACTGATTGCTAGCGTTCTTGCTCAGAATAGCCTGCAAAAGAGTCTTGGCAATATTCTTAAAACGCCAATGCAACGCAACGATCCCCAAGCCAACCAGCACCAGTAATGGAAATGCTTTAATCCCATGCCAAAAACTGACAACAACCTGAAGCCAATTGGAAGGACTAACGAACCACAACAGCGAATTAAATATATCCTTCAGATAATACTCGTTTAACACCGGCGCACTGGGTACCCATAACAGACGTTGATCGAGATAAGCCCCAAACTTATCGGCGCTGGTTAGCATCTGCTGCAAGCTGAAATCGACATCGCCCAATACTTGAGCATATTCGATATAGCCAGCGGACAAGCGCGATACCAGATCCTTCTGGTCGTTGAGCAACATTCGCAACTCAGTGCGAATTCTGAGCTTTTCGTCTTCGCCGGTATCAGCTGGCAACTGTTGTTCCATGCGCGACAATAAGGCTGAACCAACGTCGGTTAGGTTTTTCTTGGCTTCGTCGAGTTTGAACATCTCCAGACTAGTCTGGGCAATCTCATTCTGAATATTGTCGTTAAGCGTCTTATAGTCCTTGCGACGCGGGAGATTACGGCGCTGTTCGCGCAGCAGATTACCAAGGGCGGGGCTCAAGCCCGCCAGATTAATTTTTTGTTCGGCACTCTGGTAATCCTTCTCCACCATCTTGTAACGCGCGTCGATGTCCGTTTTCTGTTGCAGATACTGTTCCGTATTTTTGTTGATATCTTGCAGACTGCGGTTGTATTGCATGTTTTGCTTAGTCGCCGCCAGAATCAATGGGTGCTTACCTTCCGCGTCTTTCTCGGCCTGCAGCAATGCCGCCTGTTCCTTGTCGATTTCCTGTTGCCGCCGCTCCAGCAAAAAATTATCCAGATCGGCAATCAGCATGCTTTGCTGCTCCCGTTGCAGAGTCAGCCAATGCATCCGGTCCTTTTGGGTTTGCAGGCGCAAAGGATCACCGATGTTTTCCAGTTCCAAAGTCTTAAAGGTGGTATTCAACAACCTTAGACGGGTGTCCAACTGGATTTGCCGGGCTTCCTTCTCGATCAGGTTATCGCCGCCCCTGGCTGTCAAACTTTGTTGTTCCTGCTGACTCGCCGCTTGCTTGGTTTTGATCTCGGCGATTTTCTCGCGTATCAATTGCGGCCGGTTTTGCAAGTCGCCAATCTGGCCTTCCACTCGGTTGATTTCCGCATCCAGGTCGCTGAGCCGGGTTTTTTCGATAATCAGGCGCTGCTCCAGTTCATCAGTCGGAAAAATCGAAAGTCTTTCCGGTTTGCGCGTTTTTAAACTGGTTTCGGCATCGGTAATCTGCCGCGCCAGCTGTTTGGCTTCCAAGGGCAGCGTATTCATGGCCTGTTTGAATGCCTCGGCCTGTGCTTCCTGCGCCTGCAATTCGTTCAGATTGTCCTGGCTTTCATAATAGGCGGCGAGAATGCGCTTTTTAGCTTCTTCGGAGAGGTTTTCTTTGTCCTTGATCGCCTGTATCCTTTGCAGAATATCGGCTTGGGTGACAACTTTGACGACCGGCGGCTGTTTATTCGCGCCGTGGGCGACAGTCAGGCCAATAAAGAACAACAACAGCCCAGCGACGAAGGCCGATTTGAAAAAGTTTGGATTCATGCAATTGAATGAAAGACTAATGACTGGGTTGAAAATAATTTCCATTTTTTGGGTAGTTGGCGAATAAACCGAACCTTTCGGCTTGCATCCTAGCGGCTGCCGAGCACAAACTCATTGCGGTACGTTATTCTTTGCCAAATACTAAATATATTACAGGTTACAAAATATCATGGGCGAACGTGAAGGTGTTATCAAATATCACCTCGATCATCAACCTATCGATCTGCCGACCGGCATCGATATAGCCGAACTCAATGCCTGGCGTACTCTGCTTCATCGATTAAATTTGATCAACCAAATACCGGAAAAATACCACGGGCTTGGGTTTGGCAACATCAGCCGGCGTCTGGTTCCCGGCAGCGAGCAGTTTGTCATCTCCGGTACGCAGACCGGACACCTTCAAAGTCTTACA
>JAJRDU010000198.1 GCA_028748685.1 Methylococcaceae bacterium
ACGTAGGCTTATAAGTGAAAATGATTTATTTTCGCACGCAACGCCTCGAATGGAAATGTATTCCCTCAGCAATCAGGGCACTACCAGGCCACTGCAGGCGCGCATTCAAAGCGGCAGAGTTGATATTCGACAAGCCGCCAGTGAATAGCTCACAGATATTTAAATAAGGATAAATCCTGTACTTTCACAAAAGCCTGTTGCGCTGCCTGCAACGCGATCTGCTGTAAATTGAATTGGCTCAGCGCACTAGCATAGTCGAGATCACCAATAGCCGAAGCCGTTTTCTGATGATCCAAAATATAATCGGCATTAAGATTCTCCTGGCTATCGAGAGCACTCAATCTGGCACCCACTGAGGCTTCCGTGGTATTGATCCGAATCATCGACTTATCGATATCAGTCAGTGAGGCAGTATTCGGAGCATTGGCCCTCAAATCGCTTGATAATTTGGCAACCGCCTGAAATACATTGTCGATATTACCCGCCGTCAACGGGCCGGCGGATACTGTACCGAATACCGACTCACCTGGATCACCGTCCGTCACTTGCCGATTTGGACCGATAGCAATGCCGCGAGTATTGGCATCGCCATGATAAGCATAAGGCGTATCCGTAAAGGACTGTTGATCGCTCTTGTAGCCGGAAAAGATATATTCGCCGTTGGCATTCTGGGTATTGGCAATTCCCATTAGCTGCTTGTTCAGCTGATCGATTTTGTCGGCAATCTGCTTTCTATTATCAGCATTATTGCTACCATTCAAACCCTGAATGGCCAATTCCCTGATATTTTGCAAAACATCGGTCGCGCTGCTGAGACTTGTTTCTTCTAGGGACAACCGTTGCCGCGCCGACCCAATATTCACTTGATATTGCTGGTTTTCCTTTATCGTTTGATCGAGGTCGATCAGACTAGTTGCCACCACCGTATTTTCTGAAGGAGTCAGATATTTTTTCCCCGACGACAGCTTCATTTGAATGTCACTGAGCTTGGATTGCTGATCGAGCATCGCATTGACGCCCAACTGCTGGTGCCATGAAGTCGAAATACGCATAATAATCCTCCTAGCGGACCGCGCCAATCAGTGTATCGAACAGGGTTTTCGCCACTGTAACTGTTTGGGCCGCCGCTTGATACGAGTTTTGAAATTTGATTAAATTGGCTGCTTCTTCATCGAGATTGACACCAGCCAGATTTTCTCTGGCCGAAGTCGCTTGCTTTAACAATACATCCTGAGCGCTACTGCTCACCAGCGCCGCATGGGTTTTCGACCCGACATCGGCAACCAGTTGTCCATAGACTTGAGAAAAGGTACTTTTGCCGTTTTTCATCAGCGTCTGTTTTTCAAGATTGGCTAATTTCAAAACATTACTGTTGTCTCCCGGCAGATTAGCAGCGCTGGCCGCTGCAATCTGTTGAGGGTTACTGATCGCAACCTTCAACTTCTGTGCGGCACCGAACGCCGGACTTATCTGAAAACTGTCACCGACATTCAATGTCCCGGCAGGGAAGCTGACGTCGAAACCAACCGCTTCAGTTGCAACCGATAAAGTAGCCGCTGTCAACCCGGTTACGGGCGGTGTACTACCCGATAAATCGGTAAGACTGTAAGTCACGGCGGGTAAAGTTGCCGTCACATCCAACTGATACGATGTACCTAAATTTGCAGCGGATGTCGGCGCAAAAAAAGTTGCCGAGACTACCAAATTGGGATCCTTGGCCACCCCCAGAACCTGTACATTGGGAGCACCCAGATCGAAGAAAGGCTTGTTGTTGCTTCCGTCCAAACCTACACCAGCTTGATGGACTTTATTAAATTCAGTCGCCAATCCGACCGCCAGCGTTCCCAACTGCCGCTGGGCGGGATCGAGCACCTCATCACGAAAACGCAAGTTGCCGTAAATTTCACCACCCGACAACAGCGACGAAATATCCTGCCCGTTGAGCACGATTTCCTTGTGTAAGGGATCGGTCTTGGAACTCTGTACCGACAGCGTCGACGCATTATTGCCCAAAACCAAGGGCTGGCCCTGACCAATAAAGACACTCACCGAACCATCCGACTGCGGCACAACCGATATATCAGCTTTCTCTGCAATTTTATTCAACAATAAGTCGCGTTGATCGAGCAAGTCATTCGGCATCCGTGTACCCGACGCACGTCCAATATCGGCAACGATCTTAGTATTTAGATCGGCAACGGATTTGGCGAAACCATTCAAATCGCTCACCGAAGTATCCAGATTATTGTTCACTTGTTTACGCAATTCATCGAAACGTGCAGCGACGGTATTGAACTGCTGCGACATCGAATCAGCTTCGCTCAACATCGCTTGCCGAGCCGGAATTGAGCTAGGGTCGTTCGCCACATCGTTTACCGCATTGAAAAATGACTTCATGGCCGGCGACAAACCGGTTTTTTCATCGGCGATCATGTTATCGATTTGCGAAGCCATCGTGTGATAGGCATCAACATCCTTAAATGCCGAAGTGCTGGAGCGCATCTGACCGGTAATAAACTGGTCGTAACTGCGGGTGATATTGGCAATATTCACACCAGTGCCCACATAACCGGCACCGGTATATTGTTCGGGGCGCGTCGATAATTCGACGCGCTGACGGCTATAGCCTTCGGTATTGACGTTGCTGATATTATTGCTGGTGGTTTCCAACGAGCGCTGGAACGCGGCAAGCCCCGATAATGCAGTATCCAAAATACCCATGCTCATTGCTACCCCCTACCCTACGTTGTTCATCGCCCGCACTTGTTCGGCGGCTCGACTATTGTATATATTCATGACTTTTTCCGCATATCGCGGATCGGTTGCATAACCAGCCTGTTGCAATTCGCGTATGTATTGAGCGGCATTACCAACCTTTTTCAACGCCTCGCTGTACCGCGGATTGGATTTGATAAAATTCACATAATCGTCAAAACTATCTTTATAAGAATCGTACGATCTAAATCCAGCCATTTCTTTCCTGGCGACACCGCCGTCGAATTCAAGTGTCATCGACTTGGCCTGCTTTCCTTGCCAAGATTTATCGGCCTTGATGTTAAACAGGTTGAAACTGCTCTCTCCTTGACCATTTTTAATCACCGCTTGCCCCCAACCGGTTTCCAGCGCTGCTTGCGCCAACAACAGATTGGCATCGACACCCAAGACACAGGCGGCCCGCTGCGCATATGGCAACATCTGATTAATAAATTCTTCTTTTGATGTTATCGGCTGATCTACGCCGGTCTTGAACACTTGGCAATCATCATCCAAATTTCGCCATTGACTTGCAATGGCTTGCTGACTGGCTTCCAATCGCGCCAGACTCCTCTCCAAACTGCTCAGACCGGATGCGTCCATGGGTTTGGCATTCGATACATTTGCGGCAAAATTTTGCCGCGGCAAAACCGCACCGCCTGCCGTACCTGCCGCCCTATTCAAATAATCGCCAGCTTCCATTTTTTCATCGCCCCCGGTATGTTTAGGGCTTAATTGCTTGGCGATCAAATCAGCCAGACCTACTCCCGGCTTTCCGGCCAAGTGCACGGCCATTTGTTGATCATACATATCGCGGTAAAAATCGCTTTGTTGGCTATCCATTATGCCATCCGATAATTTTGCCTGACGCATACTTTTCAACACCATGCTCAAAAACACCGATTCGAATTGCTTAGCCACCTCCTTTATGGCTTCCGGTGATTGTTCGCGCGCACCCTGCTTGAGTTTTGCCAAACCGTTAAAGTCGGTATAAACAGAAGCGCTATCTACGTTTAACATAAGAACCTCCTAAAAATCAGGCTCGAGGCCAAAGACAAAGGGCAAAAAACAATCCTTTAACCTTACGCCTTTTATCTTTCGCCTAAATTTCTATATCACAATCAACTCTGCCCGCAGAGCCCCTGCAGACCTCAAGGCTTCCAAAATTGCCACCAGATCACTGGGGCCCGCGCCTACACTATTGACTGCTTGAACAATTTCATCCAGCGAAACACCTGGATTGAAAACAAACATACGGTTTTTATCTTCCTTAATTGAAATATTGGACTGCGGCGTTACGACAGTGGATCCGCCCGACAATGGATTCGGTTGACTGACTTGAGGGTTTTCGGTGATTGTCACCGTCAAGCTACCGTGAGAAACCGCCGCGGGCTGAACTCTGACCTTGCTATTAATGATGACCGTGCCAGTGCGGGAATTAATGACCACTTTCGCCGGCGCGGAATCCGGGGTCACATCAATACTTTCAATCACCGATACGAACCCGACCCGTTGCGAAGGGTCGACAGGTGCTCTGACGCTTACTGATCCGGCATCTAGCGCCTTGGCGGTGTCGGCACCCATCATTTTATTAATAGCCTCCACAATGCTATTGGCGGTAGTAAAGTCGGTGGCATTGAGGTTAAAAACCAGATCGCCACCTTGATCGAACGAAGTCGGCACGATCTGTTCCACGGTGGCACCGTTGGGTATTCGGCCAACCAATGGATTATTGACGATGATTTTGGAACCGTCCTCACCGGAAGCACTTAAGCCCCCCACCATCAGATTGCCTTGTGCAACCGCATATACTTTGCCGTCGGCACCGCGCAACGGGCTCATCAGCAAGGAACCACCCCGCAGACTGGTGGCGTCGCCGATCGACGATACGATAACGTCAATTTTTTGACCAGGCTTGGCGAATGCCGGCAAATCCGCATGTATGCTGACAAAAGCCGCATTTTTTGACTTGGGATTGATGTCGGACGGTAAGGTTAAACCCAAGTTTCCCGCCATGTTCCGCAAGCTTTGCCGTATGAACAGGGACGACTTATCGCCGGATTTATCGAGACCAGTCACCAAACCGTAACCCACCAACTGGTTAGTCCTCACCCCAGCAACCGAAGCCAAGTCTTTGATACGCTCGGCCGCGGCATTACCCCAAACCAGCGAAAAAACTAGGCATGCAACGATTTTATTCATGATTCTTCTCCTAGATGAATCGAAAGCGGACGCTATCTTTCATAACTTTTAAAAAGGGAACCAAGGACTCATAAATATACGCGCCAGCCAGCCAACTTTATTGGAATCAGCCATGCTACCTTCGCCGGTGTACATGATGGTGGCATCGGCCACTTTGGATGAGGGAATGGTGTTGGCCGTGGTAATGTCGATGGGGCGAACGATACCCGACAGGCGAATATATTCGTCGCCGTCGTTTAACGTCACCCGCTTTTCACCGCGCACCCGCATATTGCCGTTCGGCAACACATCCACTACCGTGACGCTGATATCGCCGGTCAGGCTGTTGCTTTGATCAGCCTTGCCTTTGCCGTCAAATTTAGAGGTAGCGGCCAGACTGGTTTTCAGGTCGTGGCCCAACACGGCCTGACTGGCAACGCCAAACAACGTAGGCGCGGTCACTGAAACCGAAGTATCCTTGGATGTATTAAGATCGTCCTGTTTTTTGGCTTTGGTTGATTCGTTCAAGGTAACCGTCAAAACATCGCCGACCCGTCGGGTCTTGATGTCTTCAAACAGGCGCATGTCATAACCGGCTTGGTAAATGGCGCCGCTGCTTTGCTGAGGCGGCCTTAAATCCGCGGGCTGCACCGGCGCAAAGTCGGGATCGCGTTTCGGTAAGGTATTGCAGCCCACCAGTGCCAGCGTTATCAATATTACCGGCATTAACTTGCTGGACAGTGGATTATTGGTTTGAATTGACGTATTCATAATCGTCATCCTAATTTAGAGTTGTTGCGTTACAAACGACAACATCTGATCGGTAGTGGAAATGGCCTTGGAGTTCATTTCGTACGCACGCTGGGTTTCAATCATATTCACCAATTCTTCGACAACGTTGACGTTGGAGGTCTCCAAAGCCCCTTGGGTGATATAGCCCAATTCATTTTCGCTTGGCGTACCGACGATCGGCGCGCCACTGGCCACGGTTTCCCTAAACAGGTTATCGCCTATTGGTTCCAGGCCAGCGGTATTTACAAAATCGGCAATCTGAATTTGACCAATCTGATTAGCTGTCGGCGACCCAGGCTGAGTAACGGTTATAGTGCCGTCCTGTCCAATCGTGAGGCTTATCGTATCCTGAGGCACCGTAATCGCTGGTTCCAGCGGCATACCGTTGGAAGTAACGACCTGTCCGTTCGAATCGAGTTTAAACGATCCATCGCGGGTGTAATTGATATCACCGTTTGGCATCAGAATCTGCAGGAAGCCGCGGCCGTTAACAGCGACATCCAGCGTATTTTCGGTCTGCAGAATATTACCCTGGGTATGAAGTTTTTCGGTGGCTACCGTTCTGACACCGGTTCCCAGCTGCAGACCGGTTGGCAACTGAGTATTTTGGGAAGTTTGACCACCTGCTTGCCGAATGTTTTGATACATCAGGTCCGCGAAAATCGGTCTGGCTTTTTTAAAGCCGGTGGTATTGACGTTGGCAAGGTTATTGGAAATAACCGCCATTCGAGTTTGTTGGGCATCCAAACCGGATTTGGCGACCCATAATGCGCGTTCTGTCATGACAACCTCCTAATCTGACAATTTTTTGTCTTATTAAGAGTTAAGCAGTTTTTATGCCATTTGCATTAATTTGGCAGTCACACCTGCGTTATCGTCAACGTTTTTCATGACCTTGGTTTGCAACTCAAAGTTTCTGGCCAATTCAATCATTTCAACCATGGCCGACACGGCATTGACATTGCTGCTTTCAAGCGAACCCTGAACCAAACTGACATTAGCATCGGCCGGTAATGCTCCGCCCTGTTTGGGATGCATCAGACCGTCTGCGCGTTTTTCCAGATTATCGATATCCGGATTAACCAATTTAATCCTGTCCACGACCGCAGCATTAGTTGGATTGGTGCCTTGCGGCACGATGGTGATGGTACCGTCGCTGCCAATTTCCATTTTTTGCGCCGGCGGTATCACTATCGGCTTACCGCTTTCACCCAGTATCGACAATCCAGCCCCATTTTGCAGAAACCCTTCCGGCGTGATCCGTAAATCGCCGGCGCGGGTATAGGCCTCGGAACCATCCTTGCCGGTCACGGCTATCCAGCCATGACCATCGATAGCCACGTCCAGATCTCGGCCAGTGGTCTGCAAGGTTCCCGAGGAAAAATCGCTACCCGGACGCTCGGTCATCGCATAGACCCGTGCCGGATAACCCGGGCCGAATGCCGGCATGGATCGGAATTGCTCAAAATCCGATTTGAACCCGGTAGTCTGAGTATTTGCCAAATTATTGGCGTTCGCCGTTTGCGCCAGCAAGGTCTGCTTGGCGCCGTTCATTGCGACGTAAAGGCTACGATCCATGGCGACTCTCCCTCAATTAAATGTTGAGTATGGCCTGCATGATGGCATTTTCCGTGGTGATGGTCTGAGCGTTGGCTTGATAGTGCTGTTGAGCGACGATCAGATTCACCAGTTGCGCAGCCAAATCCACGTTGGAGCTTTCCAGCGCGCCGGATTGAATGCCGCCAAAATTGTTGGCTCCGGCCTCGCCGCGAATCGGCTCCCCGGAATTGGCGCCTTGACCCCACATGGTATCACCCAGCTTGGTCAAACCGTTCACGTTCGGGAATCGAGTCAAAGCCACTTTACCGACGGTTTGCGAACCGCCATTGCTGAAACGGGCGAATATCACGCCTTCGTCATCAATGTCGATACCGGTCAAGCGCCCGGCGGCCAAGCCGTTTTGCGTCATTGCGTTGACGCTAAATTTCTGCTGAACTTGCGTGGAACCGAAGTAGTTCATGGAACCAATAGTAATCGGTGCGGCACCGGTTGCCGGCAGTATGGTGTAGGCGCCTAGCGCGAATGTACCATCCGCCGGACTGGTTAATTTACCGCCGGAATCGAAGGTTAAAGTCCCGAAAGCTGCACCATCGGCCGTTATAGCGGTTTTTGTATCCGGCGTCGCGGGCTCGCTCATGAAATGATGGACGTACCAATCGGTTGACGTTGCCGTCGACGGTCCTTTTCTGAAATAGGTCGTCAAAATATGGGGTGAGCCTAATGAGTCGTAAACAGTCACCGAGGTTTGACTGTTATAGGTATTGCTGTTGGTATAATCAAACGGCGCTGCCGCGGGTATCGAGTCATTGGCATTGACGTTGACGGCAATCTCCACGGTATCGGTCGCCGCCGGTAAGCCCGTCAATGTATTGATTTGCACCGGCTGAGTCACACCGACGCTAAAACCGTCACTGACGGCCGTACCATTGGGTTTATAAACCAGCAAGGCATTGCCTTGGTTATTGACCAAGTAGCCGTCCTTATCCAGCTTGAATTCGCCCGCCCGCGTATACGACAAGTCATTGATTTCGTCTGGATTTTTGGCCAACGTGAAAAAACCCTCGCCGCTAATCGCCAAATCGAGGTTGTTTTCGGTAAACGACAAATTTCCCTGATTGAATTGTTGGGCGACGTTGGCGACTCTGACCCCGGCCCCCGGCTGTAGGCTACTGACGCCGCCTAAACTGGTCGCATAGACATCGGCAAATTCGGATCGCGACTTCTTGAAACCCGTCGTATTGGCGTTGGCGATGTTGTTACCCGTCACCGCCAGGTTGTTGGATGCGGCATTCAAACCACTGAGTGCTGTTGTAAAGGCCATGATGGTTCTCCCTACTTATAGAATTTGTTTAATCTGGCTGAATTTCACCGAATCCAAGCCATTCAGATTGACTTGCAGGCCGGTGCTACCGGTAGCCATGGTGACGCTACTTACCTTGGATTTGATATTGGTTTCCAGCACCGTATTTTTGCCGTCTATCCAAGCACTGGCCTCCACTTTGTAAACACCAGGATCCGCGCGCGCACCATCGTTGCCATAGCCGTCCCATTCGAAACTAGTCATACCTTTTGCTTGCGAGCCCAGATCAATATCTTTGATGGTTTCCCCGGTTTGCGGGTCAATGATTTTCACGCCGGCATTGGTCGTACTACTCGGTAGCTCAAAATCGCCCGAAACGCTCCCGGTCGCCCCCAACAGGGCTTCCTTACTCGGTGCGGACACATATCGTCCCACCAAACCGGAGGCTTGCAGCGCCTGGCTGGAGCTCATGGAAGTAACGAAGTCCTTGAAGGAGGCCTGTAAATCCTGAATGC
>JAJRDU010000199.1 GCA_028748685.1 Methylococcaceae bacterium
CGATCTGTAAGGAGCACAATATCTGGATCGTGCATGACATCGCCTACGCCGACATCGTGTTCGACGGTTACGTGGCGCCTTCCATCCTGCAAGTGCCGGGCGCCAAGGACATCGCCGTGGAATTCTTCTCGCTGTCGAAGAGCTATAACATGCCCGGTTGGCGGGTAGGCTTCATGTGCGGCAACCCCGCACTGGTTTCCGCCTTGACCCGCATCAAGTCCTACATGGATTACGGCACCTTCACACCGATTCAGGTGGCGGCGATTACGGCGCTGGAAGGTCCGCAGGATTGTGTCAAGGAAATTTGCGACATGTACCGGTTGCGCCGCGACGTGCTGTGCGACGGCCTGAACGCGATGGGCTGGAAAGTGGAAAAACCCAAGGCCACCATGTTCGTCTGGGCCAAGATTCCGGAAGCCTATCGGGAGATGGGGTCCATCGAATTCGCGAAGAAGTTGATCATAGACGCCAAGGTGGCGGTGTCGCCGGGCATCGGTTTCGGACAATACGGCGATGACCATATCCGCTTCAGCCTGATCGAAAACGAACATAGAACCCGCCAGGCCTTGCGCAGCATCCGCAATATGCTCAAGAAAGACAACGTAGTATAATCGCCGCCATTTTTGGGTTTAGCGCTAGGAGTCAGGTTTGAAGCCGGTAAGAGTAGGTGTTTTAGGTTTAGGGACTGTCGGTGGCGGCACCGTCAACGTGCTGAAAAGGAATGCCGAGGAAATAGCCCGCCGGGCGGGACGGGAGATCGTCGTGACCCGTGCTTCGGCTCGGGACCTTAGCCTGGACAGGATTTGCGACACGCACGGCATTACCCTGACCACCGATCCCTTTGCCATCGTCAACGATCCTGACGTCGACGTCGTTGTGGAACTGATCGGCGGCTACGATCTGGCCAAGCAATTGGTGTTGAAAGCCATCGCCAACGGCAAGCATGTGGTCACCGCCAATAAAGCCCTGATCGCGCTGCATGGCAACGAGATTTTCGCCGAAGCCAGCAAAAAAGGCGTGATGGTGATGTTCGAAGCGGCCGTGGCCGGCGGCATACCCATCATCAAGGCCATACGTGAAGGCCTGGCCGGCAACCGCATCAAATGGTTGGCCGGCATCATCAACGGCACCGGCAATTTCATCCTCACCGAAATGCGCGACAAGGGCCGCGACTTCGCCGATGTGCTGGCGGAGGCGCAAGCCCTGGGTTATGCGGAAGCCGATCCGACCTTCGACGTGGAAGGCATAGACGCCGGCCACAAACTGACCATACTGGCTTCGATTGCCTTCGGCATTCCCTTGCAGTTCGACAAGGTGTTCACCGAAGGCATCACCAAAATCACCCGCCTGGACGTCGAATACGCCGAAGCCCTGGGTTACAGGATCAAGAATCTGGGTATCGCCCGTAAAACCGAGGAAGGCATAGAGTTGCGTGTGCATCCGACGCTTATCCCTAAGCGCCGGTTGATCGCCAATGTCGACGGCGTCATGAACGCGGTGCTGGTCTGCGGCGATGCGGTCGGTCCAACTCTTTACTATGGCGCCGGCGCCGGCGCGGAGCCGACAGCTTCGGCCGTGGTGGCCGACCTGGTGGACGTGGTCAGGGCGATGACCAGCGATCCGGAAAACCGGGTGCCGCATCTGGCCTTCCAGGCCGATGCCATCGTCGACATCCCGGTATTGCCGGCCGAAGCCATCAGGACCGCGTATTACCTGCGCCTGACCGCCGAGGACAAGCCCGGCGTACTGGCCGATGTCAGCCGAATTTTGGCCGCGCATCACATCAGCATCGAAGCGCTGATCCAGAAAGAACCGCTGGATGGTGAAACCTCGGTGCCCATCATCCTGTTGACTCAGTTGACACTGGAAAAAGAAATGAACGCGGCGATTGCGGAAATCGAGGCGCTGGCCACCGTCAGCGGTAAGGTCGCCCGCATTCGTCTGGAAACTTTAGGATAAAAAATGGCAACACAACAACGCTACACAGGTTTAATCGAACGTTACAGGGATCGCTTGCCGGTGTCGGAAAACACCCGGCTGATCAGTCTTTGCGAGGGCAACACGCCGCTGATTCAACTGCAAAACATTCCGCGACTGATCGGCAAGGACGTCGACATCTACGTCAAATTCGAAGGCTTGAATCCTACCGGCTCCTTTAAAGATCGTGGCATGACCATGGCCGTCACCAAGGCCGTGGAAGAGGGTAGTCAGGCCATCATCTGCGCGTCTACTGGTAACACTTCCGCTTCCGCCGCCGCCTATGCAGTACGGGCCGGCATCAAGGCTTTCGTGTTGATTCCGGAAGGCAAGATAGCCCAGGGCAAGCTAGCGCAAACCCTGATGTACGGTGCGAAAATCATCCAGATCAACGGCAACTTCGACGCCGGCATGGGTATCGTCAAGCAAATCGCCGATCATGCGCCGGTCACCATCGTCAACTCCATCAATCCTTTCCGGCTGGAGGGTCAGAAAACCGCGGCGTTCGAAATCGTCGACGCCCTGGGTACCGCGCCTGATTTCCACTGTCTGCCTGTCGGCAACGCCGGCAACATCAGCGCCTACTGGAAAGGGTATAAAGAATACTCGACCGACAGCGCTACCCATAAGGCCGTCACCAATAAACGCCCGGTAATGTGCGGCTATCAGGCGGCCGGCGCCGCGCCGTTCGTCAGCGGCAAAATGGTCGACCATCCCGAGACCGTCGCCACCGCGATCCGCATCGGCCATCCGCAATCCTGGGATCTGGCCTGGAATGCGCAAAAGGAATCCGGCGGCTGGTTTGATTCATTCACCGACGAGCAAATTCTCGCCGCGCAAAAAATGCTGTCGGCCTACGAAGGCATCTTCTGCGAACCGGCTTCCGCGACATCGCTGGCTGGTGCCTTGCATGACATCGGAAACGGCAAGATTCCCGAAGGCAGCACCATCGTCTGCACGCTGACCGGCAACGGCCTGAAAGATCCCGATACCGCGATCACTCAATGCAAGGACGCTCATCCGGTGACCATAGACGCCACGCTGGATGCGGTGAAGAAAGCCATTCTGGATAGCATGTAAATTGATCGCCACATGTATGCGCAAAAAGCCGACCTCATGTCGGCTTTTTGGTTTTGGGTTCGGTCAATAAGTGCCGATCAATATCGTTTACCGATGGCACGGGCATCACTCGGCCTCTCGGCTGAGCAAGGATTAAGGCAAGTAATATGAACCCGATAGAACAACAGTTTTTTAGCGATCTGGAAAAAAAGCTGTGGACTGCCGCCGACAAGCTGCGCTCCAACCTGGATGCTGCCGTCTACAAGCATGTGGTGCTGGGTCTGATCTTTCTGAAATACGTTTCGGATGCCTTCGAGGAAAGAAAAAAGGAATTAGAAGAACAATTCAAGAACCCGGAGCATGACTATTATCTACCGCGCGAAGACTACGAATCCGAAGAAGAGTGGTCGGCATCGATAGCCATAGAGTTGGAAGTTCGCGACTATTACACGGAAAAAAATGTGTTTTGGGTGCCGTTGGAGGCTCGCTGGCAAACCTTGCGCGATTGCGCGCAATTGCCGCCGGGGAGTGAGCTACCGTGGTTGGTGCCTAAGCGGGATGCTGATAGCCGCTACCTGAGAGACGAGGCTGGCAATCTGGTCATGGTGCCGGACAAGATGCGCTCCGTCGGCTGGCTGATCGACAACGCCATGGAAGCCATCGAGCGCGAGAACGAGAAGAAGCTCAAGAACGTGCTTAACAAGGATTTCGCCCGCACGCAGATCGACTCGCACAAACTGGCCGACCTGATCGCGCATTTCTCCGATACCGACTTCAATCGTAAGGACTACAACGGCCAGCCGCTGGGCCTGAAAAGCAAGGACATCCTCGGCCACGTCTACGAATACTTCCTCGGCCAGTTCGCCCTGGCCGAAGGCAAGAAGGGGGGGCAGTACTACACGCCCAAGAGCATCGTCACACTGATCGTCGAGATGCTGCAACCCTTCAAGGGCCGGGTGTATGACCCGGCCATGGGCTCGGGGGGCTTCTTCGTGCAGAGCGAGGAATTCATCGAGCAACACGGTGGCAAGGTGGCCAATGGCAAGGGCGGACAGATCAGCGTCTACGGGCAAGAGAGCAACCCCACCACCTGGCGCCTGGCAGCCATGAACATGGCCATACGCGGCATTGACTTCAACTTCGGTGCGGGGCCGGCCGACACCATGCTGAACGACCTGCATCCCGACCTGCGCGCCGACTTCGTCATGGCCAATCCGCCCTTCAACATGAAGGAGTGGTGGAACGAAAAATTGGCTAGCGATCCGCGCTGGATTGCCGGCACACCGCCTCAGGGCAACGCCAACTTTGCCTGGCTGCAACACATGCTTTACCACCTGGCCCCGGCGGGCAGCATGGCGCTGCTGCTGGCCAACGGCTCGATGAGTTCCAACACCAACAACGAAGGCGAAATCCGCAAGAAGCTGATCGAGGACGACTACGTGGAATGCATGGTGGCATTACCCGGCCAGCTGTTCACCAACACCCAGATTCCGGCCTGTATCTGGTTCCTGACCCGCGACAAGCGCAACGGCCTGGCGCTGAACAAACAAAAGCGCGACCGGCGCGGCCAGTTCCTGTTCATCGACGCCCGCCAGCTCGGCTACATGAAGGACCGCGTGCTGCGCGACTTCACGACGGACGACATCAAGAAGGTGGCCGACACCTTTCACGCTTGGCAACACACTGAACCCAGCGCCGTTCGTCCTGAGCCTGTCGAAGGGCTGTACCGAGACATCCCCGGCTTCTGCTACTCGGCCACCCTGGAAGACATCCGCAAGCACGAACACGTGCTCACGCCGGGGCGCTACGTGGGCGCCGAAGAACAGGAAGACGACGGCGAAGCCTTTGCCGACAAGATGGCGCGGTTGACGGCGCAACTGGCGGAGCAGTTTGGCGAGAGTGCCAGGCTGGAGGGTGAAATCAAGAAGAATTTGGCGGGCTTGGGCTATGGCCTCTGACATCCACCTCAGCGACTACCCACACTGGCTGAGCCAGCTCAAGGCGCGCTTTCGGCAAGTGCAGCTCAAGGCCGCCGTGGCGGTCAATACCGAATTGCTGCAGTTTTATTGGGAACTGGGTGCCGACATCGTCAGCAAGCAGGCGACACAAGCGTGGGGCAGCGGCTTTTTGGAAAAACTCAGCCAGGACCTAATGCAGGAGTTCCCCGACATGAAGGGGTTCTCAAAGCGTAATCTGGAACTCATTCGGCAGTGGCGCCGCTATTGGACAAGCGATGCGGCAATTGCGAAACAGGCTGTTGCGCAATTGACCACTATCCCCTGGGGCCACAACCTCGCCATCATCAGCAAGTGCCATAGCCACACTGAAGCCCTCTACTACGTGCAGCAAACCCAAGCCCATGGCTGGAGCCGCGCCGTACTTACCCATCAGATCGAAAGCGGCCTGTGGCAGCGCGAAGGCCAGGCGCTGAACAACTTTGCCCAGACCCTGCCCGCGCCGCAATCCGACCTGGCCGCGCAGATGCTCAAAGACCCGTATGTGTTTGACTTCCTGTCGCTGACGCCCGAACACAACGAGCGCGAGCTGGAGAGGGGGCTGATCGACCACATCACCCAGTTTCTGCTGGAGCTGGGCGCGGGCTTCGCCTACATGGGCCGCCAAGTGCCGCTGCAGGTGGGCGAGCGCGAGTTCTTCCTCGACTTGCTCTTCTACCACGCCCGCCTGCACTGCTATGTGGTGGTGGAACTGAAAACCATGGACTTCGAGCCCGAGTTTGCCGGCAAGCTCAACTTTTACCTCAAGGCCGTGGATGAGCAACGGCGCGGCGAACACGACGCGCCCACTATTGGCCTGCTGCTGTGCAAGAGTAAGGACAGATTAGTGGCTGAATACGCCCTTAGCGACATTCAGAAACCGCTAGGGCTGGCCTCCTATACCCTGTCGCACACCTTGCCCGAGGCGCTGCGCGACAAGCTGCCGAGTATTGAGGCGCTGGAGCGGGAGTTGGGTAAAGAGTTGGGTGAAAGCGATGAATAAGCGAATGGCCTACAAGATGGCGTGGCTAACGGCGCATCTGGCGGAGCAGTTGGCCGGGAGCGCCAAGCTGGAAGTCGAGATTAAGAGGAACTTCGTGGGGTTGGGATATGGCATTTGATTGGAGCTCGGCTACTGTCGGTGACTTCGTTGATTTGCAACGTGGTAATACCTACCAAAGCGCGCTTTTGGATACGCCTGGCCCGGTGCTGCTTGGACTCGCTTCAATTGAGCGCGATGGCGGATTTAGACCCGACAAGCTTCGAACCTACGGAGGTGAAAGCCCTGCTAAGTTGCTTGTGTATCCCGGAGACATGTATGTTTCCCTGAAAGATGTTACGCAATCAGGGGATCTTCTGGGCTCAGTGGCTCGCGTTCCGAACTTCATCACTGTCGGAAGAATGACTCAAGACACAGTGAAGCTTGTATTCAAGAATGAGCCAATTGATCGCTCGTATCTATACTGGGTCTTACGAACTCCTGAATACAGAGAATATTGCCGGGCTCGGAGCATGGGAACTACAAACCTATCGCTGAGCCGAGACGATTTTCTTTCGTTTCCGGTTCCCGAACCGACTTCTGCCCGCCTCTCCATTCAGCGCACACTGGATGCGATTGAAGGCAAGATCACATTGAATCGAGATATCAACCAAACCCTCGAAGCCATGGCGCAAGCCATTTTCAAATCGTGGTTTGTCGATTTCGATCCGGTCAAAGCCAAGATCGCCGCCAAGCAGACCCTCACCCCGGCCCTCTCCCAGAGGGAGAGGCAGGAAATCGTGTTGCGCGCCGCCATGAGCGCCATCAGCGGTGCCGGGCAGGGACGCCCAAATGCCGCGGGTGCAGGATGCGCAGGAGCGGCCAAGCCCGCCGCCGAACTCGATACCCTGCCGCCCGAGCAATACGCACAACTCGCCGTCACCGCCGCGCTGTTCCCGGATGAGATGGAAGTGTCGGAGTTGGGGCAGATACCCAAAGGGTGGATACACCAAACACTGGCACAGCTCACCGACAAGATCGGCAGTGGGGCAACACCGCGAGGTGGCAAAGAGGTCTACCTCGACGATGGTGTTGCTCTCATTCGCAGCCAAAACGTGTACGACAGCTTGTTTGTCTGGGAAGGCTTGGCTCGCATTTCGGACGAAGCCGCCACCCAGCTCAAGGGTGTCACGGTTCAAGAAGATGATGTTCTTTTGAACATCACCGGGGCATCGATTCTGCGTACGTGCGTCGTCGAACCTGATGTACTTCCGGCCCGTGTGAACCAGCATGTGGCCGTCATCCGCGCCAAAGCGGGCGTACCGCCGCGTTTCATTCACATGCACCTGCTTCGACCGGACATCAAGAGCTATTGGCTCGGCCTGAATGCGGGGGCATCCCGTGAGGCCATCACCAAAGCGCACATTGAGTCGTTGACGCTCCTGACCCCAAGCCCCGAGCTGCTGGCCACATTTCAGACCGCGACCGACCCGCTGTTCCGACAGATGCAAGGCTTCGCTCGACAGATGCGGGTTCTCGGTGAACTGCGCGACACGCTGCTCCCCAAACTCCTCTCCGGCGAACTGTCGGTTGAAGCACTCACCGAAGCCGCAGGGGCCGCGTGATGGACATCAAGA
Organism: Methylococcaceae bacterium; assembly: GCA_028748685.1. Taxonomy (GTDB): domain Bacteria; phylum Pseudomonadota; class Gammaproteobacteria; order Methylococcales; family Methylomonadaceae; genus Methylomonas. Next base: position 7,647 of record JAJRDU010000199.1, read on the forward strand.
AGCTACGCGAAAACAAGCTCATCGTTGACAAGGTCGAGGAGGCCTTGCAGGCGGCGTATGCGTCCAACCAGGATTTCAATGCTGTGTTGGACGAGGCCGAGCCCCTGGCGTTTAAGAGCTTAAGAGAGCCTGAGCACGAATACGCCTACCCAATCAGCGAGATACTGTATTGGGCTGACCGGGATGCTTACCTCGACGAGTTGGATCATTGGGAGGGCCGTCGTCAGGTCGATCAGCACGAGGCAGCCATCCAGTACATCCGAGACTCTGACCAGCGCTCGGTATTTCTGGATCTCGTGGACACCATCAGGAGCTGGCGAATAGCTCCTTTTGTTGGTGCTGGACTATCCAAGTCCTGCGGATACCCGATGTGGGGTGAAGCGCTGCGAAAAATTGCACAAAAGCTGGATGGCCTAGAAGTACAGGACATCGAGCCGTTGATGGCGCAGTACGACTACCTGCAAGCTGCACAGGTGCTGAATGACGCATCTGCCCAGCAGGTACAGCATTTCATCCGAACCGAATTTCAGCAACGCCGTGCAATCAAAGGGCCGGTTACGCTATTGCCCGAACTTGCCAATGGCTGCATTGTCACCACCAATTTCGACACTGTCATCGAAGACCTGTTTCGTGACCTGAAGCAGCCGCTCGACGGCTACATGCACGGTACGCAGGCCGGTAACAACTTTGTACAGCGGCTGTTGCGCGGTGAGCGTTGCATTCTGAAGCTGCATGGAGACGCCGGGCAGGCCAACACCCATGTGTTCACTCAGGCCCAATACCAGGCGGCCTATGGTGGGGCCGGGGGCGAGCCCTTCGCTTTCCAGAACCAGCTCCCCAGGGCGCTGCGGCAAATTTTCATCAGCCACTCCCTGTTGTTCTTGGGTTGCAGCTTGGAGCAAGACAAGACGCTCGACCTGTTCAAGTCCGTCGTAGACGAGGGAGCGTTTGAAATCCCGGATCACTTTGCCTTGTTGAATGAACCCGCCACGCCGCAAGAGCGTACCCGCAAGGAAGCCCGGCTGCTGCAACTGAAAATCCGGCCGCTGTGGTACGCAACGCCTGTCGATGCCGAGGGCAAGCTGGATCACAGCCTGTTGGAGCAGATTATCAAACTTGCCATCGCGGTGGCTCGTCGGCAGGTAGTGTTTGAATGAGCATCTCAGCAGAACAAATCAATTTGTGGCGTGGCAGCGCTTCAGAAACCCAGAACCTCGAATTCAAGGAGGCTGGCAACCAATATGACACCCGCAAGCTCTGCCGCTACTGCGTTGCGATTGCCAACGAGGGCGGCGGTCATTTGGTGTTGGGCATCGCTGACAAGCCGCCGCGCGCCGTCGTCGGTAGCCAGGCGTTCCCCGACGTCCAGGACATTGCCGAGAAGCTGTTCCATTGGGTGGGCTTTCGCGTGGACGTCGAAGCCATTGCTCACCCTGATGGACGGGTGGTAGTGTTCAGCATTCCGGCGCGCCCGAAGGGCACGGCGTATCACTACGAAGGCGCCTATCTGATGCGCTCTGGCGAAGAGCTGGTGCCGATGAGCGAGGACCAGTTGCGCAAGATCTTCGCGGAAGGGCAGCCCAGCTGGCTGGAGAACCCCGCGCTGAAAGATCTCTCGGCGCAAGACGTGGTGCAGTTACTGGATACCCAGACCTTTTTCGACTTGATGAACTTGCCCTACCCGACCGATCAGGCCGGGGTGCTGGCCCGTTTGCTGGATGAGCGTCTGATAGAGCGCAGTGCGGCGGGCTTCAATATCTTGCACATCGGTGCGGTACTGCTGGCCAAGAACATGCGGCAGTTTCCCGACATCAGCCGCAAGGCTGCGCGCGTGATCGTGTACGCGGGAGAGTCCAAGATGCAGACCGTCTCCGATGTGACTGGCGAAAAAGGCTATGCGGTAGGTTTTGCCGGGCTGGTGCAGTACGTGATGGGCAAACTGCCGCAAAACGAGGTGATCGAGGGGGCCATTCGCAAGGAGGTCAAGCTGCTGCCTGAGGTGGTGGTGCGAGAGTTGCTCGCCAATGCGCTGATCCACCAGGATTTTGACATCGGCGGCACCTCTCCCGTGGTGGAGGTTTTCAGCAAGCGCGTGGAAATCTCCAACCCAGGGGAGCCCATCGTGCCGGTGGAGCGCTTCATCGACGGCTACCAGTCTCGCAACGAGCGGCTGGCCGACTTGATGCGCCGTTTCGGGATTTGCGAGGAGGAGAGCAGCGGTATTGATCGGGTGATCGAGGCTTCTGAATTCATGCAGTTGCCGGCGCCCGAATTTTTGACTAGTCACCGGCGCACGATTGCGGTGATTCACGGACCGCGTTCATTCCGCGACATGAATGGCAGTGACAGGGTGCGGGCCTGCTACCAGCACTGCGTCTTGCAGTATGTGCTGCGCAAGCAGATGACCAACCAGTCGCTACGCGAACGGTTTGGTTTGGCTGAGGGCAGCAGCAACACGGTTTCGCAGATCATCACCGCGACCATGGAGCAGGGGCTGGTCAAGAGCGACCCCAATGCGCCGGATTCACGGCGCTATGCGCGGTACATTCCGGCGTGGGCATAGTCGTCATTTCATCGCAAACAGGGATTGTGTGCTGATGCTCTCGCAATACACTGATTTAAATGGATTTTCTTATTTCATCGCAAACCAGGCCGGTAGCGTGTCAGCCGGAAGCGCAGGAATTCCAACATGATGAACGAACAACAACTCGAAAATCAATGCATTGCCTGGTTTCAGGAAACCGGCTGGCAGTTTGTGCACGGGCCGGACATTGCCCCAGACGGTGCCACCCCGGAACGGGCAGATTACCGGCAAGTGATCCTGCGCGACCGGCTGTTGGCAGCCTTGGCGCGCATCAACCCGCACATTCCTGCCACAGCACTGGAGCAGGCGGTGCACGCCGTGCAGACGATCAGCGAGCCGCAGGCTGTGATGCGCAACCGCAGCTTTCACCGGCTGCTGCTCTCGGGTGCGGTAGTGGAGTTTTCGGTAGGGGATGAAAAAAAAAGCGATCTTGTGCACCTGATCGATTTTGCCAATCCGCGCAACAACGAGTTTCTGGTCGCCAATCAGTTTACCGTCACGGGCGTCAAGCAACCGCGGCGGCCGGATCTGGTGGCCTTCATCAACGGCCTGCCGCTGGCGGTGATCGAGCTGAAGAATCCGGCCAACGAGCAAACGGATGTGTGGGACGCCTTCAACCAATTGCAGACCTACAAGGACGAGATCGGCGATCTATTCAACAGCAACGTAGCGCTGGTAGTCAGCGACGGCTGGACGGCGCGTGTGGGCTCGCTGACGGCCAACGCCGAACGCATGTTGCCCTGGCGCACCGTTGCCAACGAAGACGACCGGCCCCGCCTGCAATTGGAGCTGGAAACCGTGGTGCGCGGCTTTTTTGCGCCGGAGCTGTTCCTTGATTACATCCGCCACTTTGTGCTGTTCGAGCAAGACGGCGATGCCACCGTCAAGAAAATCGCGGGCTATCACCAGTTTCACGCCGTGCGCGAGGCTGTTAGGGCGACCGTGATTGCCGCCGGCTCGCCGGACAAAACTCTGCTGGAAGTCAGTGAGGAACGCGCTACCTATGGTAAAGAGGTGCAACCCGGCTCGCGCAAGGCCGGCGTAGTCTGGCATACGCAGGGTTCGGGCAAGAGCATCACCATGGCCTGCTACGCCGGCAAATTGCTGCAACAGCCCGAAATGAAGAATCCCACGCTGGTGGTGGTGACGGACCGCAACGATCTGGACGGCCAGTTGTTCGCCACCTTCTGCGCTGCGGTCGATTTGCTCAAGACCACGCCGCTGCAAGCCGGCAGCCGCGACGAATTGCGCGAGATGCTGGCTTCGCGTCAGGCCGGCGGCATCATTTTTACCACGGTACAGAAGTTTGCGCTGCTTGAGGCAGAGGACGCACACCCGCTGTTATCCGGCCGCTCCAATCTGGTGGTTATTTCCGACGAGGCGCACCGCAGCCAATACGGCATGAAGGGGCGATTCGATGAAAAATCGGGTAAGTACGTGTTCGGTTATGCCAAACATTTACGCGACGCCTTGCCCAACGCGACTTTTATCGGGTTCACCGGCACCCCGATAGCGCTGGAAGACAAGGACACCCGCGCGGTTTTCGGCAATTACGTCAGCATTTACGACATTCAGGATGCGGTGGACGACGGCGCGACGGTGCCCATCTATTACGAAAGCCGTCTATCCAAACTGGATGTGAATCAGGCCGAAATCGACGTGCTCAACAGCCAAGTCGAAGAGGTGGTCGAAGATGAAGAGGACGTCGCCAGCCGCGAGAAGACCAAGAGCGAATGGGCAACCTTAGCCAAGCTGGTGGGCGCCGAGCAGCGAATCGAGCAAGTGGCCGCCGATTTGGTCGGGCATTTCGAGAGCCGCACCTCGACACTGGATGGCAAGGCGATGATCGTCTGCATGAGCCGTGACATATGCGCCCAGCTCTATCAGGCCATCGTCGCGATCAGGCCGGAATGGCACGACCCCGATCCGGAGCGAGGTGCCATCAAGGTAGTGATGACAGGCTCTGCCGCCGACAAGGAACTGCTGCGGCCCCACCTGTATAGCAAGCAGCTCAAGAAGCGTCTGGAAAAGCGCTTCAAAGACGCCAACGATCCGTTCAAATTGGTGATCGTCCGCGATATGTGGCTGACTGGCTTCGATGCGCCGTGCTGCCATACGATGTACATCGACAAACCGATGAAGGGCCATAACCTGATGCAGGCCATCGCCCGCGTGAACCGGGTGTTCAAGAACAAGCCCGGCGGATTGGTGGTGGATTACATAGGCATCGCCAATGAGCTGAAAGCGGCGCTGAAAACTTATACCGACGCCAAGGGCAAGGGCGATCCGACGCATAATGCGGCCGAGGCCTTGGCGGTGTTATTGGAAAAAATCGACATTCTGCGGGGCTTGATGCATGGTTTCGATTACGGCGCTTACGAAACCCAGGCAATGCGCTTATTGTTGCCGGCGGCGAACCATATCCTGGGCTTGAAGGACGGCAAACAGCGTTTTCTGGATACCATGCTCGCCATAGTCAAGGCCTTTTCCTTATGCGGAACGCTGGACGAAGCGGCTCTATTGCGCAAGGAAATCGCATTCTTCTCGGCGATCAAGGCGGCCATCACCAAATTCACTACAGTGGACAAAAAACGGTCGGCGGAAGAAAAGAACAGCATCCTGAAACAAATACTGGATAACGCCATCATTGCGGACGGTGTGGCCGATATATTCGCGCTGGCCGGTTTGGACAGACCCAACATCGGGCTGCTTTCGGACGAGTTTCTGGAAGATGTGCGGCAAATGGAAAGCCGCAATCTGGCCGTCGAGTTGCTGGAAAAGTTATTGCGGGACGAGATCAAGGCTAGGGCGCGCAACAACGTGGTTCAGGAAAAGAAATACGGCGATCGCTTGCTGGAAACGTTGCGCAAGTACCATAACCGGGCCATCGAAACCGCCCAGGTCATCGAAGAGTTGATCCAGATGGCCAAGGAGTTTCAGGCCGCGCTCGAACGCGAGGCGGCATTGGGTTTGGGTAGGGACGAAATCACTTTCTACGATGCCTTGGCTAATAACGAAAGCGCGGTTCGGGAATTGGGCGACGAGACGCTGAAAAAGATCGCGGTCGAAATCACCGAAAAATTGCGCGCCAGCACCACGGTAGACTGGCAGGTAAGGGAAAGTGTGCGCGCCAGATTGAGAATCTTGGTACGGCGAGCCTTACAGAAATGGAAATATCCGCCGGATAAACAGGCGGAAGCGGTAGAATTAATATTGAAGCAAGCGGAAGTATTGGCCAATGAATGGAGTTTTGATGTCGTTGCGGGAAGTTGAAGATTTGAGTTTGGGTTGATATGTATCTGCAAGGCGTCAAAAAAAACATAGTCTTACGGCCACAAACCGCCGCCAATGCGCATCTGGGTGACATGGATCCCGTATTGCAGCGGATTTTTGCCAGCCGAGGCGTCCAGAATGCCGAGGAACTGGAGCGGACGCTGGCCAAGTTGCCGTCGCCCTGGCTATTGAGCGGCATGCGGGCCATGGTCGAGCATCTGGTCACTGCGATCAATGAAAACAAAGCCATCACCGTCGTCGCCGACTTCGATGCCGACGGCGCCACCAGTTGCGCGCTGGCGATCCGGGGCTTGGCCTTGCTGGGCGCTAAGCGCGTGGACTTCGTGGTGCCCAACCGTTTCGAATACGGCTACGGCCTGACCGCGGAAATCGTCGAGCTGGTCAAACGCCAGAATCCCGACATCATCATCACGGTGGATAACGGCATTTCCAGCATAGACGGTGTCAAGGCCGCCAAGGATGCCGGCATCCAGGTGTTGATCACCGACCATCACTTGCCCGGCGACGAGTTGCCGGAAGCCGATGCCATCGTCAATCCCAATCTTCCCGAGGACAAATTTCCCAGTCGCAACATCGCCGGAGTCGGCGTGATGTTTTATGTGCTGATGGCTTTGCGCATTCGTTTGCGGGAGTTGCATTGGTTCGAGAAAAACCGCATCGAAGAACCGAATTTGGCGCAGTTGCTGGATTATGTGGCGCTGGGCACGGTGGCCGACGTGGTGGCGCTGGATCAGGTCAACCGGATTTTGGTGCATCAGGGTTTGCTGAGGATACGTTCCGGGCAATGTCATGTCGGCGTCAAGGCGCTGGTGGAGATCGCCGGAAGGCAATTGGGCAATATTCATGCTTCCGATCTGGGTTTTGCGATCGCGCCGCGCCTGAACGCCGCCGGACGGATGGACGATATGGGCTTGGGTATCCAATGCCTCTTAACCGACGATGCCGGGCTGGCGCGCGATATTGCCGAACAGCTCGATGCCCTGAATCAGGACCGCAAGGAAATCGAAGGCCAGATGAAGACCGAGGCCATGGCCTTGCTGGCGGAAATGAAGGCGCTGGATGAGAAGCATGTCTCGGCGGGCGTTTGCCTGTATGACGCCAACTGGCATCAGGGCGTGATCGGCATCCTGGCTTCGCGGATAAAGGATAGGCTGCATAGGCCGGTGATCGCCTTCGCGCCGGCCGATAACGGCGAAATCAAGGGTTCGGCGCGATCCATCGCCGGCGTGCATATCCGTGACGTGCTCAGCGAAATCGCCGCCGCCCATCCGCAATTGCTCAGCAAGTTTGGTGGTCATGCGATGGCGGCGGGTTTAACCCTTAAAATGCACGATTATCCGCATTTCGCCTTGCTGTTTGGGGAGGTGGTGGCCGCGAAGCTGGAGCGGGTGGAGCTGGAGCATAAAGTCTGGTCGGATGGCGAACTCAATGAGCAACACATGACACTGGCCTTCGCGGAAATGTTGCAACAGGCGGCGATCTGGGGTCAGGCGTTCCCGGAACCGGTATTCAATGGCGTTTTCGACGTGATTCAATGCCGCATCGTCGGCAAGCAGCACTTGAAGTTCGTGTTGCGCCTGCCGTTCAGCGGCATGTTGCTGGATGCCATTGCCTTTTTTGCGGACCATCCGGAAAATTGGTTGGGTTGCCGGAAAATCAACGCCGCTTATAAGCTGGACATCAACGAATACCGGGGACAGCGCAGTCTGCAACTCCAGTTGCATTATCTGGAAAAATGGGAGTAACAGCACCTATGTCGGAAAAAATACTACGTTGGATAGACGCGCATCTGTTGCTGGTGTTGGCTGTACTATTCGTGTTGCGCGGTGGTTTTTTGCTGGTCAACGGTTTGGATTTGGTGGGCGATGAAAGCTACTACTGGGACTGGTCGCGGCAACCGGATTGGTGTTATTACAGCAAACCGCCAATGGCGGCCTGGCTGATCGGCGCCTTTACTTGGTTGCTGGGCGATTATACCTTTACGGTACGCTTGCCGGCCGTGGTGCTGGGCACGATCTTTCTGTGGTTTTTTCATGCCACGATACAGGCTTTTTATGGCCGCCGCGCCGCCGCATTTGGCTTGCTGCTGATTTTGGCTACGCCGATAAATGTGCTGGCCAATTTTCTGATGACCATCGATCCGCCGCTGTACTGTTTCTGGATCATGAGCCTTTATTATTTACGTCGGGCGCTGTTCGACCAAGATAGCAAGGCCTGGCTTTGGGCGGGTTGCGCCAGCGCAGCGGCCTTGCTCACCAAGCAGGTGGCCTTGGCCTTGCCGGCGATGTTGCTGGTGTTTTTATTATTGGATAGACAGCGGCGCGGTCTGTTAAAGCGTGAGTTTTTGATTTACCTGCTGCCTGTCATCGCTGCGGCGGTGCCGATTTTGCTGTGGAATCTTCAGCATGATTGGGTGATGTTTGGGCATAGCAAGAGTCATTTTGGCAGTCATGAAGCGGTTGACACGATTAGGCACTTGCAGCATGCCCGGGACTTTTTTCTGTACCAGATATTGCTGGTTTCGCCGGTGATTTTCGTGTTGGTGGTGATCGTTGGTTTTCAAGGCGCGTTTCACTTTAAACGCCTTGCCGCCGAGCAACGGTTTTTGTGGCTGATGGGACCGGTCTTGCTGTTGGGAGTACTGTTGTTGAGTTTCTTGCAAAAAGCCCAGGGTAACTGGCCGATGCCGTTTTATTTTACCGGGCTGATTTTATTGGCCGGTAACTGGCTGGCTGGCGCCTGGAAAAATTCGCTGAAAATCGGTCTGGGGTTGGGGTATCTGATGGTCGGGATGACGTATGTGTTGCCGTTATTACTGTCGGCCTTCAATCTCCAGCATACCGCATTCGATCCGACCACGCGTTTTAAGAGTTGGCAAGAGTTGGCAACGAATATTCACTTCGACCGTTTGATTGCCTTGCCGAATCTGGACAATACCTTCGTGGTGGCCTTCGGGCACCGTTATCTGGCGAGTCAGCTGGCTTTTTATCTGCCGGACCATCCCAAGGTCTACCGTTTTGAAACATCGGGGCAGGTCACTTCGCAATACGAAGTGTGGCCTGGACCGCTGGAATATATCGGTAAAAACGGCTTTGTGATCGGTGAAAGCACCGAAGACGAGCTGCCTCGGGACTTGAAATCCGCTTTTGAACATTTTCGATTCCTAGCGGAAATTGCCAACCCCAGTAATCCGGGTTCTCCTTATTACCTTTATCTGGGTGAAAACCTGAAACATTGGCCGAATCCTGTTAGTCAGGCCGCGATCAAGGACTAATATGCCTCATCTAGCCATTAAACGCGCCCGACTCGAATTATTGGTATTGCTGATATTGGCGGCTTTGACCACGCTGGTTTTTTGGCTGACCGATCTCGATTTTCAGGCGGCGGCGTTGTTTTATCGTCCGGAAAATCCAGGTGACGTCTGGCCGCTCCGGCATTGGTGGCCGCTGGAGATTTTGTACGATTACGCTTTTCCTTTTACGGTTGCATCCGGCTTGGTCGCGCTGCTGGTCTATATCGCCAGCCATTTTCATAACCATAGCCGCCGGTTTCGCCGGAAGGCGCTTTACATCCTGTTGGTGATCGCGCTGGGTCCGGGCGTGGTGGTCAATTTGATCGTCAAGGATCATTGGGGGCGGCCTAGGCCGGTTCATGTCACTCAGTTTGGTGGTGAGCATTCCTATGTGCCGCCGTTAAAGTTCGGGCATACCGAGGATAAGTCCTTCGTTTGCGGGCATTGCTCGGTTGGCTACGCGTTCTTCGTGCTGTATTTCCTGTCGCAAAACCATAAGCTGATTTATTTCGTGTTGACACTGGTTTTGGCCTGGGGCATGGGGGTTACGCGGATGACCTCCGGAGGACATTTTCTGTCCGATATTTTATGGTCCGGTTATCTGGTGTTTCTGGTGGCCTATGCCCTGTATTACGGTTGGTATATTCAGCTCAAACACACGCATCAACCGGACAGTTGAGTCGCGGAGATAACCTCTGAGGGATGTCGATACCTGTTCCATTATGATTAGGGATGTGCAAAATTTTACCAACGCGCTGGATCGGTTTCCGGCCGGACGACAAATTTAACAGGCTGAGTATTCCGGGTTAACTTTGTTATAATGCACGGGTTTTATTTTACGTAGACGAGAGATTTGCATGATTCAAGGTAGTATCGTTGCTTTGGTAACCCCGATGACCGAGGACGGCGCGGTGGATAACGCCAGTCTGAAAAAGCTGGTCGAGTTTCATGTCGAGCAAGGTACTGACGCACTGGTCGCGGTGGGCACCACCGGCGAATCGGCAACTCTGGACGAAGACGAAGATTTTCAAGTCATTAAAGTGGTGGTCGATAGTGTCGCTGGACGGATTCCGGTAATAGCCGGCTCGGGTTCCAATTCGACTCGCGAAGCGATACATTTCACGCAAAGAGCCAAGCAGGCTGGCGCCGATGCCTGTCTGCTGGTCACCCCTTATTACAACAAGCCGACCCAGGAAGGCCTATACCTGCATTACAAAGCCATCGCCGAAACGGTCGATATTCCTCAGATTTTATATAACGTCCCCGGACGCACGGCTTGCGACATGCTGCCGGAAACCGTCGGCCGTCTTTCCAAAATCGCCAACATCGTCGGCGTCAAGGAAGCCACCGGCAAGCTGGAGCGGGTCAAACAACTCCGCGATTTATGCGGCGATGATTTTGCGATTTATACCGGCGACGATGCCAGCAGTTGCGAGTTTTGTCTGCTGGGCGGTAACGGTAGTATCACGGTCACCGGCAACGTGGCGCCGAAACTGGTTCATGAGATGCTGCTTGCGGCGATACGCGGCGAGCGCGAAACCGCCGAAGCCATCGACTCAAAACTGACCGGTTTACACAGAAGTTTATTCATTCAATCCAATCCAATCCCGGTGAAATGGGCGGTAGCGGAAATGGGTTTGATGGGTAAAGGCATACGCCTGCCCTTGACCTGGTTGACCGAAGACTGTTTCGATACGGTGCGTAGCGCGATGCGTCAGGCGGGCATTTCTTTGTGAGCCGGATAATGACTAGCAAGTTTCGGCGCTGGCTGCCTGTCCTGCTTGCGATGCAGGTGACGACGGGTTGCGGTTTTATTAAGAGCCTGTTTCCCGACAAGGAAAGGGATTATCAGTTCAGAACGGAAATTCCGGATTTGATCGTTCCGGAAGAGCTGAAAGCTAAAACCTTGCCGGAAAGAACGCCCGAGCAAACCGCAGCCGCGGCCGTTGCCGCAACCGAATCGGTTGCTGAAGAGCAAGCCGTTGCTGCCGTGCCTGAATCGGTCGTGGAGAAGAAAGCCGCTGTTGCTGAACTCAAGCAGCCAGGCGGGGTCGCCAAGGCTGAGGATAAGCCGGTAGCTCCGGTTCCCGCCGAACGCAAGGAAACGGAAACTAAAGACGCCGACAAAAACACGGGCGAAGAAAAACCGGTCGGACAAGTCGTGCCGACTAATCCCTCCGTCAGCAGTTTGCAGATCGATCAATCCAGCAATCAGGCTTGGCGGCTTGTAGCCAGAGCCTTGAGCCGACAAAGAATCGAAATCGTCGAGCGTAATATCGATAAAGGCTATTTCTACGTCAAATACGATCCCAATGCGACCAAGCCCGAGGACGGCTCGATTTGGGATGAAGTCACCTTTTTCTTCGGCGACGATCCCAGTCATGAACAGGAATACCGGATAAGCCTGCTGGAAATTGCGCCGCAAGCCACCGAAGTGACGATACAGGATAGCGAAGGTAAAACCCTGTCCAACGCCGCGGCGACCGCGTTGCTCAAATTGATTACCGACGGCATTAATCAGGAACTTCCCGAGAAGACTCTGGATAACGTACCTGAAAGCGTACCGGCTCCCTAGGGAAACTTTCAACAAGTTGATTCCGCCCATGGTTCGACAAGGCTCTTCTGAGCGTAGCCGCAGGGCTCACCACGAACGGAATCAAGTACTTACCGTTCGTCCTGAGCCTGTCGAAGGACTTTTCCTAGCTGTCGGAGCGGGAAGCACGGATTAAGCCTGTGTTTCCATAAAACCAAAACCGATTTTGTTAAAGGATTGCTTGTTTACAGGCAATCCTAGGCCTCATTCCTTCAGCAACCCGCTTTAGCAATCGACTTCAAAACTGCCATGTTGACTATTCCCGGAACCTCCGCACTTTCCCGTTTTCGGCTCGAAAAACTGCTGACCGAACTGCAAGCCATCGACAGCAATATCACCGCCGTCAGCGCCCGATTTCAGCATTTCGTTCAGCTCGACGGCGAATTGAGCGGCGAGCAACAGGCGATGTTGCAACGTTTGTTGGATTACGGCTATGCCGAAACGGTCGCAGAGTTGCAAGGCGAAACGTTATGGGTGGGCGGCGATAGTTCCCTACTATCTGCCGCACTTCGAGATACAGGAAGTACTGGATGCAGCCCATGTAGGAGCGATTGGCTGCCCACATCCCTGTGGGTCGTTCCTCGCTTGGGCACCATTTCGCCATGGTCCAGCAAAGCCTCGGAAATTGCCGAACGTTGCGGCCTGTCAGTCGTGAAACGTATCGAACGCGGCATAGCCTATACCTTTGCCAGTACGGCTGAGTTGAGCGACGCCGTCAAGCACCAATTGGCGGGTTTGTTGCACGACAGGATGATACAGCAGGTCGTCTATCACGAATCCGCGGCAATTGTTCCAGACAATTCGCCGCACTTCCCACATCCCTGTGGGGCGGATCTGGACCTGTTCGCCGAGCACGAGCCCAAGCCGTTGCAAAGCGTGGCGATTATCGAGCAGGGCAGGGAGGCATTGGTCAAGGCCAACATCGAACTGGGCTTGGCATTGTCCGCCGACGAAATCGATTATCTGACCGACAGCTTTATCAATCTGGGCCGCAACCCGACTGACGTCGAGCTGATGATGTTTGCCCAAGCCAACTCCGAACATTGCCGGCATAAAATCTTCAACGCCAGTTGGACCATAGATGGCGAAGAACAAGCCAAGTCGCTGTTCGCGATGATACGCAACACCCACACCCTGAATCCGCAGGGCGTGCTGTCCGCTTACAGCGACAACTCCTCGGTCCTGGAAGGCCCGACTGCGCAAGTCTTCATCCGCGATGCCAACACCCACACCTACGGCTATGTCGAGGAACAGGCGCACATGCTGATGAAGGTGGAAACCCATAACCATCCGACCGCGATTTCTCCTCATCCTGGCGCGGCGACGGGTTCCGGCGGCGAGATTCGCGACGAAGGCGCCACCGGCCGGGGGTCGGCGACCAAGGCAGGCTTGACCGGTTTCAGCGTTTCGCATCTGAAAATCCCCGGTTTCCCGCAACCCTGGGAAGCCGATTACGGCAAGCCGGAGCGCATCGTTTCCGCATTGGACATCATGCTGGAAGGCCCGATAGGCGGCGCGGCGTTCAACAACGAATTCGGTCGGCCCAACATTGCCGGCTATTTCCGCAGTTTCGAGCAACCTTCCGAGACTGGAGAGCCCAACCAATATCGCGGCTACCACAAACCCATCATGATCGCCGGCGGAATGGGCAATATCCGTCCGATGCTGGTCGACAAGCATCCGATCCCGGCGGGTTCCTTGATCGTGATTCTCGGGGGACCTGCGATGCTGATCGGTCTAGGCGGCGGCGCGGCATCCTCGCAAACCTCCGGCGAAAGCGCGGCGGAACTTGATTTTGCCTCGGTGCAGCGCGAGAACCCGGAAATGGAGCGCCGTTGTCAGGAAGTCATCAACCACTGTAATTCCTTGGGCCATAACACGCCTATTGTCTCCATTCACGACATCGGTGCCGGCGGCTTGTCCAATGCGGTGCCGGAGATTATCCACGACTGCGATCGCGGCGGCCGTTTCGAACTGCGCAAGGTGCAGAATGCCGACAAGGGCATGTCGCCGATGCAGATCTGGTGCAACGAGGCCCAGGAACGTTACGTGGTGGCGATCAAGCCCGAGTCGCTGGAACTGTTCGAATCCTTTTGCAAACGCGAGCATTGTCTCTATGCGGTAATCGGACACGCTACCGACGAGGAACATCTGACTTTGAGCGATGAATGGTTTCCTCTGTCTTCGCCCGTCGACCTGCCGATGTCGGTGCTGTTCGGCAAGCCGCCTAAGATGCATAGAAACGTGCAACGTTTAACCAAGAATTTGCCGGGGCTGCAACTGGACAAAGTCGAACTGGCCGAAGCGGTCAAACGCGTATTGCCATTTCCGGCCGTGGCCGACAAGAGCTTTTTGATCCACATCGGCGACCGCTCGGTGACCGGATTGGTGGCGCGCGACCAGATGGTCGGCCCTTGGCAAGTGCCGGTGGCGGACGTCGCGGTGACCGCGTCCGGCTTTTATGCCCACACCGGCGAAGCCATGGCGATGGGAGAGCGCACGCCGTTGGCCTTGATCGACGGCCCCGCATCGGGCCGGATGGCGATAGGCGAAGCCTTGACCAATCTGGCTGCTGCACGCATTGACAAGCTCAACGACGTCAAGCTTTCCGCCAACTGGATGGCGGCCTGCGGCAGTCCCGGCGAAGATGCGGCATTGTTCGATACCGTCAAGGCGGTGGGCATGGAATTGTGTCCTGAATTGGGCATCGCCATACCGGTCGGCAAGGATTCCTTGTCGATGAAGAGCGTCTGGAAGGATGCGGCTGGCAAAGAGCAGACGATGACCTCTCCGCTGTCGCTGATCATCACCGCCTTCGCGCCGGTGCAGGATGTGCGTCGCACGCTGACGCCGGAATTACGGGGTGGGGACAGTGTTCTACTACTGATCGACCTGGGACAGGGCAAGAACCGCCTCGGCGGCTCGGTGCTGGCTCAGGTTTACAACCAGCTCGGCAACCAGGCGCCGAATCTGGACGACGCCGGCTTGTTCAAGCGTTTCTTCGATACCATTCAGGCCTTGAACGAAAACGGCCTGATTTTGGCCTATCACGACCGCGCCGACGGCGGCCTGTTGGCGACCGTGACCGAGATGCTGTTCGCCGGTCGCAGAGGCGTCGAGCTGGATATTTCCGGGCTGGGCGGCGACGCCTTGGCGGCTTTGTTCAACGAAGAGCTGGGCGCGGTTCTGCAAGTTAAAACCTCCG
>JAJRDU010000200.1 GCA_028748685.1 Methylococcaceae bacterium
TAGCGATTTTAGTTTTATACATGAGAAACACCTTGCGATCAAAAGCGGTTTTTTTTGGCAAGAGAATTATTGAACCTGATCAACGAAAACCGTGTCTGCGGCAGCGCAGTGTAAGATATGATGCTTTGATTTAGTCCCTAAACTAAACCCGGAGAACGATCATGAAACATAGCCTATTGATCTTGATTGGAATGCTGTTTTTTTCCTCTTCAACGCTGGCGGCGGAACAAGCCGCTCCCAAGCATATCGATGAAGTACGCCACCGCACCCAGCAAGTAGTTCCTTTTTCGGTGGAACAAACCCGGCAGACGTTTTCAAAAACCGTTCATGGCGGTGTTCAGCATGTGGTCGCCAAATCGGCGGACGATACTAAACAAATAAAATTGATTCAGACTCATCTGCAAAAGATTGCCAGTGAATTCAGGAAGGGGGATTTTTCCGCCACGGAGCGTATGCACGGCGCCGATATGCCAGGCCTAGCTAGGCTTAAAAGAGCTCAAATAGACGACATCCGATATGAATATAAGCCTTTAGCCGACGGCGGGCAGATTCATTTTTCATCCGAATATCCTCAGCTGGTTCAAGCTCTTCATGAATGGTTTGATGCCCAGGCCACCGAACACGGCAACGATTCGATACCGGGCCATACCCAGCACCATTCGACGCCCGCGGACTAAGCTGAGTGCATAGTCTGTCATAGCGCTCGCCGCAATTTGCGGCATGTAGTCTCGACCGAAGCCGTTCCAATATGCCGTTGGATTAAGTCATCCGGGTTGTAACCAGGATTTGCAGATGCTGTCGTAGCACATCAATCGCTATGCGACAGCATCTGCCCGAGACGGAATAACCTGCTTACGCCGCCAATGCCGCTAAACGGTTTTCCAACTCGTCATCAACCATTGCGTCGTAAAGTCTCTGCAAGGTTGGATCGATCGGACGCGGATACATATCCCGCTCGATTTGGCTACGCAGTTGGGTAATAAAATGCCGCCTTAGTACAGAATCTTCCGGGATAACCAGTAAGCTTTCGCTACGCTGGGTGTTTATCCTCTTCGATTCTTCATTTACAACGACCTTGGAAAACCAGGTGGTAGGCATGAAAAGATAGGCCGCAAACAACATCACCATTAACAATAAAACTTCGCTCATAATCCACTCCCAAACAATCATCAAAAACGCCAAAAATAAAAAGCCCGGCAAACAACTCAGTTAATGAAGATGGCCGGCAACAGCGATTGCCTTCGGCTTGCTGTTATTGCTTGATGCTCGACTGAAGCATCACTTCGAATTAAAGCAAATAACGAGCCAGATGATGGAGCTCAAGAAATCCTTGCCCGTAGTAAGGGTAATGTGTTGCAAAGAAACGAACCCCTGTTCAATTTGTATTGAAATGTAGGAAAACAGACAATCCATGTACAAATAATGTGCACCTAGCGTCTGCTTTATTGGGACTGCAACAATCCGGAAATTAGGCTAAAATTAAGTGTAACCCTATTTTTTAATCTGGATGATGAACCATATCCGCCCCCTGTTACGACTGCTGAAACCGATAGCGCTACTGGTAATCGTGGCGCAATTGTCCGGCTGTGCGACTAACGAGAAACCCCATCTTTCAGCATTACCAACCGACATTACCGCGGCAAACCGGCAAGCCGCAAACGATGCAGTGCAATTGCAGGGACAGCCTTATGTGTGGGGAGGGGAATCGCCAATCGAGGGCTTCGATTGCAGTGGCCTGGTTTATTACGTTTACAACAAACAGGGCGTCAGGTTACCGAGGGACACTTGGTCACTAGCCAACCAATTGCCATCGGTGCAAATAAACCAACGTCAACCGGGTGATTTGGTATTTTTCAACACCACTTCCAAACCTTTTTCCCATGTCGGCATTTATGTAGGTGAGGACAGATTCGTTCACGCCCCCAGTTCACGTACCGGGCGGGTGATGATGTCCGATTTGAAGCAAGCTTATTGGCGGGAACGCTTGGTTGCGGTGCGCCGACCGCAATCGCACCGGCCGCTATCTTTTAATGCCGCGGGCAACAACACTTGTTTGTTGAACTGATAGAGTTACAAAAGGTAGAGAGTGGGAAGTGGGAAGTGGGAAGTGGGAAGTGGGAAGTCAAAATTCTACCGACCACTACCTCAAAAGGGCAGCTAATGTCAGCCAGATTTTTATAAAAACCACTCCACCACGTCAGCCACGTCGTGGCGGGTCTTTGGGCGGGCCGGTTCGCCTTTTCGATAGCCGAAAGCCACCAGATAAGCGACGCCCCATTGGTCGAGATTGACGGCCATTTCCCGTGCCAACACCTTCTCCAGCTCTATTTGCACAAAGCCTTCGATCGGGCAGGAGTCGATACCTATCAGCGCTGCGGCCGTCATCATGTTCGCTAGCGGCAGATAGGTTTGTCTGGCGGCCCAGTCGTTCATGGTTCGTTCGGATTCCAGCAGCGCGAAATCTTGGCGCTGGAATTTTTCGAGAATCGCGGTGCGGGTAAGAGCCGCCTCTTCGGGAAACTTCTGCACCTCGCGCATGAAGTTCCGCACGTAGCCACTGTCGTAGCGCATGAAATGACCCTTGCGCAGCAGCGTCACGATCACATGACTGGCGGTGGGCAGCTGTTTTTGCCCGCCCCAGGTGTGCGTTCTCAACTTTTCGCGCAGGGCCGGATTTTGCACCACCAGAAACTTCCAAGGCTCGAGGCCAAAGGAACTCGGCGACAGGCGAGCGGTTTCCAGAATAAACTCGAAATCCTCGTCGCCAATCCGCCGTGCCGCGTCGAACTCCTTGCAAGCATGGCGAAACCAAAAGGCGTCGAGAATTTCTTGTTTACTGATGGGCATGAGCTTAAAGGCTATCGCCGACTTCGCGCTGGTAATAAGGCCACTTCTTGACGTGCAGGTGTTTCCGTATCGGAGTCTTGATCACCGATACGCACAACGCAATCGAGAACAAACACCAGACCGCGCAATATTCGTTGGGATCGTTGGTGGTCACGTCCGAGATC
>JAJRDU010000201.1 GCA_028748685.1 Methylococcaceae bacterium
TCGAAGTCGGAATGAATTACGCCCGCCGCCTGAGGTGCCGTGGCATTAACCGGAATGGTCCAAGCCCTGACTTCCTTGACGCCGGCCGTGAAATAAGTAGACAGGTTCAACAACTCGTATCCTGCCCGCACCACTCGGTTCAAACCAGGCTCATCAAGACCCAAATCATCGAGAAACTCTTTCTTTTCCGCCTCGTCGAGTTGCACGATTTCAGCTTCGATCGCCGCGCAGACAGGCACGACTCTTGAACCTTCCTTCGCGGCAAACGCACAAACTTTATCCAGCATGGGATTATTTTCGAAACCGTCGTCCTGAACATTGGCGACATACAACACCGGCTTGATGGTTATGAGGAACAGTTCCCTGATCAACTTGGTTTCGTCTTCGGACAAGCCCAAGGTCCGCACCGGTTCGCCAGCATTCAAATGCTCAAAAACTCGTTCCAGCACCTGCTTCCTGGCCAGTTCATCCTTATTGCCGGATTTGGATGCCTTGGCGGTTTTTTGCAAGGCTTTTTCGACAGACGACATATCGGCCAAGGCCAATTCCGTATTAATGACTTCGATGTCGCTGATAGGATCGACCTTTCCGGCCACGTGAATAACGTTATCGTCCTCGAAACAACGCACCACATGCACGATCGCATCGGTTTCCCTGATGTTGCCGAGAAATTGATTGCCCAGCCCCTCGCCTTTGGAGGCGCCGGCCACCAGGCCTGCGATGTCGACAAACTCGATCGTGGTGGGCAACACCCGTTCCGGCTTTACGATCTCCGCCAGTTTATCCATTCTGGGATCGGGAACCGGCACGACACCGACATTGGGATCTATCGTGCAAAAAGGGTAGTTTTCGGCGGCAATGGTGGCTTTGGTCAGCGCATTGAACAAGGTTGATTTACCAACGTTGGGCAAACCAACGATTCCGCAATAAAGAGCCATAGATATTCTTAATTAAAAATAGGAGAAGCGATCCGAGTAAAGCGGGGATCGGGGTGGGGCGGGATTATACCGTTGAACGTATAAATATCAACTTGCGGCGGCACCGTAGCAATGTCAAATAAACCGAGAGTGCCTTATCGATAAAAAATGCCACGGCTTTTACTGGCAAGAATATATTTTAAACGCTACGTCAGTTAATACCGCATGTCGTCACGAAATACCACTACCCTATCCCTGCCACCCGCTTTCGCCGCATACAAGGCTAAATCGGCACAGTGAATAATCTGGTCGATGTCGAGCTGCAAATCCGGCTCGCAACATTCAAGACTGGTACAGTGCAAACCGATACTCAAGGTTATTTGCACGGTCTTATCAGCCACATTCCACCGCAACATCTTGATTTCATTTCTAATTCTCTCGGCGAAGGTTTGACCGCTATCGCAACTGGTATTGGTAAAAATAACCACAAACTCCTCCCCGCCAAAGCGCACCAGAATGTCGGTATTACGCACCTGTTGCCGCAATGTCTCGGCGACGCCGATCAAAACCTGATCACCGAAAACATGACCGAATTGATCGTTGACCGCTTTAAAATGATCGATATCCATCACCAGCAAACAGAAGGGATTCTTGTACCGCTTATGCTGGGCAATCGCCATTTCAACCTGATCGTAAAAATAGCGCCTATTATGCAAGCCTGTCAGCTGATCGTGCATCGACATGCTGGCGTAATGATCTTTCAAGCGCCTGGTTTCGGCTACCAGCCCTTCCAGCTCGGCGGTTCGCGATGCAATCTGAAGCTCCATCTGTTGAAACAGGCGGCGATTGGTAATCAATTGCCCCAACATGTTTTTATAAACCTCCAATAAGCGCAGATGCCAGTCGGTAAAGTAATTCGGGTGGGGATGGGAGATGTTTAAGACCCCGACCAACACATTATTCAAGGTAAAAACCGGGGCACTGATGATCGATCCCGGCGGCTGAGCATGCGCGCCGACCACCACAAACCGCTTATCTTCATGACAATTCTGGCAATGCTGTATGCGGCCACTGGCCGCTGCGGCACCGATGATTCCCTCGCCTATCCTGAATTGCAGCGGTTTTCTGACCCAGGCCTGACTATTGGTCAGCTCGGCGGCGCTCAGTCCGGTGACATTGGTTAACAGTCCATCGCTATCCAACATAAAAAACGAACACCTCTCCATATCCTGATTCTGGATAAGGCTGGTCAACGCCTGCCTAATCAGCATTTTTTCGTCTTCAACCTGGCAACTGATTTCAGACAGATTCTTCACGGCCGAAAGCGCGTTTAGCAAATCGACAATCAGATCCTGCATGCCTGATCCTGACAATGCAGATTCCATTTCGGTAGGCGTATTTGCATTCATCTGTTCCCCATAATGGCGGCGAGTTTTTTAATACTCTCGCGATTCCCCACGAGTTCGTCAACAACTCCGCGTAAACCCGTTGTCGACAAAGACAATTTTTTGCAAAGCTTTTCGAGCTCGCTTATGTCGACATCATCGTTGTCCAGTAACATGACACTCAGACGCTGACTGAGAATTAACAGATTGATCAACGGTTTTTCTTCGCCGTTGAACTCGGCATCTTCAAAGTGATTTAGTACGGACTGGTAAACTGGCGACAACTGCCACTTCTGCAACAAAACATAACCCAGATGATAATGTGATTCTTCCAGCTGTAATCGGATTTCGTCACCCGCGCAAGTATGATTTTTTTCGCTACGCTGCAAAATGGCATTCAATTCTTCCGGAATCAGATAGCCCAATACCAGCACACCAATATATAACAACAAGCCACTGGTATAGATCGTTGCCGGTGAAAATTGCTGCAGCTTATTGCCAACGGCCAGTTTTTGAGCGGCCAACGCCGTCAGCAGCGAACGCATCCAAAAATATTCAGTATTAAAAGTTCGGCATTTACCGGTATCGAATTGAACATTCAAGACGATGCCCAAGGAGAGGCTCTTGACCAATTCGAGCCCCAGCACCTGAAAAATCGCCGTACTCAAGTCACTAATGTTTCTGGATTGCCCGAAATAAGCGGAATTGGCGAGCCCCAGCAATCTGGCAACCAGCCCTGGCGACACAGCCAAAACATCGGCCAATTTATCGAT
>JAJRDU010000202.1 GCA_028748685.1 Methylococcaceae bacterium
ACGCTGATGACGACTTCCTTCTCCTCGGTTTGCGCCAAACGAACGATGGATTGCCCAGGCGAGACGATCTGTCCCGGTTCGGCATCGACGGCGGTGATGACGCCGGGACGGTCGGCCCGCAGTTCGGCATAGGCGGATTTGCGCGCATAACTTCCCAGCGAGGCCCGCAAGGCGGCGACGCGGGCTGCGGCGCTGCGGACCTGATCGCGGCGGCGCTCCAGCGCGGCCGAGCTAGCAAGATCTTTTTCCTGTAGATTGGCGAGGTGGCCGATATCCTTACGAGCCTGATCCAGTTCCGCCTCTGCCGCCGCCAGTTGCGCCGCCGCCCCGGCTTCGTCCAGACGGACATCGGCCTGGTCCAAGGTCGCCAATAGTTGGCCGCGTTCGACAACCGCGCCCACGTCCACTAGGCGTTTCATCAGCTTGCCGCCGACCTGGAAAGCCAAAGGGCTCTCATGGCGGGCTCTGATTTCGCCGGAATAACGGGCGGTGGTCGCCGTTTGCCGGTATTGCACTTCGACCACTCTGACCGGCCGAGGCTGGAGCTCGCTCGTCTTGGACTCGGAACAGGCGGTCAAGAAAATTGCGCCGACGATCATCGCGGCGATGAGTTTGGCGTGCCCAGCTAAGGGCGGCTGTTGGGTTACGACTGTATGGATGCTGGAGGTAGGGCAACGCATGGAGCAGTTGCTAAACCTAGCGTAACCCAACATCATCAAAATATTGTGACTCATCGCTTCACTCCCCTGATCATCGCTTTAATGGTCATTTCCGCGGTTTCTTCGACGCTACGCCACTCTATCCAGGGATCACCGTAGAGGTTGATATGAATGGCGACGACGCCGTGGGTGCTGGCCCAGAAAGCTTGCGCCAACAAATGGGGGTCGGTGAATTCGGGAGCCAACAATTTCCCTGCTATGGCTTCATCAAACGTATTCAACAGCAGCAGGTAACCGTCGGTTTCGGGATTTCCGTGGCCTAATTCAGCCAGTTGCTCCTCCTCGTTCAGCCGGTTGCTCATAAACATCAGCCGGTAGTGATTGGGATACTCGACACCGAATGCCACGTAAGCCATCCCGGTCTTGCGCAGCCGTTCCAGCGGCTCCGGCTCGGCGGCGGCACTCTGAATCGCCTGCGCTAAACACATCATATCCACCCGGCATAGTTCCCGAATCAAGGCCTCCTTGTCCTTGAAATGAAGATAAATCGTAGTCGCGGAATATTCGATGACCTCGGCAATACGGCGCATGGTCACTGCGTCGTAACCTTCGGCGGCAAACAGGTCACGAGCCGCATCGAGAATTTTTGCGCGGACTTTCAGGCGATCCCGCTCACGCCGTTCGGATATGCTCATAAACACCATTAATTTAGTTAACGATGTTATCCTAATGATCGTAGTTATCTTTTGTCAAGCAATCTCAGCGCAGCTTAGTGGCGTCGAGAGACGAACATTTGATTTCCGATGCCCTTTACGGAATCGAGGAGCTTTTGAACGGAACAGCCAGCAGGGGTAATGCAGGGATGCATCGCGCTGACGAAGGTGGAAGCATGCGCCTCATCACCCTCCAAGGAAAGCGAGGAGCGCGGGCCATAGCAGTACAGCCTATTTGCATGCCTCGCATCCGTGGGGCGAAGCGCAGGGATGAGCCGAGTGATTTAAGCAGAATCCGGATTGCCTGCTGACTCGTGTCATCCAGGCACGCGCACTTTGTGTGCCCGCGGGGTGTAAATCCGCTCCCGGCAGATTTGTCTTTTGGATACTTTGCTTTGGCGAAGCGCAAATTCGCCAGGAGTGAACTTGAACGGACATCGGCTTGCCAGAAGGGCGAAAACCAGGGATGGTTTTTGTAGTGGAAGTATCTCACCCGTCGGCGCGAAAACCGACATTAAAAAATACCTTGTCGCGGTAGCGACTAAACTAGATATGTCCTGAAATGCCTACCCTACGTTTGGTTTGGATCGGTATCGACAATTTCCCTAAGCAGCGCCGTGGCATAACTTCCTGCCGGCAACCCGAACGACAGACACAACACGCCATCAGCTTCAAAAACCCAAGCCAGATTCTCCGGCATGACACGCAAGGCTCTCCGGTCGGCTTCCAGATCGGCTTTCAGCAGGCCATCGGCCAATTCACGATGCTCCGCGATGATTTGTTCCTCCAACGCCAGCGCTTCGCCGGTAACGCCGCTATCGCCCTTGCCCCATAGCGAGCCGGTGGGGTGGATGTCGCCGGTTTCGAGGCGTTCGACCAAGGCTTGATCGATGAGTTCGGCGTGGAAATGGCTGTTGGTTTGATCCAGTTTGAAGACGTCACCGGGTAGGGCGGTGTTCCAGGTTTGCGACGTGACCCGTTCGGCCAGGATCAGGTTGAACAGATAGGAGCGGGCCGCCGACAGATAGATCGAACGCTGTTCGGGTTTGACCCGCTTTCCCCGAAACATCACCAGGGCATTTTCGAGATTGCGGCCTTGATGGCCGAAACGCTGTTCGCCGAAGTAGTTGGGGAAGCCGTGATCTTTGATTTGCTGGAGTTGCCGTTCGGCGATGTCGTGGTCGCCTTGCCAGTTGCGGATCACTAGTGTGAAACGGTTGCCAGCCAGTACGCCGCGCTTGAGTTTGCGGGCATGTCTAAGCGTTTCCAGGATTTTCAAGGTTTCGGATTCGACGCCCGACCAGTCGGGATCTTCCTTGCCGGGCAACCAGACGCTGAACCACTGTCGGGTGCGGCCATGCCTGTCCTTCATGCCTGCATAGCTGACGTCGCGCTGGCGGACGCCGGCATGGCGGGCCAACAGACGAGCCACGTATTCGGTGTTTTCGCCGACTTTTTCGATATGCAGAAACACATGCTCGCCGCTGCCTTCCGGCACGAATGACAGGAATTCTTCGACGATGAAATCGTCAGGTTCGGCCTTCATGACACCGGGGGCGCTTGGGCCGCCGTAGGCGTAGGGCCAACCCGGCAAGGACAATGCGATGTTTTGACTATCCATTTGAGTTTTTAGTCCGTACCGAGTTATGTGCCGCTGTTGAGTTTTTCAAAGAGACTAGTTTGTTTAAAACCGAGTTTGCTCCAAACGCTCAGAAAATCAGCTTGGTTGAAAAAGTATAAAAAAACACCTAAAAGAACAAAGAAGATTCCAGTCTTAAACGTAAGATAATGCGAGTGATAAAACTCTTCCTCCGTAGTTGGCGGACGTGAGTCTTTTTCGGCGTCTAAATAGCCTTTAATTCCTCTTTTTTGACTGGCGCTTAGCCATGGAATCATCCCGGAACTTATAATAATAATGATGCCAAAAAGCACGATTCCGAAACCTCCGTCATAATGCTCAAAGCCATAATCGATAAATTTAGCTATTGGGTCAATTCTACTCATTGTCGATTCCTTCATTTACCGAGCATCAATACAAAAGGCAGCCGCGAGGGAATGCACCCCGCACTATTTTCGACCCTCTCGGTGAACCAAGCACCAAAAATGGTATATGGGGCATGCCCTGTTGGCTGGATACCATGAAGCCCAACAGATTGAATTTGTTGGGCTTCGCTCTGCTCAGCCCAACCTACGCAGACTGCAGGTTTTATTTCTCGATCAACACCACCGCCTGCACGGCGATGCCTTCCTTGCGGCCTTCGAAGCCCAGATTTTCGGTGGTGGTGGCTTTGACGTTGATGAAGTCGACATCGACTTCCAAATCGGCGGCGATGTTGGCGCGCATTGCCGGCACATGCGGCAACATTTTCGGCGCTTGGGCGATGATGGTGACATCGGCGTTGACCAGCTGATAGCCTTTTTCCCGGACGATCTTATAGACATGGCGCAGCAGCACCCGGCTGTCGGCGCCCTTGAATTCGGGGTCGGTGTCGGGGAAGTGTTTGCCGATGTCGCCCAACGCTGCGGCGCCGAGGATGGCGTCGGCTAGCGCATGCAGCACCACGTCGCCGTCGGAATGGGCTTCCAGGCCTTTCTCGTAAGGGATGGTGACGCCGCCCAGGATGATGTGGTCGCCATCGTTGAAGCGGTGGACGTCGTAGCCTTGGCCGACTCGGATCATGATTGTTGCTCCATATAGAATTGCGCCAGCGCCAGATCTTCGGGCCGGGTGATTTTGATGTTGTCGGGGCGGCCTTCGACGATCTTAGGCTTGTAGCCCAACAGTTCCAGGGCGCTGGCTTCGTCGGTGACGGCCGGGTTGCCTTCGGTTTGTTGCAAGGCGTCGCGCAGCATGCCGTATTTGAACATTTGCGGCGTCAGCGCCCGCCAGATGTGCTTGCGGTCTATGGTTGCCGTTATGGTGTCGCCGTCGACGTGTTTCAGGGTGTCGTGAGAGGACAATGCCAGGATGCCGCCAACCGCGTCGTTTTTTAGGGTATCGATTTGCAGATGGATATCTGTCGAAGTCAGGCAGGGGCGGGCGGCATCGTGTACCAATACCCAATCGTCTTCGGCCGCCAAACCTTGCAGGGATTTCAGCGCGGATAATACCGAGTCGGCGCGTTCCTTGCCGCCGGGAGCGGTGATGACGTTCGGATGTTTGGAGACTTCCAGTTCCGGCCAGTATGGATCTTCGACCGAAATCGCCACCGCGACCTTTTGAAAGGCGCCGGATTCCAGCAAGCGGATCAGGGTGTGTTCGATGACGGTTTTGCCGGCCAGCGGCAGGTATTGTTTGGGGCGGTCGGCTTGCATGCGTTTGCCGACGCCGGCTGCGGGCACCACGGCCCAGCATAAGTGAGTCTGTTGGTAAGGTTTGTTCATTACAGATTTTTTGTAGTTTCTTCGTCCGTCAGCAAGAAACGCCTTCTAGCTTCACTTGAATCCGTTGTATTTCACCGCTCGCAGCAACATCGCTCGAAATCTTCAGCACTGTCGCCACGCAAACAGTACCGGAAAGCGTCAATGTGCATTCAAGTGCTTTTTTTGAAGGACTTTGTTCGCAATGACCATAGGGAAACGATTCAACAAATGACTGAAGTTCTTTTGGATCAGAACCATTTGGAAAGCGGGCGGATAAAGCCGCAGTAATAATCTGCTCGGAGAAAACGGATTTGCTTTTTCCAAAGAGAATTTCGTCAGCTATTTTCGCTCGTTGATCCAAACTAACAGCCCAAACCCCTGCAATCAGGAGCAAAAAGACAATTGCGGGAACAATTACAATTAACCAAAGCTTGTTAAATTTCTGCAAGCAAAATACTCATGGCTACTCAAGCACTTGAAAGAAGGTTTCGTTTTCCTTGATCATGCCCAGCTCGTAACGGGCGCGCTCTTCGATGGTTTCCAGACCTTTGCGCAGATCCAGCACTTCGGCATAGAGGGAGTCGTTCCTTTCCTTTTTTTCCTGAGCTTCCTTGGTCAGGGTTTCGAGGCGTTGCCGATAGTCGTTAACCTGAGAGATGCTGGCATCACCCAGCCACAACCGGTACTGGAGATGAGCAATCAGCAGGATGATGATGGCGATGAGCGTTTTAATGGCGGTATCTCAAAAATGTAGGTTGGGTTAGCCCTGAGCGATAGCGAAGGGCGTAACCCAACTTTAAAGTCGACGTGTCGGGTTACGCTTCGCTAACCCGACCTACATTATTTGGACAACATTTTAAACGCGCTACGACCAGCGTATCTGGCTTTGGCGCCCAACTCGTCTTCGATTTTCATCAGACGGTTGTATTTGGCGACACGGTCGGAACGGCTCAATGAACCGGTTTTGATTTGGCCGGTGCCGGTGGCGACAACCAGGTCCGCAATCGTGGTGTCTTCGGTTTCGCCGGAACGGTGAGAAACCACCGCACTGTAGCCTGCGGCTTTGGCCATGCTGATCGCTTCCAGGGTTTCGGTCAGGGTGCCGATTTGGTTGACCTTGATCAGGATGGAGTTGGCGATGCCTTTGGCTATGCCTTCTTTCAAGATTGCAGGATTGGTGACGAACAAGTCGTCGCCGACCAATTGAATGCGGCTGCCCAATTTTTCGGTTTGATATTTCCAGCCGTCCCAATCGTTTTCGTCCAGACCATCTTCGATCGAGATGATGGGATATTTATCGACCCAGGCAGCCAGGAAGTCGACCATTTCCACGGAGTTGAAGCTGCGGTTTTCCGCGGACAGCACGTATTTGTCGTTTTCGAAATATTCGGAAGCCGCCGCGTCCATGCCCAGATAGATGTCTTGGCCTGCCTTGTAACCGGCTTTTTCGATGGCTTCCAGGATTACTTCGATGGCTTCTTCGTTGGAGCGCAGGTTAGGTGCGAAACCGCCTTCGTCGCCGACGGTGGTGGCCAAACCTTTGGATTTCAACACTTTCGCCAGGTTGTGGAATACTTCGGCGCCGTAACGGATCGCTTCGCGGAAGGTTGGCGCGCCGACCGGCAGGATCATGAATTCTTGCAAATCGACGCTGTTGTCGGCGTGCGAGCCGCCGTTGATGATGTTCATCATCGGTACAGGCATGACGAATTCGCCGCTGGTGTTCAGGAATTGATACAGCGGTTTGCCGGCTTCTTGAGCGGCGGCGCGGGCCGCGGCCATCGATACGCCCAGGATGGCATTGGCGCCCAAACGGCTTTTGCTAGGGGTGCCGTCCAGAGCGATCATTTTATTGTCCAGCTCGGTTTGTTTGTCGGCATCCATACCGACCACGGCTTCGCGCAATTCGGTGTTGACGT
Source organism: Methylococcaceae bacterium (assembly GCA_028748685.1). Taxonomy (GTDB): domain Bacteria; phylum Pseudomonadota; class Gammaproteobacteria; order Methylococcales; family Methylomonadaceae; genus Methylomonas. The sequence goes on from JAJRDU010000202.1 coordinate 6,655, forward strand.
AGTTGACGGCTTTCAAGACGCCCTTGCCCAGGTAGCGAGCTTTGTCGCCGTCGCGCAGTTCGATCGCTTCGCGTTCGCCAGTGGAAGCGCCCGATGGGACCATCGCGCTGCCGACGATACCGGAGGACAAATAGACTTCCGCTTCAACGGTCGGGTTGCCGCGCGAGTCCAAAACTTCTCTTGCTTTTACGTCTACTATTCTTGCCATTACCTTTCCCTCTATAGTGTGTTTTCAATCAGGCTGCTAGATTTAACAGCCCGGTCTATTGTGACTAACGTTTCTAATAATTCTTTCATGCGGTGCAGCGGCCAGGAGTTGGGGCCGTCGCTAAGTGCTTCTTCCGGTTTCGGATGAGTTTCCATGAACAGCCCGGCGATACCGACCGCTACTGCTGCACGAGCCAGCACCGGCACATGCTCGCGTTGGCCACCGGAGACATTGCCCTGCCCGCCCGGCAATTGCACGGAATGGGTGGCGTCGAACACTACAGGGCAACCGGTATCGCGCATCACCGCCAGCGAGCGCATATCCGAAACCAGATTATTATACCCAAACGATACGCCGCGCTCGCAAACCATGATTTGCTCGTTGCCGGTAGCCTTGGCCTTGGCGGCGACATTGGCCATGTCCCAAGGCGCCAGAAACTGACCTTTCTTGATATTGACCGGTTTCCCCATGGCTGCGACGCTCTGGATGAAATTGGTCTGCCGGCACAGAAAGGCCGGAGTTTGCAGTACGTCGACAACATCGGAAACTTCGGACAGAGGGGTGTCTTCGTGAACGTCTGTCAATACAGGTACGCGGATTTGCTCTCTGACCTTTTCCAGTATCTGCAAGCCTTTTTCAAGACCGGGACCGCGGAAACTGCCCAAAGATGAACGGTTGGCCTTGTCGAACGAGGATTTGTAGATGAACGGAATCTTCAGTTCATCGGCGATTTCCTTCAGCTTGCCGGCGGTATCCAGCGTCATTTGCTCGCTTTCGATCACGCAGGTGCCGGCGATCAGGAAAAATGGCTGATCCAGGCCGACTTCAAAATGACATAATTTCATGCTTAACCTTTTTTATGCCCCAACGGGGTGTTTATGCCCCAACAGGGTGCTTTTTATGTTGAACGGCGGCGGAAACAAAGCCCGAAAACAAGGGGTGGCCATTACGCGGTGTCGAGGTGAATTCAGGGTGGAACTGGCAAGCCAGGAACCAGGGATGATCCGGTAGCTCGATAATTTCCACCAGACGGCCGTCCAGCGACTTTCCGGAAAAACGCATGCCGGCCGCTTCCAGTTGTTTCAGATACTGGTTGTTGAATTCGTAGCGATGGCGGTGACGCTCGGTGATCACGTCTTTCTGATAGACCTCGAAAGCCAGCGAATCGGCTTTCAGGCGGCATTTTTGCGCGCCCAGGCGCATGGTGCCGCCGATGTCGGAGTCTTCGTCGCGTGTGTTCAATTGACCGGCTTCGTCCATCCATTCGGTAATCAGACCGATGACCGGATGCGGGCTGTTGGGCAGGAACTCGGTGCTGTGCGCGCCTTCCAGGCCGACCACGTCGCGAGCGAATTCGATCACCGCCGATTGCATGCCTAAGCAGATACCCAGGAAAGGAATTTTGTTCTCGCGGGCAAAACGCACCGTGGATATTTTGCCTTCCACGCCGCGCTCGCCAAACCCCCCCGGCACCAGGATCGCATCGACGTCTTTCAGTTGCGCGGTGCCTTCCGCTTCGATGGTTTCCGAATCGATGTATTTGATGTCGACCTTGTGGCGGGTATGGATGCCGGCATGGATCAAGGCTTCGTTCAAGGATTTATACGCGTCCGTGTGGTCTACATACTTGCCGACGATGGCGATGCTGACTTCGTCGGTCGGATGCGTCAGGCCGTCGACCACCTTTTCCCAGGCCGACAAATCGGCGGGCGGTACATCCAGACGTAGCTGGGCGACGACGATGTCATCCAAGCCTTGTTCACGCAGCAACAGCGGAATCCGGTAAATGGTGTCGGCGTCGATTGCGGAAATCACCGCTTTCTCGTTGACGTTAGTGAACAAGGCGATTTTTTTGCGTTCGCTGGCGGGAATCGTTTGTTCGGAACGGCAAATCAGGATATCTGGCTGGATACCGATGGTGCGCAATTCCTTGACCGAATGCTGGGTTGGTTTGGTTTTGATCTCGCCGGCCGATTTGATATAAGGCACCAGGGTGAGATGAATGAATACCGCACGGTCACGGCCCAGTTCCACTCCCATCTGCCGGATGGATTCCAGGAACGGCAGGGACTCGATGTCGCCCACCGTGCCGCCAACTTCGATCAGCGCCACGTCGGTTCCTTCGGCGCTGGCATACACCCGGCGCTTGATTTCATCGGTGATATGCGGGATCACCTGCACCGTCGCGCCGAGATACTCGCCCTTGCGCTCGTTGCGCAGTACTTGCTCGTAAACCTGGCCGGTGGTGAAATTGTTTTTCTTGGCCATCGTGGTTTTCAGAAACCGTTCGTAATGGCCTAAATCCAGATCGGTTTCCGCGCCATCGGCGGTGACGAACACCTCGCCATGCTGAAACGGGCTCATGGTGCCGGGGTCGACGTTGATGTATGGATCGAGCTTGGTGAGAGTGACTTTCAGGCCACGATCTTCCAAAATCGCAGCCAAAGAGGAAGCCGCGATGCCTTTCCCCAATGAGGAAACCACACCGCCGGTGATAAAGATGAATTTTGTCATGTACTTTTTGCGCCCTATTAGCGGATGACAATAGAGGGAGGTCGAAAAAGGCGCAAATTTTAGCAGTTTTGCTTAGGGCTCGCCTGATTTATTCGGCTTGTCTCAAAAGTGACACGAAGCATATTTCCAACGCTACCAAGGAATCCCGGACCGAGAGCTTAGACTGACCAATAACCTGAACCGATGAGACCTTAACCCCATCGGTTCGCCACTGTATGATGTTTAATTAAAGACGTTTAAAACTGCCCGCTAGGGGTAAATAATGGCGGCCTGCGGACCTAGGTCATCGTCCTCCTCGATATAGCGGATTTCGTCGCCAACCGACAAGGAATCAAACCCCCCCCCCACCACGCTATTGCGATGAAAATAAATTTCGCGGCCATCCGACGACTCTATAAAACCATGATCGTTTTCAGGAAAAATATGGATTACCCTTCCGGTAGTTTGCAAGTCATGGTTCTTAACCTCGCCACGCCGTACCCGCGCGTAGCCTTCCAATTGCCTAGCCGCCGCATTAAAAGCGTCACGTATGGCCACATAAATATCTTCATAAGCTTTTTTGTCGTGGTGTTCACGACTGATAACCAACTCTTTATTGGGCGCGGTGATATCGATACGAATATGGTAGTGATTACCTTGATGATGGCGTTGATGTTCGGCTTCCACTGCCACCCTGCAACTCATGATATGCGAGTGAAATCGTTCCAGCTTGCTTACTTTTTCACGAATCCTCGCCTCTACGGCTTCAGACTTTGGTATGCCACGAAAAGTAATTTGTAATGGGGTTTGCATAGCTATTCACCATTTTTATAAGTACAAATAACGCACCATCAAAGGACAATCAACTGCTCGGCAGGAGTTTGCCCTGCATCCGAGCCAATTGGCCTTTTTGGCCCTCTGTCAGCGATTTGAAACGCTTGTCGCTGATATTACTTTAATAGACAAAGTCATCCGCACCTGCATTCTGACGGATGAAACCGGACGCTCTGTCAACATTAAACCTTTTGACGATTTCGGCATTAGTGTTTGCACTCACACTAAGCATCCAAAACAATAAATTGTATTGAGCAACAAGAGCCGATTCGGCGCATTGATTTTTCGAGAAGATGGATAAGGCATCTGCTTTTTAAATACGGCCGCATCCATCGACAGCCTGTAAAACGAAACACCGAAGACGAGTAAAGTCATGACCCAATGCGCTCGGCCACATGAAGTTCCTCTTCGATTTGGAATGGATATGATTTGCTACCGGCCATGGATTAGGTACAAAACCGGCATTGGATTAAAGCCTGACCAGCCCATCTAGGCTGAATGGAAAAACCGAAATACGAGATTGGGTGACACCGGCAAATGATACACCTCCGAGGCATTAGAAATACCGACAAAGACAGGCAACATCTTGGACTAGCTCCGAAAACGGTATTCACCAGCCATACCATCAGTCGCGCTCGATTGCATTATTCGCCTCTTATCGGATTGATGCAAAGGCATAAATAATCAGCGCTTAAATAACTACAGATCCTGCTCGGCATTCGCGCGGAGATTAGGCCAATGGCTAAACGCAAAAACCCAGATCATGATGACATTAACGATGGGGACTAACAAAACCAAGGTCCAACGGCCGTCAAACCCCGCCTTTTCGAGAATACGGTAGCCCAACCATAAACAAAACAAAGCGAAGACCGGCAGCAATATGAAAAATAATTCCATGATTAGCGCTCCGTGCCTTGTTTGGCGTTCGGCCACGCCAGAAAAGCCAATTGCAAAAAAACGATCAACAAACCAAAACCCGGCACGAATACTAGCGCCGCCCATAACGGGTTGAA
>JAJRDU010000203.1 GCA_028748685.1 Methylococcaceae bacterium
TAAACCTATGCCGACGTTTCCCACCGATTGCCAAACCACGTCCGTGTGGCAAAACTTATTGAGCAATTATTTTCCCTGGCTTTCCTGCTGAATGAGCTGATTGGTCACCGTCAGCATGTTGTCCTGCGATTTAGCCGATGGCCCCGTCACGCGGTATTTACCGTTAACGATCAGGGCAGGAACACCGGTGATGCCGTAACGAGAGCCCATGGTTTCAGCCTGGCGCATCTTGGCATCGACCAGGAAGGAATTATAGGCGTTACGAAAATCTTCATCCTTGACGCCATGCTCGGCAAAGAACTTGGCCAGTTCGTCTTCGGAAGTCAGTTTTTGCTTCTTGTTCTGGATCGCATCGAATAAATCGGCATGAACTTTATCCAGCACGCCTAGTGCTTCGGCGGTAAAAAAGACTTTGGCATGCTTGCCCCACAGGTCGCTGAATACGGCCGGTTGGCGGATAAACTCGACGTTGGCCGGCTTGGTTTTCAACCAGGCCGCCATCGCCGGCTCCAGATGGTAGCAATGTGGGCAGCCATACCAGAAAAATTCGATGACTTCGATCTTGTCGGGATTTTGCACGGGCTGGGCCGGCGACAAGGTTTCGTAGCCACCTGCGGCACGCGCCAACGCGGCGAAACAAAACAGGCCCAAAAATGCGATTTTTTTCAACATCAGAGTTCTCCGTAAGAATGTAATGGGTTGCGACCGGCCTAAACCTACTTCATAGTCGAAATATAATAAGAAACCGCCTTGATTTCCTGCTCGGTCATCTTGGTGGCGATCATGTGCATCATGTTTTCGCGGCTCTTGCTGCGGGCGCCGGTCTTGAAATCGGTCAGGGTCTTGATCAGATAATCGGCATGTTGCGAATGCAAGGACGGATACGCCGCCGGCCTGTTGCCTTCGGCGAAAGGACCGTGGCAGGCGACACAAGCGGATACGGCGGTTGCAAGATTGCCATTTCGGTATAAATCGCCGCCTTCATGAATCAATTTTTCCAGTTCGGCTTTTTTCTGTTCGTCGGTTTTGGCGGGCGCATCATCGTCGTCATCGTTGGCCGGCAAAACCGGAGCGGGATTGGCCGAGATTTTATTGGCCGAGTAATAAGTAGCGATCTCTTCGATAGACTGATCATCCAGTCCCGCTGCCAGGGGCGCCATCATAGGCGCTATCCGCGCACCGCTCTTGAAGGCTTGCAATTGTTTGACCAGATAACCTTTATGCTGACCGGCCAGTTTAGGAAAACCCGGCATCGCGCTATTGCCGTCCTCGCCGTGACACCCGGAACAAGATGCCGCCTTGGCCTTGCCGCCGCTGGCACTAGCCTCGGCATGCACGATGCCGGCACTTGCCGTCAATGCGAGAGAGATGGAAACAGTCAGCAGTGTTTTTATCATTATGGGGGCCCCTGTCAGGAAAAGTTAATTGACGCAAAGCGGCCTGAACGGCGGCGCCAGACGCTATAATGGCTGGGATTCTAACCGATTTAATTACCATAAGCGAGATAGCGATGAATCCAGTGTATCACCAGGCCAAGTTCATCAATAGCGCGCCGCGCCTACGGGACGCGCCGCCCGACCAAGGCATGGAAATCGCTTTTGCCGGCCGCTCCAACGCCGGCAAGTCCAGTGCGATCAATACGCTGGTACAGCAAAACGCACTGGCACGAGTCAGCAAGACTCCCGGCCGCACCCAGCTCTTGAACTTCTTCGAGATCGACGCCCTGCGCAAACTCGTCGATTTGCCGGGTTTCGGCTACGCCAAAGTGCCGGAGGCCATGAAGAAAGACTGGCAGCAAATGATGGAAAGCTACCTGAAAAACCGCCAGGCGCTGTGCGGCATCGTGCTGGTGATGGACATCCGCCATCCCTTGACCGAATTCGACTGGCAAATGGTCGAGTGGTGCGAACACGCCAACCTGCCGTTGCACATCCTACTTACCAAGGCCGACAAGCTGAATTTCGGCGCCGCCAAGAACACCTTGTTAAAGGTACAAAAAGACCTGGGCCAAGTCAGCATCGTCGTGACCTTGCAGCTGTTTTCCGCGCTGAATAAAACCGGGATCGATGATGTGCATCAGGTTTTGGATGAGTGGTTTGGGTTTACGCAAGAGCCTGCAATTTGATCGAGTTGCGCGCTCCTAGCGGGCAAATCCCGCCGAAAGCTCCGGGTGCTTCGGCGGGCATGGGGGAGAAAGCCAGTCGGCAACCGGCAAAACACCCGTTAAAGCACCGTTAGCCTGACTCTATCGGCCAGGGTTTGTATGTCCCAACTCAAACCGTTCGGCAAGGCGGGTAAATTGGTGGTGGCAAAATCGCCCGTCACGGCGGTCGCGGTGACAATGTCGAAAACGTCGCCGGCTTTGGGTGTGAAGCCCTTGGCGAGTATCACGTTCAAGGTGCCGCTTAAAATGGCGTTGCCGGTGACGGCCAAACGGTCGCTCAGGTTGGCCGCCTTGCCGCCTATTTCTATCAACAAACTCGAATTGGAAAAGTTGAAATTGCCGTCGATGGTCAAGGTTCCAAGGCGGTCGCCAGGGGAAATGCTGGCGGCATTGCCGATATTCATTACGCCGGAAACGGTGCCGTTGCCGCTTAAGATGCCGCCCAGGATATTCGTGCTATCCGCGCTGAATTTTCCGTTTATGACGGTTTGCCCTTCATATTGATAAAAATCCAGCTGCCCCGTGCCCGTGCCGGGATCTTGGCATAGCATTTCATTATTAGCGGTGACTTTAAAAGTCCCCCAGTTGTTGATTTTTCCTCTGGCGCCACATCCTAGTTTGGTGTCGACTCGAATTTCACCACGGTTGTTGATTGCTGATTGGAAATTCGTGTAATAGCCCATCTGGAAGAAGCTACCGTAGGTATTCATAAAATTAATCAGTCCATCGTTTTCCAGTCGCCCGGCATAGATACCAACATAGTAATCAAGATTAAGTATACCCGTCGACTTGTTATTAAAAACACCTGCCGCAGTTTGTTGTGAATTTGACCAGCTTATTCTGAACTGATGAGAAGCCAAGTTTTTGTAGTTATTAAAGACTCCGTGTACGCTTGTATATCCATCTACGCTCATACTTCCTTGGTTATTTAACGTTCCAAACACGTAGATGGTACCAGGGGAAAAAGTGCCGGCGACACCATTGTCGTAAGTTTGTCCCGCGGCAACTGTTACTCCAACAGCCGCATTCGCATTAGCGCTTGCCGCAACGAGGCCGCATAA
>JAJRDU010000204.1 GCA_028748685.1 Methylococcaceae bacterium
TTTCTTCGACCTGATTCACCCCGACGACAAAAAGCCGGCCAGCGAGGCTTTCCGCCGTCATTTGGAGAACAACGAACGCTACGCCACCGAACTGCGCCTGCGGCATAAGGACGGTAGCTACCGTTGGGTGCTGGATCGAGGCGAAGCCATACGCAATACCGAGGGCAAACCGATACGAATGGTGGGTTCCATCACCGACATCACCGAACGCAAGGCCGCCGAAACCGAATTGTTCAGGTACCGCGAGCATCTTGAAGAACTGGTGGCGATGGCCACCACCGAAGTGAAAGCCATCGTCCAAACGGCCGTGAATGGCGTGATTACTATCGATGCCAGCGGCGCGATCCGAATGTTCAACCCGGCCGCGGAACGCTTGTTCGGCTGGACGGCCGCCGAAGTGGTCGGCCGCAATGTTTCCATGCTGATGCCGGAACCTTTTGCAGCTGAACATGACGGTCACATCCGCCATTTCCTGACGACGCTTGAATCCAAGATCATCGGCATCGAACGAGAAGTAACCGCCCTGCACAAGGATGGCCGACATTTTCCGGCGAATTTGGCCGTCGGCCATGCCGTTCTCGGCGAAGGCCGCCATTTGTTCGTGGGCTTTATTTCCGACATCACTTTACAAAAGCAGGCTGAACAGGAATTGAGACTCGCCAAGGAAGCCGCGGAAGCCGCCGCCAAAGCCAAGGCCAACTTCCTGGCCAATATGAGTCACGAGATTCGCACCCCCATGAATACCGTGATCGGATTTGCCGAGGTAGTCCTTCAAGATAAAAATCTGCCCACGGACACTCGCAAACACGTCGAAACCATACTCAATTCAGGCAAGCACTTGCTGGGGGTGATCAACGATATTCTCGATTTTTCCAAGATCGAGGCCGGCAAAATCGAACTGGAAACCGTCTGTTTCAATCTGCCGTCTGCGGTTCGTGACACCTTGCAAACCCTAGGGCAGCGCGCCTCGGAAAAAGGCCTGAGAATCGACCTAAAAATCGCCCCTGATTTACCGCAATATTTTCTCGGCGACCCCAACCGCTTGCGGCAGGTAATTCTGAATCTGGTGGGCAACTCGGTGAAATTTACTGAATCCGGCCTGATCACCGTGACGATAACCAAGACCGATGAACCCGATTTGATCCACTTCGCCATCCGGGACACCGGTATCGGCATGACGGCCGAGCAAACCGCAAGAATCTTCGAGCCTTTCTCTCAGGCGGACACCACCACCAGCCGCCGCTTTGGTGGCACGGGTCTCGGCACCACCATCAGCAAACAACTGGTGGAATTGATGGAGGGGCGTATCTGGGCTGAAAGCATACTGGGAGTGGGTTCCACCTTCCATTTTACCGTGCGACTGCCGGAAACGTCCCTACGGGACAACTGCCTTGATCAAACCCAAGCCGAGCACTTGGTCGAATATTTCTCTCCGCGCGGCTTTAAGGTGTTATTGGCGGAAGACATCGACGCCAACGCCACGCTGGCGATCTTGCGGCTTGAGCAACAAGGCCATAGTGTGGACTGGGTGAAAAACGGTCGGGAGGCCGTGGATGCCTTTGCTAAAGGTAACTACGATCTCATCCTGATGGATCTACAAATGCCGGTCATGGACGGCATCAATGCCACCCGCAATATCCGCGAACTGGAAATCGGGCGCGGCACCCATATTCCGATCATGGCGCTGACGGCCAGCGTATTGCAGCATGAGCGCGAGCAATGTATCGCAGCCGGCATGGATGCCATCGTCGGCAAACCGATCGACGTCAATGAGTTGCTTGAACAAATGGAAATCCTGACACCCAAGGGCACCGGCATCGCCAGAACCTCCATCCTGGTGGAAAGCAAACCGCAAGCCGCCATCGATTTTAGGCCACTCGACAGCTTGGCCGATAGCCACAAGGGCCTGGCGACCTGGCGCGATCCCTTGGTTTACGCCAAGGCACTGATAAATTTCGCCGATGACCATGCAGACGATGCGTCAAAAATGGCGCGGCTATTGGCCGAAAACCCGGACAATACCGAAACCGTTGGCCGCATCGCGCACGCCCTGACGGGTATCTCCGGCAATCTGGCATTGCTTGAAATCTTCTCACTGGTAACCAAACTGGACATCCACTTGAAAACCGGCGACGCTCAAAACATGACCGAACTTTTCGCCGGCCTGGATAGGGCGCTTAAAAAAGCTTATATCGCCATCCGGCAGTTACAACTGCCCCCGCAGAATCAGGTTACGGCTGCAAAACCTTTCGATACGAGACGGGTCCGCGAAATATTGCTGCAACTACTGGTAACGCTGGACGAATTAAATCCGGAAAGTGCCGAACCCTTGTTGCGAAAGATTGAACCATATCTGGACAAGGGCGACTTTAACGCTATTCACCGCGAGATTGATCACTTCGACTTTGATAGCGCAAAAATCGAGGTCAAAAAATTGCTTGCCAAAATCTCGGATGTTATCGATGGAGACGCCACATGAAAGACAGTTACAAAGTACTTCTGGTTGACGACGAACCGAATAATTTAAAAGTCCTCCAGCAGATCCTCAAGGATCATTTTCAGCTTATTTTTGCGATTAACGGCGAAAAGGCTTTGGCGGCGGTTAAGGATCACAATCCGGACATTATCCTGCTGGACATCATGATGCCGGGCATGGATGGCTATCAGGTCTGCGCGCATCTGAAATCAGACCCCGCCACCGCCAATATCCCGGTGATTTTCGTTACTGCAATGGGCGAGACGGAAGACGAAGCGCGCGGCTTCGATGTGGGTGCTGTCGATTACATTCAAAAACCGGTGTCGGGACCGATAGTGCTGCGGCGGGTGCGGACCCAACTATCGCTGGTGAGGGTTGACGAACTGGACAGGTTGGCCCGTGCCGCGATCGAAATGCTCGGCGAAGCCGGCCACTACAACGATCCCTACACCGGCGACCATATCTGGCGCATGGCCGCCTATTCGACGGCCCTGGCTCGCGCCGCGGGCTGGAAACCCGCGCAAGTAGAAATGATAGAGTTGGCCGCGCCAACCCATGACACCGGCAAGATCGGCATTCCGCACGGCATTCTCAAGGCGGCGCGCGCCCTCAATACCGAGGAATGGGAAATCATGAAAACTCATTCCCAGATCGGCTACGACATTCTCGGTAAATCGGACAATCCGGTAATCAAAATGGCCGCAGAAATCGCTCGCTATCATCATGAAAAATGGGATGGCAGCGGTTACCCATTGGGCTTGGCCGGCGAGGCCATTCCGGAGACGGCGAGAATAGTCGCGATTGCGGACGTCTTCGATGCACTGACCACCAAACGCCCTTATAAAGAGCCCTGGCCGCTGGACGAAACCGTGAAAGTGATGAAACAGAATGCCGGCAGCCATTTTGACCCGCGCTTATTGGCGCTGTTTCTGGAAATTATGCCGGAGATTTTGCGCATCAAGGCGGAATGGAGACAGTAACAGCGCCCCGAATGCCTTTCGATCCCGAGCTGTCAGGGTTGTGCGGGGTTACTCTTAGGCATCGACCTTGCGCAGCTTTTCGACCAACGTGGTGCGGCGCATATTCAGCAGCTTGGCGGCATGGGCGACCACGCCATTGCATTCTTCCAGTGCCTGGCGTATCAGTTCGTTTTCCAGATCGGTCAGATATTCCTTGAGATCGATGCCTTGCTCCGGCAATTGCACCTTGCCGGCGCTGACGGAAGGGGCCGGTTTAAACGCGGACATCACGTCATCAGCCTCGCCCTCCTCTGCCGTTTCCGGCTCTTCCCATACCACGGCCTGCGCGCTTTCCGGCACTTCGTAAGCCTGAAATTTCTCCGGCAGGTCGACGGCATCGACGGTGCCTTCGGGATAGATAATCGCCAGCCGCTCGATCAGATTAGACAACTCGCGCACATTGCCCGGCCAATGGTGCTGCATCAACACCGCAATGGCCTTATGGGTAAGACGCACCGAGCCGCGATTGGCGGCTTCCATCCGGGCGATCAGGTCGTTGATCAGATAAGGAATGTCTTCGACCCTTTCGCGTAGCGACGGCACTTCGATGGGAAACACGTTGAGGCGATAGTACAGGTCTTCCCGAAAGCGTTTTTCGTTGATTTCTTGTTCCAGATTCCTATGGGTGGCGGCAACGACGCGCACGTCACAATGGATGGTCTTGTTACTACCAACCCTCTCGAAGGTGCGTTCCTGCAATACCCTCAGCAGCTTCACCTGCATAGGCATAGGCATATCGCCAATTTCATCCAGAAATAGCGTGCCGCCTTCCGCCATTTCGAAGCGCCCCTGCCTGGATGTCAATGCGCCGGTAAACGCGCCCTTTTCGTGGCCGAACAATTCGCTTTCCAGCAGTTCTCCGGGAATCGCCCCGCAATTGACCGGTACGAAGGGTTTGTCCTTACGCAGTGAGGCGCGATGCAGTGCCTGCGCCACCACTTCCTTGCCGGTGCCGGATTCGCCCAGGATCAGCACCGTGGCATCGGATTTGGCTACTTGATCAATCAAATCGCGGGTTTTTTGAATGACCTTGCTGTGTCCAGCCAGACCTTTGTTGGCTTGAGCTTTTTTAGGAGGCTCCAGGCGTTGCGGTAAGCTGTTTAATAATTCGCTTAACAGCGAATAAACCGTCGGCCATTCCAACACACCGGCCAACAGTTGCTGAATTGCCGTAGCCAGTGGCGGCGCCCCCTTGTCTACCAGCAAAAATATCGGCATGTCTCCGGTTTTTTCGGCAATGGTTCTGATCAACGCCGCTTGTTTCTCACTGCCTTCACCCACGAACACGGCGTCAAAGCTATCACTATCGTTTAACGCCGTTTCGCAATCGACGCTACCTGTCGCCGTGACACCGTATTCCAAAAACCTGAGGACAGTCTCGATTTGCTGAATCCGGGTTCCGTTGTCATCAATTAGCAAAATTTCCGGCAAAGCCATGCGTGTCTTCTCTATGAATTACTGATCCGGCCGATACGGCCTCACAAACTTTTTTAAGTTAAGCATTGTATCCGATCAATGTCAAAATGCTCCCTGATTCAAGTTGTTGTATGACTTACTTCATGTTATTTAAAGAAACTCAAAATCACATCCCCACTTAACCCCTGCTTAACGACTTGACAAAATTTCGTCAGCATAGAAACTAGCCCCATGTTTAACAGCCAGAGCCACGTCATTGAACGACATTCCTCTTAGTATACTGTTTGGTATACTGGCATTTTTATTGCTGATTTCCGCTTTCTTTTCCGGCTCCGAATCGGCCCTGATGACGCTGAACCGCTATCGGCTGCACCATCTAGTTAAAAAAAAACACAAAGGCGCCATCAAAGCACAGGAGTTGCTAAAACGTCCCGACCGATTGATCAGTCTAATCCGGCTCGGCAGCCATTTTGTCAACATTCTGGCGGCATCGCTGACCACCCTGATCGCCCTTCGCATCGGTGGCGATGAAACGATAGCCGCCGGTATTGCACTGTTAACCTTTACGGTGATGATTTTTTCCGAAGTAATTCCCAGAACCCTGGGTACATTCAAACCGGAAATACCGGCCTTCCTATCCGCCTGGATATACAGCCCCTTATTGAAAATTAATTACCCTATTATCTGGGTAATTAATTTTCTCTCTAGCCTGATTTTACGCATGTTTGGCGTCAACACCCAAAAAGGCAAAACCGAGACTCTTAACAAGAACGAATTGAAAAGCATCGTCTCGGACGCCAATCATCTGATGCCAACTCGTTATCAAAACATGCTGCTGAGCATACTGGATTTGGAATCCGCCCAGGT
>JAJRDU010000205.1 GCA_028748685.1 Methylococcaceae bacterium
CGATGCATCCTTGCATCGCCCCTTCGGGCTATGCCGTTCAAAACCTCCGGTGCTCGGCGCGGCAAACGGGAGAAAACCATCCCGGAATTTAAGGCTGAACCCAATCAATTCGATTTTAACTGTAGGGTACGCACTGCATACCACGTCGAAATCGGCTTCTTAATTCTGTGGAATTTCAGGCACGTTTTGCCTTGCGCAGGTTATAACGTTGATGAGCGAATCAAATCGCGAACGATGCGCCTCGTTCCTCGGCACCTACCAGTCGGATTTTAGCGAACAAACTTTCGGGTGGGACGGGGTTAATCCCGCTTGCCGCGCCGAGTACCGGAGCTTTCGTCGGGATCAGCCCGAAGGGGCGATTCATGGATGAATCGCGTCGCCGGAGGTACACGGACGTGCCTTCCGGCAACCCCCGTCGAAAGCGAGGAACGGAGGATCAAAGCGGCATCCGGGCGGCCTTTTCTTTGGTTTCTTTCTTTTGGCCGAGCAAAAGAAAGAAACCCGCCCGCCGGTGCGGGAACCGGCGTTAAATCAAGCTTCGCGATAGCGAAACATTGCTCTCAAAATGCATCAATTCCGCGTAGGCACAAAAGCCGTGCCCAGCCTACACGACTAACCTTATTCGTTAGCGCTCACAACGTTTGTGAATTTCATACTGATTGCCATTCCATCGCCAAACTGGAAAACAAAAACCTGGGCCTCCGATTTCTATGTCTGGGTAGCCCATATTCTTGGAATCTAAAAGTCTGTAGACCCCGGGAAACCCGAAGTTATCTTTCCAGTGTCCCCGCCTGTCGTTTATGAGGAGAGATAGATTCACTCCCGTACTGCCGTAACAAGAGCCACCAACAATTACAAATACCTCGGGTTTTCCATCTCCGTTTAGATCCTTCACTTCTATTTCTGGTTGCGTGGGTTGCTCACAGGCATCCAGTATTTGTCCGTTACGTTCGGTTAAACCGGCAGCCATATAAATTGCCCTAAGCTCTGCTGCCGAGACTTTTGGCGTTTCATTCCCAGTCGTTGGCAAAGAGAGGAACAATCCTGTGGAGCAAATAGCCGCTACTATATTTTTATGAATCATAGCGTATTGCTGGGTCGCTCCTGATGTTGTCGCTATAACAAGTTATTAGATGGTTTCTGTATATCTTCCCATAATTGAAGATAAATTGGTTTTTGCCGCGCGGGTTGTTTCCCGTTTGCCGCGCCGAGCACCGGAGCTTTCGGCGGGATCAGCCCGAAGGGGCGATTCATGGATGAATCGCGTTGCCGGAGGTACAGGGACGTGCCTTCCGGCAACCCCCGTCGAAAGCGAGGAACGGAGGACAAATGGGCAGGAGAGCCGATTTGCATGCGCAGCACCCGAAGGGCGAGGCACATGGATGTGCCGAGTGATTAAAGCGGCATCCGGGCCGCCTTTTCTTTAGTTCCTTTCTTTTGGCGGAGCAAAAGAAAGGAACTCGCCCGCCGGTGCGAGAACCGGCATTAAATCAAACTTCGCGAAAGCGAAACATTGCTATTGCAATGCCTAAAATCCGCGTGGATATAAAAACCACACCCACCCTAGCAGACTACCACACTAGATAACATGTTGTTCAATATACGCAATTACGTCATCCATCAGTTCCAAAACTTTCACCCTTGTCAGAAAACCATCCGCAGGTAACTTGCTGCCATCCATAGCGGCAGTAAGCGTAAGGCCAGACCAAGTGATTGGCAGCAGTTTTATGTCATGTTCCCTATATCTCACACAATAGTCGTGAGAAAAACTATTTCTTATCATGCGCAAGAACTGATACCACGGTGCATCCCTCACGAGTTTGATTTGGTTTGTTTCCATTCCGTAGGCTTTTACCAATTCGAACATTTCTTTGAGGCAATTTCTGAGCACGGACGTTCGGAACTGACTCATGGCCAGAGCAAGCAATTCATCGTTTTCGAAGACGTAGCGGATGTAGCCAAAAGTCTTTGCTTCAGGATGATCTGCAATTGTGGTGAAATATTCATCAAATTTCGTTACAGCTCCAGGCTGCGCCAAGAACAAGCTTCCAGCCTGAGCGAGTGCATAGTTATTCTTGATTGTCTGCAACTTGCCACGAAGCTCCGCTCTGCTCATATGTTGGCACACTTGATCTGCCAGAAATGCCGATTGGCGTATTCTACGCCTACTTCTTAACATTCCCCGCATGCAACCCGCATTCCTTTTTGGCCCCATCCTCCCACCACCAGCGCCCTGCCCGTTCGTGCTGGTTGGGCAATACCGGCCTGGTGCAGGGCTCGCAGCCTATGCTGATGTAACCGTGCTTGTGTAACTCGTTGAACGGCACTTGATAGGCCTCGATGTAATCCCAGACTTGGGCAGACGTCCAGTTAAGCAGTGGGTTGAACTTGATCAGAGGTTTATCAGGCGTCGAAAACGCAGTATCCAATTGAACCTCGGGAATGTCGGCCCGCGTATCCAGGCTTTGATCCTTGCGTTGGCCGGTGATCCAGGCATCCAGCGTCGCCAGCTTGCGGCGTAGCGGCTCGACCTTGCGGATGCCGCAGCATTGTTGGTGGCCTTCTTCGTAGAAACTGAACAGGCCTTTTTCCTTGACGAAGGCGTCCAGTACTTCGCGGTCCGGCGTCAATAATTCGATGGCGATGCCGTAATGCTTGCGAACCTGTTCGATGAAGCGGTAGGTCTCGGGATGCAGGCGGCCGGTATCCAGCGAGAATACCTGAATGTCCTTGCGGATTTGCAACGCCATGTCGATCAGCACCACGTCTTCGGCGCCGCTGAAGGAGATGGCGATGTTGTCGAAGGCGGCCAGCGCGGCTTTCAGAATGGTACGCGGGTTTTTGCCTTGCAGTTCGGTTTGCGCGGCGGAAAGGTCGAATGCGGTCATGGGTTTAGCTCTGGGCGAAATAATGGCTTAAATAATCGTCGAAACTCAGGGTGTCGCCGGCTTCCAGGTCGGCTTGCTTTTTAAGCGAGGCGGCGGCCATGTCTTCGAATGCTTGCTGGGTCTTGAGGTCCAGCGGCTGGGCGTTAAAGTAATGCTTGTGCAACGCCGAGGTGTTGCTGGCGAAACAGCCAAAGTCCCGGCCGTTTTCGCGCATGCAGGCTAGGATGCGGGCCGACGGCGTCAGCGCCGGATTGTCGACCACCGCCAACTGCTGCTGTAACGCCAGCTGGTAGGGCCTATCCAGACTGCCCTGATCCAGCAAGTAGCAGATCGGCTGCATCGCATAGAGAATGCTATGCGCCCAGTCCTGAAGACTGATGCTCTCGCCGTTGCGATTCAGTTGCAAACCGGGCTGGCGCCCCTGATTGGCGACCAGCAACTGGTTGCTGTTGTTGATCTGAAATTCCTCGGCGGCTTGCGGCGGGCTGTCGTGCAGCAGACAGCTGAGCAGGAAGGCCTCGATGAAACGGGCGGTGCTTTCCTCGATGCCGATCGGGTTTAACAGGTTCAAGTCCAGCGAGCGCATCTCCACGTACAGTACGCCACGCCGTTTCAAGGCCAGGGTCGGCTTCTCGCCGGATTTGGCGATCTGCTTGGGGCGCATGGTGCTGTAGAACTCATTCTCTATCTGCAATATATTGGCATTGAGCTGCTGATATTCGCCATCGACCTTGACGCCGATGCGCTCGTATTCGGGGTACGGCGTATTGATTGCGGCACCGAGACTTTCGACATAGCCATCCAGCGAGTTGTAATCGATTTTCAGCCCGGCCTGGTTCTTGCTTTTGTAGCCTATGTCGCTCATCCGTAACGACGTGGCATACGGGTGATAAACGGTGCGGTCGTCGAATTCCTTGAATTGATCCATCAACTGTGGCCGGCTCTTGAAAAAGCTTTTGCAGATCGTTGGCGATGCACCGAACAGATACAGCATCAGCCAGCCATGCCTATGGAAGTTCCGGATCAGGCCAAAATAGGCCTCGGAGATAAAGGCTTCCTGAGAGCAATCGGCTCCACACAGCTGATGGAGGATGGGCCACAGCGCCTCCGGCACCGAATAGTTGAAATGAATGCCGGCAATCGCCTGCATGGTGCGTCCATAGCGATGCCACAAGCCTTTACGATAAACGTGCTTCATCTTGCCGATGTTGGACGTGCCATATTCGGCTATCGGTATGCTCAGATCGCCGTCTATGCCGCAAGGCATGCTGGTGGCCAGCAGCATTTCGTCCTTTAAGTGAGGATAAACGAACTGGTGAAGCTGGTGCATGTAGTCCAGCGTTTGCTTGATGTCGGCAAACGGCGGCGTGATGAATTCCAACAGTGCTTCCGAATAATCGGTGGTGATATAGGGATGGGTCAATGCCGACCCCAGGGCCTTGGGATGCGGGGTTTGCGCGATCACTCCCTGCCCGGTGATGCGCAGGCTTTCCTTTTCTATGCCCTTGAGGCCTTGCTTGAGCAAATGGTGTTGGTTACGATCGAGCAGGCATTTCAATCGGTTGGGTAAGGCGGCGTGTTGATTGTTCATTGCTGAGGGCATGGCGCCCGAGGAGTTCATTTTGATCGTGGCATTATAAGTGCTGATACTGGATTTGTTGAACTATTCGAAAACCTCGGCGGCAACCCCGTCGCGCCGGATTGGACTCTGCGGCAGCCTTACCCACCACGCCTACTTTAGGAAGACAGGTTCAATTTGTCTTCCAGTTTCTGTCTGTAATTGAGGTAATGCACTGCCTGAGCCTGGCTGGCATGCTCTATACCCAACAACCGGCAAGGTACATCGACTTCGGTGATGTGGCATGGATAATCGTCGCAATTTTTTCGATGGCTCAGGATGTGATTCTTCACCGCGTTATAGGATTGAGTATCGACGATGGAGAATTTCAAGTCGTTGCAATAGACGGCAAAACTATCGGCAGTCTGCTCGGAGGTGATGCGCACCCGCAGGTCCATGGCGCTACTCTCCGGCTTGACCTGAACCGCATGACACGACACCACGCCAGCCGAATTTTTCTGAATTTCGTAACATTTAATACCCACGGCAGCCGGCAGTTTTGCTTGCGCCATTAAACCGCCGAGAAATACCGAATAATGAATCAACACATGCTCGGGATGCGCCTTACCGTGTTGGGCGACAAACAGCGCACCTTTTTCATCAATGACATAAACCGCGACATGTTTGCTGGTGGCATGATAGAAAATCTGGATGATGTCGGCCAGGTTATGGCTGTATAGCGAAGGGATAAAGGTCTGTTCCAGCACATAGGTATCGAACCACACCGGCGAAAATTGCGGCTGGGCGCTACCCAATTCCTGCAACAGCTGGTTATGGGTTTCCAACAGATAATAACTTAATACATGGTCTCGACAACGGAACACATAATAACCGCTCTCCCCCGCCATGATGTAACGTGGCTGATTCTGGTTCAGCGGATTTGCGAAGCATCTGAGCAGATTGTCGAACAGCGTGTTAATCCGCAACGCGATACTCTTGCCGCGCGCCTTGGTAAAACAGACGACACGCAGTTTATCGGCGGCTATCGGCCGCTCGCTATCGTTGAACACCTCGGCGATGCAGGCGAAAAACCCGCTCAAGCCACTATATTTTTGCAGCGTCACTTCCCCCCAGTTGGAAACCGAGAGCTTTTCCACGCTCTGCACGAAACATTGCCGGCTTTCGCCATAGCTGAACGGATCGGAGCGCTCGCTCATCACAAATTGCTGGAGATTGGCGTCTATCGCCAGGCTTTCACCCAGATTGATCAGCAGCAACGACGATAAAAAGCGGTTGGGATTTTCGTACACGTCGAGATCGTCGTCCTTGTTTAACAAATAGCGCGATATAAAATCATGCATTTCAGCCAATAACATGGCAAGTTCACTAGTATTGAGCATCAGGCTGGACGAGATCAGTTTCAGATTGACGCTCTTTTTGTATAGACCATTGACCACGGCCCAGCACATCAGCTCGACCAGGCTGTCGGCTTGCTTGATCGTCGGCTCGCGCAAGACCGAGCGCCCCGCCATATTCTCTGGATACAAACACCAAACGCTTGGCGCTTCGGGTTGCTCCAGTTCGACGAATGACAGTACATCCGGTTTGTCATGCACCATGGTGCGCGTCGTCAGCACTTCCACCTTGCCGGGCCGCAAATCCAGAACCGCCCGCAGTTTACGGCTAATCAACTTGAGATCATTATTCTCGTGATAATCATGATCGACCGGGTTGCCGGAAAATTTCAAAATCATCCTCAGGCATTGCTGGAGTTGGTCGCGGATAACGCCATGCTCGGTACTGGCCTTCTGGATATTCCAAAACTTCTGCAAGCCTAGATTTTCCAGCAGACCATCCGGCCAACGCCATTGGCTGGCAATGGTTTGCATGTAATCCTCGTGCAACTGCCTTGCCTTGTTATCCAACGCCGTGCCGGAGGAGCCCATGATTTTCAGGTGAAAACATTCCCGCGCCAGATTGAGCCGTTGCTTGGAACCGGCCTTCTGCAGATAACTATCCACCTTACGGTAGATCAGTAGATACGGATCAAGGCTGTCGACGCTGAAATCGCCCTGATAGATCGCCAGTTTCAACAACAGACACAGCCACTGCGGATCGGGAAACTCGCTGGCATAGCTTTCCATCAACAACAGTTTTAACAGCGATTTATGTGGTGAAGTCAGGGATTTATAGATATGCCATAGCGTGGCGCTGACAAACTCAGCCATCGGCATGTCTTGCAAGCCGCCGAAATCAATCACTTCCGCGTCCGAGATGAATCGGTTTTCCAGCAGATGCGAGACATACTGGTTGTAATGCTTTTCCTGTTGCGGCGGTACCAGCCACCAGACAGGGATGCGGCCGGCGATGTAAATCGAGGTACGGTAAAACTCCTCCAGCAGCAAGTAGTGCTGGGTCTCGCCACTGCTTTCAGCCGAAATCGGCGTGTTTTCGCCCTGTTTGAATTGATCGCTGTTGACCAGAAAAATATGCACTTCTATCTTCAGTG
>JAJRDU010000206.1 GCA_028748685.1 Methylococcaceae bacterium
GTGGTTTTCCATTCGCATTGATAGGTATCGATGACTTGGCGCATCTGCTGCTCCAATTGTTCGCCCATGCCCAACCTATCTTCGATCACCACCGATTTAAGGTAATCCAGACCGCCTTCCATGTTTTCCATCCATACCGAGGTGCGCTGCATGCGGTTGGCGGTGCGGATATAAAAAATCAACACCCTATCGATGTATCGGATCAGGGTTTCCTTGTCCAGATTGGTGGCGAACAAATCGGCATGGCGCGGTTTCATGCCGCCGTTGCCGCAGACGTACAAGTTCCAACCGTTTTCGGTGGCGATCACGCCGATGTCCTTGCTTTGCGCTTCCGCGCATTCGCGGGTACAGCCGGACACCGCGAATTTGATCTTGTGTGGTGCGCGTAATCCCTTGTAACGATTCTCCAATTCGATCGCCAAGCCGACGCTGTCGTCGACACCGTAGCGGCACCAGGAGCTGCCGACGCAGGATTTGACGGTGCGTAGCGATTTGCCGTAGGCGTGGCCGGATTCGAAACCGGCGTCTATCAACTCTTTCCAGATCAGCGGCAATTGTTCGACGCGGGCGCCGAACAGATCGACGCGTTGCCCGCCGGTAATTTTGGTGTACAGCTTATATTTTTTACCGACCCGGCCCAACGCAATCAACATATCCGGGGTGATCTCGCCTCCGGCGATACGCGGCACCACCGAATAAGTACCGTCTTTCTGCATGTTGGCCAGGAAGATGTCGTTGGTATCCTGCAAACCGATGTGTTCTTTGTTGAGGATGTAGTCGTTCCAATACGAGGCCAGTATCGAGCCGACCGCCTGTTTACAGACTTCGCAGCCCAGGCCCCGGCCGTGCCTGTCCAACAGTTCGTCGAAGGTTTTGATTTCTTCCAGCATCACCAGGTTGTACAAGTCCTGGCGAGTGTGCGGGAAATGCTCGCAAATATCGGTACACACCTCCACGCCGAGCTTGGTCAGTTCGCTGTCCAATACCGATTTCAACAAGGCCGAACAGCCGCCGCAGCCGGTGCCGGCCTTGGTTTGAGCCTTCAATTCGCCCAAAGAGGCACAGCCGGCTTCGATCGCGCCGCAGACCTGGCCCTTGCTGACGTCGTGGCAGGAACAGATTTGCGCCGAGGCCGGCAGGGCATCCGGTCCCAAGCCCACCGGTTCATCGGATCGCTGCGGCAAAATCAACGAGTCGGGATTTTCCGGCAAGGCGATGCCGTTCAGGCAATATTGCAGCAAGCTGCCGTAGCCGGACGCCTCCCCAACCAATACCGCGCCCAGCAATTGTTTCTTATCCTGGCTGACCACCAAACGTTTGTAGATTTCGCTGGAGCCGTTTTGATAGGTGTAAACCAGAGCGCCCTGGGTTCTGGCGTGTGCATCGCCTAAGCTGGCGACGTCGACGCCCATCAGTTTCAGCTTGGTGCTCATGTCGGCGCCCGTGAAACTGGCCTCCTCGCCCGCCAGATCGGCCACCACGGTGCGCGCCATCGCATAACCCGGCGCCACCAAGCCAAAAATCTGGCCGTTCCACAGCGCGCATTCACCGATGGCATAAATGTCGGGATCGGAGGTCTTACACTGATTGTCGATGACGATGCCGCCACGTGGGCCAATATCCAGGCCGCAGCCTCGGGCGATGTCGTCGCGCGGCCGGATACCGGCCGAGAACAGCACGATGTCGGTTTCCAGCGTCTCGCCATCGGCAAAGTTCATCTTATGCAGGCATTGCTCGCCGTCGGCTATCAAGGTGGTGTTTTTGTTTAGATGCACTTTTACGCCGAGCGCCTCTATCTTCTGTTTCAGCATCGCCCCGCCGCCTTCGTCCAGTTGTACGGCCATCAGGCGCGGTGCGAATTCCACCACATGGGTTTCCAGGCCCAAATCCTTCAAGGCCTTGGCCGCTTCCAGCCCCAGCAAACCGCCGCCGATCACGGCACCGATTTTTGATTTTGCCGCCGCAGAGCTTATCGCCTCCAGATCTTCTATGGTGCGGTACACCAGACATTGCGACCTTTCGTGCCCGGGCACCGGCGGCACAAACGGATAGGAGCCGGTGGCCAGCACCAGCTTATCGTAATCGACCACCACACCGTTTGCCGAAGTCACCTGTTTGCGTTGCCGGTCGATGTGGCTGGCCTTGTCGCCCAGATGCAAGCTAATCTCGTGTTCCTCGAAAAATCCGTCGGCAACTAGCGATAAATCCTCGGCACTCTTGCCGGCAAAATATTCCGTCAGATGCACCCGGTCGTAGGCAGGCCTGGGCTCCTCGCAAAAAGTGACGATACGGTAGCGGTCCTTGGCGCCGCTGTTAACCAGGCCGGCCAGAAAATGCTGCCCGACCATGCCATTTCCGATAACAACCAGGGTTTGTTTGATATTCATGCGTGGCCTCTTTTTACGCTGATGTCGTCTATATCCACTACCGAACCGAAATCGTCGGCAGGCGATCCAATGCTACGGCCTCGTTAAATCCCTAAATCCAATCCAAAAAAAAAGGCATCCTGATTGAAATGAGAAACTCATTCAAACAGGACGCCTTTGTCCAGGTTTACTTAGGGAGAAAGTCCAACAACGAGACTTGACAACTACCTAACAAAATTGATGCCAACACCCGCAACTCCGATAAAACAAGGGCTGAACCGAAAAACACCGACTATTCTTTCGGATTTATGCACCCAAATAAGGCAAGAAAAAGCATCGTTTGCACCAAAATAGCCAGCCACGACTGTCAATCCACCCTGTTTTCGCGCTCAAATTTGTGGCACGCAACCTGCTGAACATCGGGAAACACAGACTCCGGATACGCCATGCCCTTTATGCCTTTCAGACTGTTTTCCTTTCACGGCAAGACCAAAGTGTTGCACATGAGTTGGCTCGCCTTCTTCATCAGCTTCGTGGTCTGGTTCAATCACGCCTCACTGATGGTATTGATTCAGCAGGATTTAGGGATCAGCGAGGCCCAGATCGACATATTGCTACTGCTGAATGTGGCATTGACGATTCCGGCCCGCGTGATCACCGGCATGCTGGTGGACCGGTTCGGCGCCAAGATCAGCTACAGCCTGTTGCTGGCGGTATGCAGCGTTCCCTGTTTCATGTTCGCGATGGCCGACAATTTTGCGGAACTAGCCTGGTCGCGATTTTTGCTGGGCTTTATCGGCGCCGGTTTCGTGGTGGGGGTGCGCATCATCGGCGACTGGTTTCCGGCCAGCCAGGTCGGTACCGCCGAAGGCATCTACGCCGGCTGGGGCAACTTCGGCTCGGCGATCGCCGCCATTTTCCTGCCCGGCATAGCCTTTTATTTCGGCGCCGAACACGGCTGGCGTTACGCGGTGGCGTTGACCGGCGTCATCGCCCTCTTATACTCGGTGATTTATTATTTCAGCGTCGAAAATCTGCCGCCGGAAATTGCCGAGCTGAAAACCCGACGGCCAATGGCAATGGAAGTTACCAGTATTCGCGACCTATTCCTTTATATGCTGAGTCTGGTGCCCTTATATGCCACCATCTCGCTGCTGAGCTGGAAGCTCTCCACCCCTGCGACTCCGGTGTTGTCGGACGGCTGGAATATCACCATCAACCTGATCGTCTGGCTGCTGTTCCTGCTGCACACCTATAAACTGGTCAACAACAACGCCGACCGCTTGAGCCAACCGATAGCCAGCATCCACCATTACCAATATCGGCAAGTTTTCATCCTGGCCGTGGCCTATCTGATCACCTTCGGCTCCAAGCTGGCGGTGTTGTCGATGTTGCCGATGTTTTTCTTCAAGACCTTTAACGAAACGCAAGGCATCAGCATGCTGGATGCAGGCTTACTGGCCTCCAGTTTTGTGGTGACCAACGTCATCGCCCGTCCCGCCGGCGGCTGGTTGAGCGACAAGATAGGCCGCAAACTCTCGATGGCGCTGTTCGTGGCCGGACTGGCGGGCGGTTATCTGTTGATGGCGATGATTTCGCCGCAATGGTCCATCACGCTGGCCGTGGTCGTGACATTGATTTGCTCGGTCTTCATGCAGGCGGCGGAAGGCGCCATCTTCGCCTTCGTGCCCTTGGTCAAACGCGCCATCACCGGCGAGGTGGCCGGCATCGTCGGCGCTTACGGCAACGCCGGGGCGATTATTTTTCTGATCTTGCTGACCTTCCTGTCCACCACTCATTTTTTTCTGATGCTGGGTCTTTGTAGCCTGCTGTTGCTGGGGCTGATTCATTATCTGGAAGAACCCAAAAACTTCATCACCGAAATCATGCCCGACGGCTCCTTGCTGAAGATTGCGCTGGATTAACCCATGGCCGAGCTAAACGTATTAGTCGTCGACGAATTCGACAGCGAACGTATACTGGAGCGCACGTTACGGCAGCACGGCTGCGAAGTGGTGACGCTGAGGCTGAAAGAACTGGACATGGTGCAAATCGTGCAATCCCTGCATCCTGACGTGGTGGTATTGAATCTGTATACCCCCACCGAGGCGGTGCTGAACATGATCATCGACATCAACCGCAGCTACTCGCTGCCGGTGGTAATCTTCGCCGAGGACCAGCAGACCGAAACCATCAACAAGGTCATCAAAGCCGGCGTCAGCGCCTATATTGTCGACGGCCTGGAAGCCAAGCGCATCAAGTCCATCGTCGACATCGCCATCGCCCGTTTCAAGGAACAGCACGCGCTGAAGGAAGAATTGAAAAAAACCAAGACCCAGCTGGAAGACCGCAAGCTGATAGACCGCGCCAAAGCCATCCTGATCAAATCCCAAGGTTACACGGAAGACCAGGCCTACCATGCGCTGCGCAAACTGGCGATGGACCGCAACATCGCCCTCGGCGAAATGGCCAAGAATGTGATTTCGATGGCCGAGTTGTTTAAATAAACAAGCGCACAGTAATTGACGAGGCAGGGTATTTTTAGTCGGCTTCGGGTATGGTTGAACGATTGTCTTAGATCGGCTCATTGCCCGGGGCAATCGCGCTAAAATTCCACCGTTCACCCTTAGCAGATAATCATTAGCTCAGCCCGCCTCCAACCGGATCAAGGTCAATTCCCCGTTCATTGACGAAGGCTTCGGCAGCCTGGACGCCGACACGCTGCGCGTGGTGATGGAGGCGCTGGACAGTCTGCAAGCCTTGGGCTGGAAAGTCGGTGTGATCTCTCATGTGCAGGAAATGACCGAACATATCGGCACCCGAATCCAGGTCGGACGGATAGGCGGCGGTTTGAGCAAGATCGTGGTTTGCGGGGTATAAAACGGCCGATACTGGGCAACGCCGGTGTTCGGTCGAATAATTCATCCGGAACTTTCCGGCGCGGCTCGAGCGGTATAGTATGTTGAACAGTCAAGGTTACTGTTAATAATTATTCCGGCTAAATTGATACCCACGCACGAACAAATCCTTACCTAGGGGCGCGCTTCAAAGTGAACAAAAACCAGGAAACGCAAGCACAATTTCGTCGCAATCCGTGGCTGCCTTACGCGACTGCCGTGATTCTTGTCGCCATGGCTGCCGCGTTACGGCTATGGCCGCTACAAGGCTTAGGGCTACGTATCCCCTATGTGACTTTCTATCCGGCGGTGATGATTGCCGCTCTTTACGGTGGACTACCGGTCGGCTTGCTGGCAACGGCGTTGTCCGCGTTTGTCATTTTACTCTGGTCGCCCACGGATAAGCCCTTCATCGCCGATGCCGGCGATTGGCTGGGTATGTCCGTATTTCTGGTGAACTGCGCAATGATATCGGGGATAGCCGAAGCGATGCGCCGTGCCCAGGCTAGAGCGAAAGCAGCTCAGGAACAGGCCGAAGCCGCTAATCGCGCAAAAAGCGTATTCCTCGCCAATATGAGCCATGAACTACGCACGCCGCTGAACGCCATTCTTGGATTTTCCAATCTGTTGCGCAACGATCCCAGCATGGGAGAGAAACAACGCGAAAATCTCGACATCATCAATCGTAGCGGCGAACATTTGCTCAGCCTGATTAACGACGTACTCGATATGGCCAAGATAGAGGCCGGCCGTATCGTTCTGCAGACCCAGGTATTCGATCTCGGTGCGCTGGCCAGAGACGTGATGAGCATGATGCGAGTTAGAGCCGAGGAAAAAGGCCTGCAACTGCTGCTCGATCAGCCCGCCGACCTGCCGCGAGTGATCAAGGCCGATGGCGATAAACTCAGGCAAATCGTCGTCAATCTGGTCGGTAATGCCATCAAATACACCCGGCAAGGCGGCGTGACGCTACGCATAAAGCTTCAGCCAGATAAGAAGGTGCATAGCTTAGTCATCGAGATAGAAGATAGCGGTATAGGCATCAGCAAGGAAGATCAATGCCACATCTTTGAACCCTTCGTGCAGGTGGGGAAATCGGCGACGCAAAAAGGCACGGGCCTGGGCTTGTCCATCGTCCGCGAATATCTGGAGCTGATGGGCGGTAACGTCGAGCTGGAAAGCGAACCGGGCAAAGGCTCGTTATTTCGGCTGAATGTGCCGGTTGAATTGGCCGACAGCTCCGAACTGCCGCCCGCCGAAGCCCAAGAGAGCAATAACGTCATCGGCCTGGAACCGGGCCAGCCCGAATACCGGATCTTGATCGTCGAGGATCAAGAGGAAAATTGGCTGTTATTGCGCCGCCTGCTGGATAACGTGGGCTTCATCACAGAGGTAGCCAAGGATGGAGCGAAAGGTGTGGAGATGTTTCAACGTTTTCGGCCGCATTTCATCTGGATGGATAGGCGCATGCCGGTGATGGACGGGCTAGAAGCCACGCAGCGTATTCGCGGCTTGGAAAGCGGCAAGGATGTCAAAATCGCGGCCGTTACCGCCTCGGCATTTTCCGAGCAACGCGATGAAATGCTGGCGGCGGGCATGGACGACTTCGTACGTAAACCTTATCGCCCCTCCGAAATATACGATTGCATGGCACGGTTGCTTGGCGTGAAATTTTTGTATCGGCAAAAAGAGCCTGTCGAGACCGATCCGTCATTTTCATTGGTAGCTATCGGTAGTTTGCCTGAAGCATTACGCCGTGAATTGATAAACGAATTGATTTTGGGCAATACCGACCGACTGTCAGAACTTCTGCGGCGTATCGAACAACAGGATGCCGAACTGGCAAAAATACTGAGCCGCTATCTGCAAGCTTTCAATTATCTGCCTATATTGGAAGCGCTGGAAGCTCTCGACACCCAAACCTCCCCGGATGAACGCCATGATCAGTAACATACTTCTCGTCGATGACGAAGCGGCCGCGCTCAAATTACTAGCAGACATTCTGTCCGATGAAGGTTATCGCTTGCGTCCATTCAACAACGGCGAGCTGGCCTTGCGTTCCATGGCGGCAGTTCCGCCGGAACTCATTTTGTTGGACATTCACATGCCGGGCATGGATGGTTTTGAAGTTTGCCGGCGAATCAAGGCTAATCCCCAGTTAAGAGAAATCCCGGTGATTTTTATCAGCGCGGCCACCGAACTGGAAGAAAAGGTGCGGGCATTTCAGGCCGGTGGCGTGGATTACATCACCAAACCGTTTCAGAAAGAAGAAGTCTTAGCCAGGGTGAAAACCCATGTAACTTTGAATCATTCCTTGAAGGAGATGAAACGCATCGCCGAGGAATTACTCAAAAGCGAAGCGAATTTGAAGATAGCTCAGGCCATCGCTCACCTAGGCCACTGGGAATGGGATGCCCATGCCGAGCAATTTAGCTGGTCCGAAGAAGCCTATCGCATCTTCGGCTTCGAACCGCAGAATTTTCCGCAAGATTACGACACGTTTTTACGAATCGTGCATGCCGACGATAGAGAACGTGTCGCCGATAGTCTCAAGCGTCTCCAATCGGGAAGCGGGTTCGATATCGAATACCGAATCGTGTTGCCCGACGGCGAAGTCCGGATCGTACACTGTAAAAGCCAGCTCATTAAGCTCGGAGACGATCAAAAACCGAAAATTTTCGGCACCGTGCAATACTTTCCCCAGCACGATCAAGCGACCGTGCTGGGCATCATTCAGGATATTACCGAACACAAGAAGCTGGAATGGCGGCTTGAACAGCTGGCCAATACCGACGCCCTCACCGGCTGCGCCAGCCGCCGCCACTTTCTGGAAACCGCGGAGCAGGAAATTTTACGCATTCACCGTTATGGCGGTGAATTGTCGGTACTCGCACTGGATCTCGATCATTTCAAGGCAATCAACGACGAATATGGCCACCATGCCGGCGACCTGACCTTAAAAAAACTGGTGGAAGTTTGTCGAGGTTTGGTGCGCGAGGTCGATATGATCGGCCGACTGGGAGGCGAGGAATTTGCCATCCTGCTGCCGGCGACGAGTTGCGCTCGGGCTTTCGAAGTCGCTAAGCGGATGTGCAACGCGGTGGCCGCCGCCGAAGTGCCCTTGCCCTCACAAACCTCGCTTCGGTTCACGACATCGATTGGCATCGCCAGCTTCTCTGAGGGAGATACTTGTATCGATGGCGTCCTCAGCCGTGCCGATAAGGCCTTGTATGAAGCCAAAAAACAAGGGCGTAACAGGGTCGCCAGGTCGTGCATCATAGACCCGCTGGTCGCAAATGCAGCGTTTTCCGCTTAACCGTGGCTGTTAATCCTTTAGGCGTTTGTGTTTGCCGGATCGATTCGGCTTGATAGCCGTGTACTTGGTGACAAACGGCCGGCTTTTAGGCCGTTGTATATCGCCTGACTGTTCGCCGACTTTGGGTTGAAAGCTGGGCACCAGATGCTGCTTGCCGTTGCCAATTAAGTCGGCTCTTCCCATGTCCTTCAAGGCCTCGCGCAGCAGCGGCCAATTCTTCGGATCGTGATAGCGCAGGAAGGCCTTGTGCAGCCGCCGCTGCTTGATGCCTTTCGGTATCGCAATATCTGGGCTATTGCGAGCCACCTTATGTAAGGTGTCCTTGCCAGAATGATACATCGCCGTGGCGATCGACATTGGCGACGGCAAGAAGGCCTGCACCTGATCGGCGCGGAAGCCGTTGCGTTTCAGCCATAGAGCCAAATTCAGCATATCCTCGTCTTCGGTGCCGGGATGGGCGGCGATGAAGTAGGGGATCAGATACTGCTCCTTGCCGGCTTCCTTGGAATACTTGTCGAACATCTGCTTGAAGCGGTCGTAAGTGCCCATGCCCGGCTTCATCATCTTCGACAGCGGGCCTTGCTCGGTATGTTCCGGGGCGATTTTCAAATAACCGCCGACGTGATGGGTCACCAGTTCCTTGACGTATTCAGGTGTCTCGACAGCGATGTCGTAGCGCAGGCCCGAGGCGATGAAGATTTTCTTGATGCCGGGCAGCTTGCGGGCTCGCCGGTAAAGTTTGACCAGCGGCGTCTGGTCGGTATTCAGATTGTGGCAAATGCCCGGATAGACGCAGGACGGCTTGCGGCAGGAAGCCTCGATAGCCGGATCCTTGCAGGCCAGGCGCCACATGTTGGCGGTCGGGCCGCCCAAATCGGAGATATTGCCAGTGAAGTTGGGCGAGGTATCGCGGATCGCTTCTATCTCGCGAATGATGGAATCCTCGGAGCGGTTCTGGATGATGCGACCTTCGTGTTCGGTGATCGAGCAAAAGCTGCAACCGCCGAAACAGCCACGCATGATCAGTACCGAATGCTGGATCATTTCGAAGGCCGGGATATTGGCCTTGCCGTAAGCGGTATGCGGCAGGCGCGAATATGGCAGATCGAACACGCCGTCCATTTCCGGCGTGGTCAAAGGCAGCGGCGGCGGATTGATCCATACTTCCCGGTTGCCGTGGCGTTGAATCAGGGCGCGGGCATTGCCGGGGTTGGTTTCGCCATGCATGACACGCGAGGCATGGGCATACAACACTGGATCGTCCTTCACCACATCGTAGTCCGGCAGGCGGATCACGGTTTGCGCGCGCTGCTTATTGGCGATGGGTTTGAACTGGATGACCGTTTCGCCTGAGGTTTGGCCGAATGAATTCGGCCCTACATTCGATTCACATACCGGCATTTCCTGATACGGACTTTGATGCGAAATTACTACACCCGGTTTGTCGATGTCGGTGGAATCTTTTTCCATCCAGCCTAGCGGCACCTGTTTGACGAAATGCACGGTGCCGCGTATGCCTTTCAAATCATGGACGCCCTCACCCTTCGCCAGACGGTGGGCGATCTCGACGACTTGACGCTCTGCATTGCCGTACACCAGCAAATCGGCCTTGGAATCCAGCAAGATGGATTTACGCACCTTGTCCGACCAGTAATCGTAATGGGCGATACGCCGCAAGCTGGCTTCTATGCCGCCGATGACGATAGGCACGTTTTTATAGGCCTCCCGGCAACGGTGGGCGTAGACATTCACGGCCCGGTCAGGACGCTTGCCGGCCGCGCCGTCGGCGGTATAGGCATCGTTGGAGCGGATTTTCCTGTCGGAAGTATAGCGGTTGACCATCGAATCCATGTTGCCGCCGGTGACGCCAAAAAACAGCTTGGGTTGGCCCAGCCTTTTAAAGTCTTCGGCGCTATGCCAATCCGGCTGGGAGATGATGCCTACCCGAAACCCTTGCGCCTCCAGCACCCGGCCAATCACCGCCATGCCGAAGCTGGGATGGTCGACGTAGGCGTCGCCGGTGACCAAAATGATGTCGCAAGCATCCCAGCCCAGCTGCTGCATTTCGGCCAGGCTCATCGGCAATTCCGGCGCCGGACCGAAACGGTGAGCCCAATATTTTTTATAGCCGAAGATATTCGGCGCGTTGTGAATCACTTGTTGATTACCCGGTTGATAGTGCTGGTATTGTTGCGTTTAAAGTCTTGAAGATAGATGGAGAATTCCAGTTGGTACTGTTGCTCCAGCTGCTTGGCCTTGTCGATTAATGCTTTCATGCTGGGTTTGGGAAACTGGTCACCGAATGCAAATCCGATGATGTTGCCACGGTTTCGGACCGGCAAAAACAGGATGCGCCAGCCAAACACACGTCCCATGTTCCAGGTGACTTGCTGGAACAACTCCTTATCGGTCCCCCATAAATTGATCACCAGCAGACCGTCCCGGGTCAACAAGGTTCGGCAGTTGTCGAAAAAAATTTCGCTGCTGACTTCCGGCGCCATGCCGGCATGGTCGTAGGCATCGATCATGACCAGGTCGTGAATTTCGCTGTTTTCCCTGCTTTGCTGACGGACATGCTGGGCGCCGCAGCCGATCTTGATCTTCATGCGCGGATCGAACGGCAAGCCGAAATGGCTGCGCGCCACTTTTAACACGCTGGCGCGAAATTCAACGATCTTCAGACGGCAGTCGGGAAACTGATGCAGCAGAAATTTAGCAATGGTGCCGCCGCCCAGGCCTATCATCAGCACCTCGCGAGGCTGGTCGTGAAACAGCAGCAACGCCATCATCGCCCGCGCATACTGGGAATGTAGGCGATTGGGATCGGACATCAGCATGGTGCTTTGCCGGGAAGGCGAACCGAAATGCAAGGCTCTGACGCCTTCCTGGTCGACGATTTCTATGATGCCTTCGTCGTCGTGGCTTTGATGAACGACCAGGCCGTCATATTTGTACATGGAGGAA
Source organism: Methylococcaceae bacterium (assembly GCA_028748685.1). Lineage (GTDB taxonomy): Bacteria > Pseudomonadota > Gammaproteobacteria > Methylococcales > Methylomonadaceae > Methylomonas. The sequence continues at coordinate 11,544 of JAJRDU010000206.1, forward strand.
TACTGCAGCGAAAAACATACCGCTATTTTCGCCGAAAAGGGCTTCAATGTCTTGTTGTTACGATAATAACAGCAATTATTCGAGGAAAAATGCGAAATCGCCCCAAGGCTACGATATGCGTTACATCACTCATATCTACCTGCCGGTGAATTTAATACAACAGTCATATAGCAGTAACATTACCGTGTTATTTTTGTAATAAAACAGACATCTATTTTGTGTGTGTTTTGTCGGCGCCGATTTTACGGCGTCTATCGGATGCTCATTCCCTTTCGTTTGACATGAGCGCTAACAATGCAGTTTTTGGAGTATTAATGATGGAGATAAGAAGGAAATTGTCCATCCTGGTTTTTCTGGGATTGACGGCTGGCAATGCCGAAGCCACTGTGCTCGCGCCATATGCTTATGCAAATGCGGTGTTTGACTGGAACAGTTTTTCGGTTGCGGGAGTTCCGCTGGGTTTGGGCTCGTCGCCTACAGTCAGTTGGAGCAACCTGTCTACTTCGGCAACGGTAGTGACTCAGCCGGCTAATGATTACCAGAGTGACTTCAGCGCCGACTGGAGCACCTCGATAAACAAGACCGCAGGGAATACCGACTCTTGGGCACAGGTTAGTAGCAATGCAACGACGTTAGATACATCGGCTCGGGTCACTCCCTCCTCATCTGGCGCCTGGGCAAACAGCTTTCGATCCGGTAACCTCAACGTGTCCGGCAACGGCCTGCTGGTTTTCTCGATGCACTACAGCCTCGATGCCGCACTAGTGCCCGACACTGGCTCAACCTTCAATAACTCAGCAATGGCTGGAGTGGATTTCTTTGCGCAAAAAACCGGGTCCAACGTACATTCTGAATTTTTCTCTGCCAACAGCTCCCTAAATCTCAACAGCGGAAATACCGATAATTCCCCCGCGCATCAGACTGGGACGCTGAATCTGGCCATACTGGTCAGTAACGGCGACCAGTTTAATTTCATTGCGAGTAACCACGCCGGCGCCGCACTCGGCGCCATGCAACCCATCATGCCAATCGGTATCCCAGTCTCCTCGGTGCCTTTGCCGGGTGCGGCCTGGCTATTTCTTTCCGCATTGGTGGGCTTCTTGGGATTGAATCGCCGCCAATCGAGGCTGACCGCTTAAAACAAAAAAAACCGCCTCGAAGGGCGGTTTTTTATAATCGGAAAAATCAATCTGTTGAATTACAGTTTGCGCTTGACGATTTGGTAAATGTCCTCGGCTGCAATATCGACCCCCGCCATGACTTCCTGTAATTCTGCCAACCGGGCCTCGGCAAACTCTCGATCTTTGAGGCTGGCCGCATTGATATACACATTCAACGCGGCACTTTTCAAGCCTGCGTAAGCCGCCATCACCGCTACGCCTGCATCGCTGATCACGCCTAGATTGCCTTTTTCCGCGGCAACTCGGCTCAGCTCGATGGCTTTGGCACAGGCCTTGGCGCATGCCAGCGGTACCAGCGTAGCTTCTTTCAACACAATCTGGATTTGCTCGGTTCGGTGAGCTTTTTCCTGATCGCTGACTTTCGGCAAACCGTAACAGCCCATCAACTTGTCGAACACGTCGACATCGGCCTTGATCATGCCGATCAAAGTCGTCCGCAAGGCTTCCGACTCCGCCAACAAGGCCTGCATTTCGGCCTCCACTTCCGCATATTTGGG
>JAJRDU010000207.1 GCA_028748685.1 Methylococcaceae bacterium
CCGCTCTTTCACCTATGCTGGCTGGAGTTTTGGAGTAAAACAACTTAAGGAATCAACGTGCTTAACTTATTTATCCACAGTATCGTTTTGGCGCTGGCAGTCTCAGCGGTCATTATGATCAGAAAAGGCAGCGGTCAAATTACTTTGATTGGTTTCATGGCCATGGTGGTAGGTTTTATGGCGGCAGAAAAAGGGGTAAAAGCACTAACGCCAAAATTTGCGCAGAAGATTCCGGGGATGGCGGTCGAATTGACGGGCCCGGTCGTCTTTAAACTCGACAATTCGACATCGATTTATAAGGTCGATGTATCGCCGGACAGCTTGTTCGCTGTGATCAATACGGCCTCGTCCATGCATGTGTGGAGCATCAAAACCGGCCTGGAGCTTTGGTCTTTACCTTACCACGCTAATGGAAGAATGAGTTCCACGGGCAAATATATACTGGTCGGTGTTAATCCTCGTAAAAGCGCCGACTATGCTATGGAGCTGTTAGATGCGAAATCGGGTGATTTAGTGGCGACAATTCGCGATATACCGATTACCGCGGGCTCTGGTATCAGTTATCGGCAGTTCAACGCCAACGACAGCTATATTTTGCTCGGTAACGACGAGAAGGAAGTTGTGCTTTATTCCTTGGAAAATGTCTCAACCAGCCCCAAATTGGCGGCAATCTCGGTGCCTAGAGATATTCCGGCCAACACCTATGGATTGCCGGCCAGTTATTCCCATATAGGCTTTTACGGCGATGGCGATACTTTTTATGTTCATGCATTCGATACCGTCGAGCGCTGGTCGGTCGAGCCACAACCTCGGCTGTTGTCCAGCCACCGTTTATCCAAGGCCCTAGGCTTTATGCCGTCCAAATTTTCAGACGACGGTACCATGGTTTTCTATTGCCAAATGTCCGGCCTTGATGTTGCGGATACTTTTGCATCGATACCATCGGAGGTCTCGCATATACCGATGAAATCGGAAAAACTGGGCCAAGGCAGTTATTTCATCGCCACACCGTGCGCTATCAGCCCGGATAACGAATGGGTAGCCGCCGGTTTACAGGAAGCTAGCGGCAAAGCCAGTTTTCTTTACACCCTAAATTTGTGGCGAACCGACGGGACGCCGGTGATGGGCGATGCCGACCCAGAACCCGAGCACGGTCAATCTCCATTTATTGTGCCGCAAGTCGACAAGGTGGTTTTCAATCCTGATTCCAGCATGCTATATGTCGCCGATAAGGCCTTGCGTTTGCATACTTACAATTTGGTCGGTGATATTAAAGTAGCAATGCTTCTTCCGGAGCAGTTGGGCTTCGAAATTCGCAATTCGACCACACCGCTGCTGGCAGCCAGTAACCGTGGCGCGTTATTTAGCTACCACGGCGCTTCGCAAGCCGTTTGGGTGCCGATAGATAAACCCGTTGCGGGGCAAGCTACTCATTAATCGGTGGTGTCCGGTAATACTTGGCAATTCTCTGCCGGTAATGCAGCGATCCGCTCGAATTGGGTGACGGAGGAGTTGCGTTCGTACAAGCTAAAACGTTCCGCCTTGTGGGATTTGATGCGGTTGATATCGGGCTGATAACCGGGTGCTAGCCAGACCACATGGCCTCTTTGCACCATCCAGTGGCCTTTGGCCTGGCCGCGCGAGCGCAAGTTTTGCGAATTGCCCACTTCATAGGTGCCGTCAGCTCTCATGGTGATATGCCAAATTTCCTTGCCGTTTCTGGACGACCAGACGCCGACAAAGCTGCAAGGAATGGCGGGGTTTTCGGGTTGTTCGTTGTCATAAACCATCAAGTGGTCCATGTCTTTGATCAGTCCGGTGTCCGGATCGAGTAAGGCTTGAGAGTCGCCGACGAACCAGGATTCCCATTGTCGTTGCAATTTAAAGTTAATTAAACCAGCGATATGGGGTAGCACTAAAATCGCGACGATGCTCCAAAACACTAAGCGCCAGCGGCTTTTATGGCGGGAGCGATGCGCCGATAGCCACCATGGTGCGGTTGTGCCTGCGGAAGCGTATCCGGCTCTGGCTGCTTTGAGCCTGCGGCGCAATATTTCCAGCATGACAATCACTCCTGCCGCTCCCCAGGTCAATAGAGGAATTTCTCGTAGTCCTTCCGCAAGTTGTTGCCAAAAAGATGGCTGTCGGGTAAGGGCTGGAGTTGGGACTGGCGGAGTAGGAGGCGCAGGTTTATAGAACACTGCCGGCATGGTTGGGCTTTGCTCCATGACATTTTCCAAGCCCTGGCAAGAGGCTTTGGCGATAATCAGCCCGCCGCCTACGCCACCACTCTGAGAGCTCGCAATGACGATATAACCGTCGCGCAATACCACTAGCTGATTATCCATGGCAAGATTGCCTTTAAAGTTGTCAAAAAATACCGCTTTGCCAGTGATGGGATTAAAAATACTAGGCGGACGGGAAGAAAACGCGCAGCCATCGGGCAAGTGCTTGGCACTCAAACCCATCTGGCTTTTATCTCGAAAAATATAGTCCCAATATTGGCGCACAGGGTTCCAGAGCATCGATGGCGGCATGCCGCGTTGACGCACGCTATAGACTATTCGATTAGCGTCGATTATATCCATGACATGAGCGACCAATTTTCCGGGGAATGGCCGGCGAGCCCGCCCTATCGATTGAATCAGCCGAGTTGCCGCTGGAGTTTCTTTGTTAACTGCGGCCGATACCGGGCTAGCGAATATCACCGCACCAACGTGAGGCCAATCGATACCCTCGGACAATAGAGACAAGGTGCCGATAATGAGCTGGCAATCGGGCGCGCCATGCATACGTTCTTCGCGTAACTTCTTCGGCAACTTGCCATGCAACAACAAGGCATCGATACCGTGCTGTTTGATCCGCTGATGGAGTTTTTCGGCGTGTTCGACGGTGCCGGTAAGAACAGCGGTACCGATTGATCGGCTAGATTTGATGGCGCTGTTAACGATCAGCCTATTACGCTCGGGATCTTCAGCTAACTTATTGATGAAATCGACCCAGCTTTTCGGATTGCCTTGGAAGTTATATTGCAGCGTCGGGACAGTGACCGGCAGAACCGCGCCAGAAACCTCGCTAGATTCAATTTCAGCTACGAGCGGACCAAGAGCGGCATGTATCATCATTTCGAGATCGTCGCGACGCTGTGGCGTAGCACTGAGGCCGAAACGATATTTCGCCCGTTGCCGGTTGATTACAGCGAAAGCCTGTCGTGCTGGCACGTTGTGGCACTCGTCGACGATCACCAGCCCGTAATCCAGCGGGCCATCATGTTTGAACAACGTTTGAACCAGTGCGACGGTGAACTGTTCGCTCTCTTTCCACTTGCCGCCGCCTATCAAGCCGGCATCCAGTCCGGTAAATTTCTTGATTGCGCCTATCCACTGCTCGGCCAAGTCCTTGGATTTAACCAGAATCAAGCACCGTTCACCCAACCGGCTGGCCAGCTCGATCCCGATAGTTGTCTTTCCTGATCCCGTCGGAGCGACCAGTACGCCGCCGCCGGCGGACACCATTTCCCGTAAGGCCCGCTCTTGATATGTCCTCGGCTCGATGATGCTGGTGATCTCTACCGGGTGACTGTGGTGGTCGTCCATTACGTCGCCAGCCACCACCCCCAACAACGCCAACGATATGCCTCGGGGTATCGATAAGCCATCATCGGTGCCTTGGAACAATTCAATAGTTTTGGGAATGCCGCGAACGGATCGACTTTGTTTCAGCGCTTCCAGATATTTCGGGTTTTGGTAGGTCAGTGACTTTTTGATGCTGGCAATCTCGGCGCCGGTTAAATCGCTCAGATAAGTTTTGTCTGAGATTGATGCTTTCATGCTTTTAATCCCTTGCCGGTTCACCGGCATATAAATTCTGGTTTTTTTGACCGGCTCGGGTAACGGGCATGGACCGGTCCACTATCGGGAAGAGTCGGGGCACTTCTAAAGAAGTGCACCCCGCTATTTCCCGGGATAGCCGGGGCCAATTTCCCGTTTTTCCCGTTTCGCCCCGGTGCTTGTTATCCATAAATGGGCCACCAGTACCCATCAAAATCAGCCACCTTGCCAAGCTCGAATAGTTTTTTACGTGCATTCTGAAAAGCCTTTTTTCTGGTCTCAGGTGTTTCAGCATCAAGCCTGGGATAAACGGCGCTACGCCAATGATCAACATGTACGACTTTTCGAAGTTGACCGGACATCAGGTTAAATCCTGCAAATTTGGCCTTAATCTCGACTGTTGGTTCGATACCATGCGCAGCAATTGCATCTGATAAGCTGGACAAAATGACACTTTCGCGTGCCTTTAATTTCGGCTTTTTGTTGATCGTCTTGGCTTCGCCGACGTGCTCCAAATAAACGCTGGTCATCGGCTCGTCGTCATCGTCCAACCAATCAAGATCAGTCGGTTTAAGCGAGAATTGCAGGGGCTTGAAGGCTTCAAAGTCCTTGGCCTTGTGGCAACTGAGGACAATCCCACCTTCACCTTTGGTTGCGGAGAATTCGCCATCCATTGCCGCGCGAATCGATGAACTGCCGCGACTGCGTTGCTTGTCGCCGTGGCCGATGTGGTGGACGACCAGCACAGCGGCGCCCAAAGGCTTCAGGTAGTTGTCCAGATTGTTGATGAACTTGGCTATGTCCTGGCTGCTGTTCTCGTCACCCTCCATGTTTCGATGTAAGGTGTCGATAATGACCAAACCGGGGTTTGGACAAAGTGCCTTAATACTATCGGCGACCCACTGCGCGTTTTTCTCGTCCAGCAGTTGCGCCGGGCGTTGGCTGATAAAGAGGCGTTCAGACGTTTTGCGGCTGTATTTCACCTCTAACGCCTTCAATCGCCGCGCCAGCCCTGCAAAACCTTCGCCGGCGACAATCACTACATCGGTTTGCTGAGCGCGATAGCCGTGCCAGTCGATTCCGGCCGTCATACAGAAGGCCCAATCCAAGGCAAACAGCGACTTGCCGGCACCGGGCTCGCCGAAAAACAGATTAAGGCTATCCCGCTCGATAATGCCTTGCACCAGCCAGTTAATCCGTACCGGTTTGATGGTCAGTTCCGAGGCTGCTATTAATGGGAAAGGAGCGGGCGTGAGGTCCTGGCTTTCAACCTCGATTGCATCAGGCAGCACGGGCGGCCTCCTTCCTTGGTGGGTAATACATGCGGATCATTTCGCGAACCTGCCGCCAGCGATTGCCGACCGGTAAGCCCGGATCGTATTCGACGGCGGGTGTGTTGATGTCGACGAACAGCGGGCGAACAGTGACTTGTTCAGCACCCGCGATCAGAAGACACTTAACCAACTCGATGATCAGCGACGAGCTCAGCCCGGTATTCCATTCGATAAGACAGGTGCAGCGCGATACCGGCCAGATTACAGACGCCGGCGGCATATCATGCGGCAATACCATTGCTGTGCAATCGTTGGGCAATCCGTTCCAATGCTTGGCATTAGCCCAGGCATCGGCGCCGACACAGACGACGGCGAGAAACGGCAGATTTTTGAACCGTTGGCGATCAGCCAAGACTTTCCCGAATGGTGGCAGTTTTTTCTCTGGCGTACTCATTGCAACGCCGCCTTGCAACAATCTCGCGCCAACTGCCTCTCATCATCTGACATACCGATTAAGCAAATCAAGGCGTCAAGCGTGCGCAACTGGCTTAATATATAATCCTTGTGAATGCAGCCCGCTTCTACATCGTCCAGTGTTTTGCCCAACAATGTCGCTGCTTCGGCGATCAGCTCTTTTTCAGTGCCGATGTAATCAATAAACATGATTATCACCTTGCATCGTTGATACTTCGGGATGGAAGAGGTAGCTTGCAACGCGGTGCTTTGCTTTGCCGGTATAAACAGTTTCCCAGTGGGTTACGATGTTATGCCCCTGCTCGCGTAATTCCAGAACACGCGCAGCCGGATGAAACACATCAAGCTCTAGATAAGCCTGATGCGTGGTTAATGGGTGCGATTGCAGCCAATCAAGAACGCGCTTGTGTTGGCTTGCTGCATCTGTAAAATACGAATCGGTTTGATAAGCCAGATTCTTTTCGGGGACGCTGCCGGCCAGGGCGGCATCCCCTCTCAATTTTTCCATGCTCACCACCTTACGCTGCAGCGTCAGCGGTTAACTGCGTTCTTGCTGCTTCCAGGGCTGTAACCAGTTTCTTTATTTCCTCGTCTGATTTCCCGGCAATGCGGGCATTGACGATCGCCTGCACTTCGTTTGACGGCCAAGCAACACGTTCGCCGCCGATTTGCACAGGTTTCGGGAATAGTCCCTTTTGGATTTTGCGGTACAGAGTTGATCGCTTGTCGCCAGTCAGCTGCTCAACGACTGGACGGCGATATAAAGGGTTGATGGTTGGCAGAATTGTCGGTTGAGAGATTACAGCCATGGTCTAAACCTCGTGTTATTGGTTTAGCCGTTGCGGGACTGCAACGGCATGGCTTAGGCATTATGGGAATATTTTTTAGGGTGTCATGGACATATATATTACATTTTGTCCAAGTTTCTTATCGTCAATTCGACGATCTTCTTTTTGGGACCTTCTCGAAGCGTTGAAAGATCTTGGTAAATGATGCAGCATCTAGTCCTGAGTATTTAGTTGATAATTCAGCGCCTGCTTGTTCATGGGTTAGTCCTGACTTCCGCAGATTTTTGTACTCTAAATACAATTGAAAATTTCGTTCATTTTTTCTAGGGCGACCTTGTTTGGCTCTGAATTTTCCCTCAAAAACATCTACAAAAAAGTTTTGCGCTTCCGAGTTAAGATATGGATTATCACGCATAAAATCTGAAAGCCCTTTTTTTCCATCTCTTTCGAAAGCATTTTTTGCAGCAGCGGCCACGCTTTGCAAGACACCTGTCACACCTAGCTTGCGTATGACATGTAACACATCTTTTGAATTGCTCAATTTTTACTCCGTCAAAGTGAAAGCCGTCCGAAAGGATTAACCGGAAACGGGGGACGAATCCCGCTTGTCGCCCCGTCGGGCTATCCGGTTAAATTCAATTATACGGCCAGCCTTAGGGCTTTGAGACTATCCGTTTAGTTCAATTTACTGCTTGTCTAAAATTGGCCTGAATTACAACCTGCTCGGTGACGAGGCTATCCAGATAATCCGCCCAATCTTGCAGCATGGCCCTGCGCTGCTCTCGATACTGGGCATGAGAATAAACGCCAGCAACGCCCGGCAGCTTATGCGCCAGAGTGGTTTCTACAATCTCAGGATTAAAACCGCGCTCTCTTAAATGATGACATGGACTCCTCCCCACCCTTAACGGTGTCACAATGCACCTGAGAATATATAACGGGACAAAGAGGAGTCCGAAATGAATCGTAGCGTAGTGGGTTTGGATATTGCAAAACAAGTATTTCATTTGTTCATGATGCAAGATG
>JAJRDU010000208.1 GCA_028748685.1 Methylococcaceae bacterium
CGTCCCGATCAAACACAAGATCGCCTCTTAGCCAAGACACTCAAAATAAACGCATGAAATACAAAGATTTAAGAGACTTTATCGCCCAATTGGAAAAACAGGGCGAACTGAAACGCGTCAAGGCCGAGGTCGACCCGGTGCTGGAGATGACGGTGATTTGCGATCGGGTCTTGAAACAGGGCGGCCCGGCGCTGTTGTTCGAGAACGTCAAAGGTTCCAACATAGCCGTGCTCGGCAATCTGTTCGGCACGCCGAAACGGGTGGCGATGGGCATGGGGGCTAAGGACGTTTCGGAATTGCGCGGCATCGGCGAATTGCTGGCCTATTTGAAGGAACCCGAGCCGCCGAAAGGCATGAGGGATGCGATGGAGAAACTGCCGGTGTTCAAACAGGTATTGAACATGGCGCCCAAACTGATCAGTAATCCGCCCTGTCAGGAAGTGATACGGATCGGCGACGAAATCGATCTGGCCGATTATCCGATTCAGACTTGCTGGCCCGAAGACGCCGCGCCTTTGATTACCTGGCCCTTGGTGATTACCAAGGGTCCGAATAAAGACAGGCAGAATCTCGGCATCTACCGCCAGCAGGTCATAGCCAAGAACAAGGTGATCATGCGCTGGCTGACACATCGCGGCGGCGCGCTGGATTTCAGGGAATGGCAGGAAAAATATCCGGGGCAGCCGTTTCCTGTAGCCGTGGCTTTAGGCGCCGACCCGGCCACGATATTGGCGGCCGTGACACCGGTGCCTGACTCGTTATCCGAATATGCTTTCGCCGGATTGCTGCGCGGCAGCAAGACCGAAGTCGCCAAATGCTTGAGCAATGACTTGCAAGTACCGGCCAGCGCCGAAATCGTGCTGGAAGGCTTTATCTATCCCGGCGAAACCGCGCCTGAAGGCCCCTACGGTGACCATACCGGCTATTACAACGAGGTCGACGAGTTTCCGGTGTTCACCATAGAACGCATCACCCAGCGCCAAGTGCCGATTTATCACAGCACTTACACCGGTCGCCCGCCCGATGAACCGGCTATCCTCGGTGTCGCCTTGAACGAGGTGTTCGTGCCGATATTGCAAAAGCAGTTTCCGGAAATCGTCGATTTCTATCTGCCGCCGGAAGGCTGCTCGTACCGGATGGCGGTGATCAGCATGAAGAAACAATACGCCGGCCACGCCAAACGGGTGATGCTCGGCACTTGGTCGTATTTACGCCAGTTCATGTACACCAAATTCGTGATTGTGGTCGACGACGATGTCGATGTGCGCAACTGGCAGGATGTAATCTGGGCCATCACCACCCGCATGGATCCGGCTCGCGATTTGACGATACTGGAAAACACCCCGATCGATTACCTGGACTTCGCCTCGCCGGTTTCCGGCCTGGGCTCCAAGGTCGGTTTCGATGCCACCAACAAGTGGCCGGGCGAGACCAGCCGCGAATGGGGGCGGCCGATCTTGATGCGCGAGGATGTGGTCAAGAAAGTCGATGCGATGTGGGATACCTTATTTGCTTGAGGCGGCCCGCGCTCTATCGAGGTGGGGACTTATCCGCTAATGCTTTCCGCCCGATTGACTACTTCGCTGGATGCTAGTTCCAAGGCACGCTTGAAGTAATCGCAGGCTTTATCCTTCTCACCTTTGACGAATAATACTTCGCCCAATAGTTGATAAGCATCGACGGACACTTCGATGTTTGAGCTTTTCAGCAGATATTGTTCGGCTTTTTCCATTTGCTCGGATTTAAGCGCCAGTTTACCCAGCACTCTCAGCAATACCGAGTCACCAGGATAAACGGCCAGCCATTTTTCCGCGGTTTGCAGTTGTTTTGCGACATCGCCGGTCTCAATACTGGCAAACAGCATCAGCAGGGTATCGTCCCAATGTCTACTCAACTGTTTGATCATTGCGTTTTCGACGCTAATGCCCGCGCCTACTGAAATCATCGCGGCGAAGTAGATATTGGCGATGCCGGGGATGATCTTGACGTGGTCGGGAATACCTTCCCAGCAAGTCTCAATGGCTTGTTGCTCGCCTTGTTCGGCGGCCTGCTTCAACAAACGGCTGAAGGTCTGGGTTTCCAGCAGCTTGACTTCCGCTTCCATCAAAATCTTGTTCTGTTGTAGCGAGGGCAGCAGCTTGCTTAAACCTTCCCAATCACCGATATGCTGGTAAGCCTGATGCATCATTTTCAGAACCCTGGCATGGCCGGGATTGATGGAATGCAGTTTGCCCAAGGTTTCCAGAGCCTGTTCGAACTGTTGCTCCGACATGTGCAATTCCGCCTGGGTCAGGCCGACGGTAATATTGGTATCGGACGACTGCTCGGCGGCTTTTTTCAAGTATTCATCGCGCTTGTCTAGCGCACCGCGTGATTGCGCGGCACGGGCTGCGGTCAGATAATGCAACAGCGGCGCGCCGCTATTGGCGGCGTGTTTGATCAGGATTTTCTCGGCGCTCTCCCAGTTACCATCGGCCGCATCGACCAGGCCGGCGATCAAGGCTTCTTGGGAGCGGTTAAATTTAACGCTGCGCCGACGTTTGCTCAGTTGCCCTGGCATGCGGATCAACACGCCCAGCAGGCGGAAAAAATTGTAAAGCAGGAAAAAGCCGATGACTAAAGCCACCGCAAACACCGTCAGGGAGGTTTCTAGCGACCAGTGTCCGAAACCGATTAACACGTAGCCGGGATCGTTATTTGCGGATAGCCAGTTGTGCAGCAAAAACGCCACGGCAACGGCGCAAAGCAGCGAACCGAGAAAATAAATAAGATTTTTCATGGACGCCACTCGCTTATTGCTGACTGGTCGGTGTCTGACCAGTTGTTGCCGCCGGTGTAGCGGCCTCGGCCGGTGCGGGAGGATTGCTCGATGTCGCTTTATCGGTCTCGATGCGCAGTTTGCCGATGTCTTTCAACAGTTTCAACGAACCGCTGACGTCCGGATACTGGCTGCGAATTTGAACGTTGCCGAGTTTTTCGAGTTCGCCGGCAAATTGCTCGGTTTGCTTGTTCTCGGCAAAGTTTTTCAGCAGCCATTGCTTGGCGTCGGCGATGCTGCTGGTGAACAAGGTGTCGTTTTGTTGTACTAGCGCAATTTCGATCATTTCCAACCGAACTTTCAGTTGCTGCTTGATGAAGTGCGCTTCCTCGGGCGTCAATATGGCGTTGACCGATTGTTCGGTGTGACGCAACACCACATAGCCTTCCAGTTGCTTGGCAACCTTATCCAGGATTTCATGGCCATGTTCGGATAGGTCCTGAGGCGGAGCGGCCATTTCCGGCTGTTTGCCGGCATGCGGCAGGAAGACCGACAAACCTTCCACCGCATCCTGCAAATGCTGAATGCCGGCATAAATGCCGACGATGTCCGGTACCGTGGCATTATTCAGCAGCGCGATTTCCTTGGCGATCTGTTCCCGCACCTTGAACACCGCCGCGTCGCCGCTTTCCCTGAGCCGCTGATCGGCCGCTTCCAGCGCTTCGCGGGTCGTCTGAACATCGCCGACCAAGTGCAGGCGCTGGTTGGCGACGGTCAACAGATATTCGGCATCGGCCAGCAGCCAGTCGCCACGGGTTTTGCCCAATTGCCGCTGCAACATCAGAATAGAGGTTTCCAGCTCCTTGCGGGTGGTATTGAGTCGTTCTTCGTGCAGTTTGGAAAAATCGTCCAGCGTCTGATTGAAATGATTGTCCTTGCTGGAGAGTTCGGCATTGACGTTGGCGATTTGCGATTGCACACCGGATAGCTGGACCTGCAAATCGTTCAACGATTTATCGATCTCGATCAGCTTGAGATTATCCTGATTGTTTTCGGTATCCTGGCTGCTCCGCAATTGCTGGAAAAAGTAGAACCCGGCGGCGGCCAATGCGATGACCAGGGCGATAGAGAGAATGCCGATCCACAGGCCTGCGTGAGATTTTTTAATCACCACGGTTGGGGCTGGATTTTCTTGTTGTTGTTCTTCAATTACTTCGGCCACTGTTTTCCCCGTTCAATAACGTCGTCAAGGTCTCTAAAATCGCTGCATCGGTGGGCTGTCGGCTCACTGCAATCTGTTTAAATCCATATTGTTGCGCCGTCTGTCCTATCCTGTCGCTCACCACCACCAGCGGTGCCATTCGCAGCAATACAAGCGCGGCCTCGTCCAGCATGGCCAGCAAGTTTTGCAAGGCTTCCGCGCTGGTAATAGTCGTAGCGCCCAGCTGCCTGGCCGCCAAGCAGGCCGTCAGTTCCGAGTTGTCGACTTCGGGCCGACGGCGGCTATACACTTCCAGATAAGCCACCAAAGCGCCACGGCTACGCAGGGTTTCCGCCAGTTTTTCCCGACCGCCAACGCCTCGCACAATGAAGCAAATCTTGCCCGCAACATCCTTGAGTGGCGCTTCGGCCAGCAAACCTTCGCTGCTAAACTCGGTCGTCGGTGCGCAATCCACCCGCCATCCAGCCTGTCGCAAGGCCGTTGCGGTGGCCTGACCGACCGCGGCAATTTGTCGCTTATGCGAGTGCGGCATTTTGCCACCGAACGCCTTGATAGCAAAATCCACGGCGTTAGTACTGGTAAAAATCAGCCAGTCGCTCAGAGTGGCGCGCTCCAAGCTTTGCGGTTCTGGATGTTCCTCGATAATCTCCAGCGTCGGAAAGCGCAAGGCCTTGCCTTCGTGTAATTCGATCAGGTTGCACAGCTTATCGGCTTGAGCGGCGGGCCGAGTGACCAAAATTCGCGCGCCGTTCAAGCCTAAAGTCACTGATATAACTCCCGTAAAATCCTGTCCGCGCCTTGCGCCAGCAAATCGTCGGCGATGGTTTGACCAAGTCGTTCGGCTTGATCCAGCGAGCTTTCAGCTTCGGCGCGATAAAGCACCGAACCGTCGGGGCTGCCGACCAAGCCACGCATGAACAACCGGCCATTTCTGATTTCGGCGAAGCCGCCGATCGGCACCTGACAACCGCCGTTCAAACGCGCGTTCATTGCCCGCTCGGCGCAGACTCGGATGTTGGTGTCTTCGTCGTGCAATACTTTTAAATAGTCATGGATTTCGGCGTCGTCAATTCTACATTCGATGCCGATCGCGCCTTGTCCCATCGCCGGCAAGCTTTCCTCGGGCGTCAACTGGGCGGCGATGCGATCGGCAAAGCCCAAGCGTTTCAGGCCGGCCGATGCCAGGATGATGGCGTCGTATTCGCCGGCGTCGAGCTTGGCGAGGCGGGTGTTGACGTTGCCGCGCAGACTCAAAATCTCCGCATTCGGGAATTTTTCCTTGATTTGACAGGTGCGGCGTAGGCTGGAGGTGCCGATGCGGGCATTAGTCGGCAATTCGGCCAGACTGCGGTATTTGTTGGAGACGAAGGCGTCGGTCGGATCCTCGCGATCGAGTATTACCGCCAGATGCAGACCGTCCGGAAACTCGACCGGCACATCCTTCATTGAATGCACCGCAATGTCCGCCGTGCCTTCCAGCATGCCTTGTTCCAGTTCCTTGACGAACAGGCCTTTGCCGCCGACCTTGGCCAACGGCGCATCGAGTATCTTGTCGCCACGGGTGACCATTTTCACCAGTTCGGTTTTCAGTTGCGGAAACGCCTGTTGCAGGCGCGCCGCGACATGTTCGG
>JAJRDU010000209.1 GCA_028748685.1 Methylococcaceae bacterium
CGTAGAGGTCCAGCAGCATGTCGCGACTGTCCGAGACGAAGCCGGGTTGGGTCCGCGCCCTCAGTCTTTGCAAGCGGAATACTGGCAGTTCTTCGCTACGCACCGAAAACAGGATGTCGCCTCGCAACACGAAAGCCACCGGAACGCTGCGGGCCTTGCCTTCCCTGTCCAGCAAGAAGTCGGAATGGACGTGAATTTCGTCCTGCTCGACATAGAAACGGGCGCTGGCTTCCAGATCGCTAAGATCGCCGGGATCGGGCAGTTCCAGGCCATAATGTTGGCCGATTAATATGCGCTGAGCCTTGTTGGGCGCCAGCAGATCGATCCAGATCGGTCGTATCGCGTTGAGGTCGTGGCGGCAGGTGATCGCTACCTTGGATAAGCGGCCGTCGACCAGTTCGAAGGCGCTCATTTGTCCCACGCCGCAATGCGGTTCGCGGTCGCCGACCAGTTGCTCGCGCAAGGTATCGGAAATTTCCCAGAGCACGTCGTCCTGTCTGGGCTCGGCGACCTGTTCCCAGACCAGGCGCGCATCGTCCGGTTCGAGTGATGATAGGATCTGGCCGATCTCAACCGCCGTCAGGCGCTCCAGCAGCGTGCGCAGTTCCACCATGTGTTGTTTTTGCACCAGCGAGGTCACCAACTTGCGTCTCTGCATCGGCTGATTTTGCAACATGCTCTCGACGAGGCGGTGTTTTTTCAGCAGGTCGTTAACGGTTTGCAGGGACAATGGTGGCTCCGGAAAAGGGCGGGTTACACTAATAATATAACCGACTTTGCCCTTAATCGCGCCATCGAAGCCCGGATTGCGCGCGGCTGTTCGAAAATAAAAACCCTATAATAACGTTACCGTAGTGGCTTGGCTTCGGTGGCGAACGTCTATGCCTTCGATCATGAATATCATGTATTCGGCGATATTCCGGCAATGCTCGCCGCAAGATTCCAGTGATTTCATGATATGCATGATGTCCAGCGCCCGCCCGATCAGTCGGCCGTCTTGCACCACGAAGCTGAGTTGGTGTTTGATGCCTTCCTGTAATTCATTCTCGCAATCGCGGTCATATTGCAACAAGGTATAGGCTTCGATAGCTTCTTTCTTGTTGAGGATCATCATCAACTTGCCAAGCATGATCTTGACCAGATTGCCGATCTTGACGATGTCCGACAGCAGTTTAGGGTTGGGGTCGCTGGTTGATGGGTCGAATAGTATTCTCACGAGTCTGGCAAAATCGGCGATTTCGGCACCGATTTTTTCCAGCTCGACGGCAATCTTGGAGCTAGATATTACAGTGCGCAGATCGTTTGCCACCGGGCAGTGCCGGGCAAGCATCATCAATACTTCCGCATCAATTTTAATTTCATATTGTTTAACCTCCCTGTCCTTCGATATGACTTTCTCGGCTAACAGCATGTCGCCGTCGTTGAGCGCTTGCATGGTTTGTTCCAGTTGGTTCATCACCAGTTGCGTCATCTCAATCATCAGGCAATACAGATGATCAAGCTCGCTCTCGAAAATTTGTATGGTATGGGGTGTCGTCAATGTGTCGGCTTCTGTGGTCATGGCATGCTCTCTCGATTCGTTGCAGCGCAACCGGAAATGACCAAACTTTAGACCATCAATATGACAGTAAGATGACTGCGAAGCTTGGGGGAGGAAGTGGTTTCAACCGCCCACTCCTACTCCCCACTATCTACTTCCTAGGCAAAGCCTAAACCCGGCCGTATTGATCTTCGTAGCGGACGATGTCGTCTTCGCCCAAATAGCTGCCGGACTGCACTTCGACCATCTCCAGCGGGATGACGCCGGGGTTTTCCAGGCTATGAACCACGCCGACCGGGATGTAAACGGACTCGTTTTCGGTGACTAGGATACTTTCGCCGTTTTTGTTGACCCAGGCCGTGCCCTTGACCACGACCCAGTGTTCGGCGCGGTGATGATGCTTCTGCACCGACAGCTTGGCGCCGGGTTTGACGACGATGCGCTTGGTGTGATGGCGGTCGCCGCAGTCGACCAGGTCGAAATGTCCCCAGGGGCGATAGACCTTGCGATGCACCTGTGCCTCGTCGCGTTTCAAAGCCTTGAGTTGGTCGACGATGGCCTTCACATCCTGAACCCGGTCCTTGGCGGCGACCATCACCGCGTCGTCGGTTTCGACCACCACCAGATCCTTTACGCCGATCACCGCCACCAGTTTGCTGCTGGAATGAATGAAGGAATTGACGGTATCGACCGTCAGTACATCGCCCTTGATGGCATTTCCGGAGCTATCCTTGGCGGTCACATCCCACAAGGCGGACCAGGAGCCGACATCGTTCCAGCCAGCATCCAGCGGAATGACGGCGGCCTTGTCGGTTTTTTCCATCACCGCATAGTCGATGGAGTCGGCGGGGCAGGTAGAAAATATGGTCTTGTCCAGCCTGACAAAATCCAGATCGGTCTTCGCCGTTTTCAGTGCTTCGCGGCAAACCGCCAACATTTCGGGATTGAATTTTTCCAGTTCGCGCAGAAAACAGCCGGCCTTGAACGCAAACATGCCGCTGTTCCAGAAATAGTCGCCGCTTTCCAAATAACGCTGCGCGGTTTGCAAGTCGGGTTTTTCGACAAAGGCGGCAACATTGAATGCCGGGCCGTATTGTTGGTCGCCGGCCTTGATGTAGCCGTAACCGGTTTCGGGTTCGGTGGCGACGATGCCGAAAGTGACCAGTAGGTCCTGCTCGGCCAGTTTTCTGGCCTGCGCGATGGCTTCGTGAAACGCAGGCCGATTCTCCACCACATGATCGGCGGGCAAGATCAGTAAAATGTCGTTTTCGGATTGGGCGCTCAATGCCGCCAACGCCACCGCAGGGGCGGTATTCTTCCCGACAGGTTCGAGGATAATCGCCGCCGGTTTGACGCCGATCTCCCATAACTGCTCGGCGAGCATGAAACGATGATCTTCGTTACATACGGCGATGGGGGCTTTCATTCCAGTCAGTCCATTCAGCCTCAGAACGGTTTCTTGTATCATGGTATGGCCCGACACCAAAGGCAAAAACTGTTTGGGATATTGGCCGCGAGACAGAGGCCAGAGCCGGGTGCCGGAGCCGCCGGATAAAATTACGGGTATCATTTTGCTGTTTCCTTTTTGGCTGTGTTAGTTCTGTCGGTTGCGATTTCCGGGTGTAATAGCGGTCCGTCGCAATCCCCATTCGTTTCGTTTTAATCTAACGCGACGAAAGGTGTAAGGTTAAACCTAAAAAGAGCAGCTGAGCCTCAAAAAATCCCGTTCGTCCTGAGCTTGTCGAAGGATGTATGGGGTTTTTCAATCACCCTATGGGTGATTGTGTTGCAGGCTGCTCATGTTTCGATTGACTCAGCACGAACGGTCTGCAACACACGCCAACTGCTCTTTTCAGGGTAAAGGGAGTTTCCTTAACCTTGTCCTGCATGACGCGCGATCGAGTCTGACAAATCGGTAATTTTTTCATTAGCCGCAACAAGCTTCGGCCAACTTTTGTAAATTCTCCCTTGCCTGTTGATGTTCACCCTGCGAGGTTTCCGTGTACAACACGATCAACAATTCCGGCGAAGCGTCGCCGGACAATCGTTTGAGTAATTGCAACCATTTCGCATAGTAACTGTTTGCGGTATTTTGGGAACCGATCCGATACCAACGCAATACCAATAAATCTAAATCCTGTCGCTTGCCGTTTAGCACGGACTCGTCGACCTCTACCGGTTTACCGCCGGGCCAATGAACTGGCGTCTTGCGTGTTGCCAGAATGCGCCAAATTTTATCGTTTTGCGGCACCAGAACATTTTGCGAGTTGACCAATTCGCCGCCTTGCGATCCGTTGTCGAAATTAGCGACATAGATACCGGCTACGGTTTCGCCATTGCCCAGGAAGCTCTGGGCATGGGCGGCAACACCTTGGAATTGCGGTTCCCAACCCCAGTTAGGTGCGCCGGTCGGCCTCCATGGACTAATTGGCGGCTGAGTCAGGCGTTCGGGTATTTCAAGATGTCCGGATTGATGGGATGTCATCCATTTTGAACTGATCGGCCAAATTGTCAAACACAGCAGTATTGCCGACATTAGCAGCCAGAAATGCGGGTAAACGGCCTCGGCCGATGGACTTGTACTTGCAACGGGAATCGGCATAGGAGGATCCTGCCAAAATGAACCGGCATAGAATACCAGTAGCATGACTAAACCGAAAAACAGCCAGCCATAAATGATATGGTCGACGCCGGTGGCTAATTTCATATCGCTCAAATGACCGATCATCACGATCATGTAAGCGCGCAAACCGTTTGCGAGGATGGGAGTCAGAATGGAGACCAGTATGAATAATGCACGTTTTATATAACTGCTGTAATTCAAATACGCGTAGACCAAACCCAGGGTTATCGAGGCAATCAGATAACGAATCCCGCTGCAGGCGTCCACGACCGACCAGTTGCCAGAAGTCAGCGTAAAATGCAGGCCTTCGCGGTAAACGCTGATGCCCGTCAATCGCAGCATTCCGACTACGAAGGTGGCGGTGTATTCCATCAGGAATGGCACAAAATCCTCGCCGAAGGGCACCATCAGCAACAGGAATAGTATTGGAAATAGCATATTCCTGGTGACACGGTTACCCAATATCGTCCAGATTGAACAGATTAAAATACCGACTACCGCCCATTGTTGGACGACCAGGACATCGATCAAATCCGCTGTTAGCCAGACAGCGCCGCAGCCCGCCATGGCTAGCAAACCCAATGGATCGGCTATCGGCTGCAAAGGGCGGTATTGGGCTCTCCGTGTCCAAATCAGCCATAAACTGATAGGCGCCACCAAATAACCGTGGGCAAAGGTTTCGGAACGGTACCAGATGTCGGTAATTGAGTGCCAGGTTTCCCAGAATACCGTGATACAAGCCAGTGTCGCCAACAATAATCCAAGTAAGGGTTTTTGCCAGTACCTAGGTAAAACCGTGGCTTGCAACATTTTATTGATCTCCTCAAGTACCGAGACAGCGTGGTGGGTCGGGTTATTGCAATGATATGAGCGC
>JAJRDU010000210.1 GCA_028748685.1 Methylococcaceae bacterium
GCAGCCAACGCCGATCACATGCTGGCCTTACGCCTGAATCGGGCTAACAGGCAATGGGACAGCTATTGGAATCAAGCGAGGAAGGTTGCTTGAATGACCGCCTCAGTTTGAATCGCACCCCAATGCGCCGCCGGGCTTATCGATTTTTTCGTCTGTGGTAAATTGGCCGGCTTTTTGTCCACGGAACCGTTCTTTTCATGCTCCGAATCAGTTTCAGCCTCGTTCTTTTACTCATCTCAAACCCCTTGTTCGCCCATCCCGGTGGCAGGAACGCCGAAGGATGCCATACCAACAAGAAAACCGGTGAATACCATTGCCATAACGGCGAGCTTAAAAGCAAAACGCCGCCGTCTGTTGTTGAAGCGGTGGCCTCTTCAGCCAATGCCGCCCAAACTCGCCGAAACGGCAATCTGCTGCAACTGGATTACGAAGGTTTTACGCTTTGGGTCGATTGCGCCAGGCATGGGGCCGTGAAATTCAGGTACAACGCACATAGAGACAGCGGCAGCGCCAAGCGTTACGACAAATTTTTCCTGGATCCTTCGGTGCCGGCCGAGTGCCAGCAGACCACCGCCAAGGCCTATGGCCACGACTATGACCGAGGGCACCTGGTGCCGGCCAACCATCTGGACGCTTCGCCAGCGGCGATCAAAGCCACCAATACCATGACCAACATCCTGCCGCAGGCCGCCAACATGAATCGCGGCGCCTGGCTGCTGACGGAGGAGATCATCGAATGCTACCGTGACATCGATGAGTTGCTGGTCATCGGCGGCGTGATCTGGCGCGACAATCCCGGCGACGACTATTTCGTTGAATCACACGGCGTCAAGACGCCAGAAGCCTTCTGGAAGGCCGTGATTCGTGGAAGCGGGCAGGATGAAAGGGCTATTGCCTGGGTCGTGCCGAATTCGGCGGAGGCGACCAAAAAGCGACTGGACGATTATCTGGTGGCGATTTCCGACCTGGAACGGGTGACGGGCGAGAAGATACCGGTTGCCGACTACGCGAAACACGACAAACCGGCCCATTCCTGGATGATCCCGCGAGGATGCGATAAAGGCTAAGCAGAATAATTTGTTGTTCATGGTGTCATTGGGCAATAATCGAAACGGCTGATAAAAAATACTCATCTCAAAACGAGAGGCACGAGGGCAATGGCTAACGGGCTTACATTCTTCTATTTGCCTAAAAATTGGATGCGGGATTTCTTGGTGGCTGAAAATAAACAACAGGGTTTCACGTTGATCGAATTGATCGCGGTCGTGGTCATACTGGGTATCCTGGCCGCGATGGCCTTGCCGCGCTTTGTCAATCTTGGGCAGGATGCACGACTGGCCTCTCTGAACGCACTGGAAGGATCGGTGCGAACCGCGTCGACACTGTTGCATAGTGCCTGTATTTTGAAGCCCAACTGCTCGACGACTTCGGGCTTTTTTTTCCTGCCTTATGATGGCCGAACCTTGCGGATAAACAATGCCTACCCCGAGGCTGTGGATGTGGTTGGTGGGGATCAAATTGACACACTACTCACGCAAAGCGGATTTGATGTGGTGCTCGTCAACAATTTAACGACTCGCTTCGATCTTCGTGGCGCCCCGACTCCGGCAAACTGCTCGGTCAGTTATCAACAAGCCGCCAGTTTGGGGGCGGAGCCTAAGATAACCGTCACCACGGGAGGTTGCTGAATGGATCATGGTTCCCGCGGCGAAGCAGGGGAACGATTAAAAATAATCGCCATGCCGGCGGTCACTCTTTCAATAACTGTTCGCACCGGGCCGGTAGCGGCGGAGGCGTTTGAGGAACGTTTTTCGAAGGCACTTTGGCTTCAGCCGAAAACCACCAGGCCAGACTCGCGTCGCAACCGTCACCGGAAGGTAGCGGTTCTTGTGCCTCGCAGTCGGGATTGTTCGTCGGGCATTTCAAGCGCACATGGAAATGATCATCGTGTTTCCACCATGGCCGGATTTTCCTTAACCACTCGGCCGATGATGCCGTCTTGCGGTTGCATAGCTCCAGTTTAACGGCGGGGTGGACGAATATGCGATCCACCTCCGGCTGCCGGGCGGCAGCCTCCAGGATTTTGGCGTGAGCCGGCGACCACTGCCGGTAATCCACTCTGTCGGCCGGTAAATCCACCACCGAAGTCGCGCTCCAGGTTTCGCGTTCGTTCGCCGACAACAAACGCTGGCCGGCTTGTTCCGACAGCAAAAACCAGATGTCCACATCCAGGCCGGTTTGATGGCTGCGATGCCCGCTTAGAGTCGGGCCGCCGCGTGGCTGCCCCAAGTCGCCGATTAACAAGGTGCCCAATTTCTGCTCGGCGGCAACTCGGCCTAATTGCTGAATGGAGGCGATCAACATGCCGTGGCCGTAATAGCGCTTGCGCGACAAGCGCATGACCTGATAGCCGACGCCCTCCAAGGGTAAAGTCACCGCGCCGCTAAGGCAGCCGTTGGGATAGGAACCGATACTCTGTCCGCCGTCCTGCGTGATGGTCGGGGTGGCGACCCTGGCCCAATCCTGGGCGGTCGAGCCGGCTAAAGCCTGGGTGCCGACAAGAAATGCCGCGATGGCGAATAAAAATGAGGGTGGTCGCATGGTTCATGGCCGGTAAAATAGACGTTGCCGGCCATTTTAAAGCAATCTGGAACTTGCGGCGCCGATTCGACGCGGCGGATCGGTTATCCACGCCGAAGAACGCAGGGCGCTGGCTTTGGAAAAGCTTCCGCTATCCATGGCTCTGGAACCCGGCAATCCATGCCGGGGCGACGCCAGCCATTAACTAAATAATGCAATTGGCGATTGAAAAATCCCGTTCGTCCTGAGTTTGTCGAAGGGGGACTGAATTTTTCAAGGCCCAACTGCTCTTTTTGGGATTAACACAGACATTAAGCATCAATCAGTTCCTTAACCTGACTGACGACGCTGCCTTCGGCGAAACGGCTGATCAGCAGATCGCCAACGCCCAATTGCTTGGCCGATTTGACGATCTGCTTATTGTCCTGGC
>JAJRDU010000211.1 GCA_028748685.1 Methylococcaceae bacterium
TGGGATTTATTAATAGCCAAATCCCCATGCCCAATGGCGACCCATGACATACACGCCCCGGACGGCAAAGTCGAGTGAATAAACTGGCGCCCCCCGACCTCAAGCAGGCTGGATAACCTCACCGCTAATCGTAGAACAGTCGTCCGGCGGCAAGTTTATACGCTCCACCGTCAACAGTGTGCCGAGTGGTTGATATCTATTTCAAAAACGGCTCCGGTCAATTCCAACGAATGGAAATCTATTTCGTAACCATGTTTTTTCCATCCGCAACACAAAACAACAGGAGATAAATCGCAAAAGTAAAAAACCATAAGCTTGCCAGCATTACGCGTTCGTCTGTTTGGTGGCTCTTCAAACTCAAGTTTGACAGGACTCTTTCTTGAAAATATTTCAAATGCTAAAAATGGGGAAGGAAATGAAAAAAAATAAGTTTGCAATGGGTGGTCATTGCCCTATCCAATATCAAAATAAGCGACAAAGGCAAAAATTTCGAACGACTGTTGCGGAATGTCGGCCTGGCGCTACGAAACCTAGCGTGCCAAATCTGTCACTTAAGTCATCTGAGCCTGCCAATCATGACGGCCATCGTCATGCTTGGCAAGTTGCCCGCATCGCTCTAGAACCTATCATTAGCGACCATCCAAGCCCTTCAAATCGCCCAAATCCCCAAACAAATCTAGCCAAACCCGTTTTCACGAAGTTCTTGACGGCAACTGGCATACATATTGCCCCAGCCGCAACGGGTCACACATTTACCACAAAACTATTTGGAATTTAGAGGAAGAAATGAAAAATAAATATCTTACGATTGGATTGTCTTTGACAATCCTTGTGGCGGTAATGGGGGCAGATTTGGCGCATGCTCAAGGTTCTGGAACAGTATCTAAAACGCCAATGGAGAAAGGCAACCCAATCCAATCGCAGAATAAAAGGCAAAAGACATTGCATTCCGTTAGAAAGGCCGCTGCCGCTCGTCTCAAGAAGAAACACAAAATCGAACGCACCGAAAAAATGGCTGAATATGTTCGCGAACATGGTGATAAAGGAGGTTCAAAATGAACACTCCTTTTTTCAGACCCGTTCCACAAATATTGTTAGCCGTTAGTTCCGCCGCGTTCGCAGCCGGGGTGCTAGCCGCGGTAGGACAGCAAAACCCGCCACCAGGACCCGGCCACGTGCCGGATTATTTTGGCGTAACACCCAACTATGCAACTAGCCCGCAACCGATTTTGTCGACGGTGGCCATATCCGACCCCGCCGGCACCGGTATGGGCGCCGTTGCGGCGGCGACCACCTATGACTACACCAATAACGTTCAAACCGATAAGATCATGGACGTCCAGGTGCTTACACCCGGCAGCGGCTACAGCCCGGCAACGACCGTGACGGTGACGGGCGGCCCCGGCAGCACGCCCGTATCGCTGACCCCAATTATCAATGCCGGCGCCATCACCGGTTTTCAAGAAATACCTAGCGCAGCCAATGTAGTGGTCAATTTCGCGGGATTGGGAAGCGGTTTCAAGACCCCCATCGCCGGCACCGGAATTCGAAAGTTTGTCGACTCCTTACCGATGCTGGGACTACCAGGTGTTGCGGCAAACAATCTTGGGCAAATCCTGCCTATCGCGGTTGCCGATACCACAACTTTCCCCGGCTCCGATTACTATGTGATTGCCGAAAGGGAATATACAAAAAAAATGCACTCGGACCTCCCGGAAACTCATCTGCGTGGTTATGTGCAGCTTGATGCCAATGGTAACCCCATGGGGCCTATTCAGTATCTGGGGCCTATTATCGTCGCGCAGAAGAATCGTCCGATACGCATCAAGTTGATCAACCAACTATCGACGGGCGCCGCCGGTAAACTTCCGCTTCCGGTCGATACCTCCTACATTGGCGCCGACAACCCTGAAAATACCGATAACCGCACTGCCTTGCATCTGCATGGTGGTAACGTTCCCTGGATCAGTGACGGCACGCCACGTCAGTGGGTCAAGCCCGCGGGAGAAGCCGGCCCTAACAAAGGCGAATCCGCGCGCAACGTACCCGACATGTGGTTCGACGCTTCGGGCAATCTAATCAACGATCCCAGCTGTAAACAGGGCACAACGACGTGCGGCGTAGTGGGTGCAACCAACAATCCCGGCGACGGTGCGTTGACCTTTTACTACAGCAACGAACAAAGCGCCCGCTTGATGTTCTATCACGACCATGCCGAAGGCATTACCCGTTTGAACGTTTATGCCGGTATTGCCGCGGGCTATGTCCTGCAGGACCCTTTCGAGCAAGCTTTGGTTAATGACGGGACACTTCCGCCATTAGCCGACACCATTCCCCTGGTCATTCAGGATAAGACTTTCGTTCCCGACAACACCCGACCTGTCTTGAACTTCTATGGACCGTTTGCATCGGCCCTCACATCCCAGGATCCGACCTGGCGCTGGGGTAGCGGAACGGCGGCGCCTGGGCTCAATGGCAACGGCGATCTCTGGGTTCCGCACGTCTTCATGCCTAACCAAAATCCGGGCGACATTAGCGGCTCCAACCCATTCGGGCGCTGGGATTATGGTCCCTGGTTCTGGCCGCCCTTTGCCACCATTACAAATCCGCCGCTCCCAAATCCGTATTACGACCCTAGCTGTAATGTGTCGACAACTTATTGCGAAGGACAATTTATCCCGGGCGTACCCAATGGCAGTTCACCGGCCATCCTCAACGGAGGAGACCTGACTAGAAACCCACCTATACAACCTCTAGCCGGTGGTGTAGCCGTCGCGGAAAAGAACGGTGCAATCACCGACTCACCCTCCGCGACGCTAGAATCCTTTAATGACACGCCGCTGGTCAATGGAACGGCTTACCCCTACATCAACGTGGATCCAAAGAAATATCGTTTCCGGATTCTCAGCGTCGGTAACGACCGATGGTTTAATTTATCTTTGGTGGTGGCCGCGAGCAAAAATTCCATTGACACCAGCGCGGCCGGAAATACCGGAACCGCAAACAACTCCATACTGTGCGATGGAACGACCAATGTTGATCCAGCCGACTGTACTGAAGTCAAGATGGTGCCGTTCGATGCGGCTCAAAATAAGGTCAAGCCTTTCCCAAGCCATTGGTATACGATGCAAAAAGGCGGCGTGACTTTCGATGGTCGTCCGTCGGGCGTGTTCGATCCGGCTACCCGAGGTCCTGAAATGGTCCAGATCGGAACCGAAGGCGGCTTCCTGCCGGCCCCCGTGGCGATCAAAAATCAACCGGTCAATTTCGTTTACAACCCGAAGAACATCCTGGTCGGCAACATCAAGGAACATGCCTTGTTGCTGGGCCCCGCGGAACGCGCCGATGTGATAGTAGACTTCAGCAAATTTGCAGGCTCCACGCTGATTCTCTACAACGATGCACCGGCACCGATTCCGGCCTGGGACTTGCGTATAGATTATTACACCGGCAATTTCGATAACACCGATACCGGCGGCGCTTTCTCCGTGGTTCCCGGTTACGGCCCCAACACCCGCACCGTCATGCAGATTCGGGTAAGCACAAATGGTGGCACCAGCACGCACCCCGTGGACGATATTGGCTCCATTGACATGGCTGCGCTGACCGCGAAAATACAGGCTGCCTTCAAAAATGGCCAGGATCCGATCATCGTCCCTCAGTCCGCATACAACCCGGTGTACGGCACCAATGTTACCGATTCCTTGGGGACCAATTTATCGCGGATTTCGGATAACTGGTTGACCTATACCCCGTTGAAAGATCCCGCCACGGGCACCCTGGAAGCGGCGCCGGTAACGCTCGAACTGGAACCCAAGACCATAATCGAAGACTGGACCATGAACTGGGGACGGATGAACGCCCTGCTTGGCACTGAAGTGCCGCGTACCACGGCAATCAACCAGACCTCGATACCTCAGGCCTATGTCGATCCGCCTACTGAACTGGTTAAACTGACGCCTAACGACAACATGACGCCAATATCGGGAACGTTGCCTGACGGTACGCAGTTGTGGAAAGTGACGCATAACGGTGTGGATTCGCATGCCATTCACTTCCACTTGTTTAACGTCCAGCTCATCGACCGCATCGGCTGGGACGGCGCTGTCTATCCGCCGGCCGCCAACGAACTGGGCTGGAAGGACACCATCATAATGCATCCATTATCGGATGTTGTGGTGGCCTTGCGTCCGATGAACATGACGCTACCGTTCAAGGTGCCTAATAGTCATCGTTTACTCTATCCCGTACTGCCAGCTGGCGCTACGTCGCCGGATTTCTTCAACTTTGACCCACTTACCGGCAATCTATCCAACGTGACCAATGTCGAGGTGAACTACGGTTGGGAGTATGTCTGGCACTGCCATATCCTGGGGCATGAAGAAAACGACATGATGCGAGCCATTGCGGTTGCCCAGCCGCCGGAAGCGCCTACCAACCTCACCGCGGCCACCGTCCCTACCGGCGTCAAACTGGACTGGACGGATAATTCCATTATCTCCAACTGGGTGACCATCCAGCGGGCTTTGGATAGCACCTTCACCACGGGCCTGACCACGCTCAACGTGGTTGAACCGGAGTGCACCGTACAAGCGGGATGTCCTAGAAGCTATACGGACACCTCCGCACCGGAAGGTACTTCCGTGTACTACCGGATCATGGCTAACAATACGGTGGGTGCGGGCGATGGCAAACTGGATGCGCCACGCAATCCGAATGGTTCCTACGGCGCCGCTCTACCCCCGGAGCTATCGGCCTTGACTCCCGGTCTCACCGGCTTCGCCAACGTGACCGCCAATTCCAACTGGTCCGGCACGGCTTCCAGGCTTGTGATTCCGACGGCTAATGTGACCCCTGGTCCCTTGACGTTCACTGGCGTGATCAACTCGACGAGCGCGCCGCAACTGGTCACCGTCAGCAATACCGGAAACGGCAATCTGGCCATTTCGGGCGTGGCTTTGACTACCGGCACCCAGTTCGGCATCACCAACAACTGCCCGGTTTCTCCGGCCACGTTGGCACCGGGCGCTAATTGCACCATCAGCGTGACCTTCCAGCCGACCGCCGAGGGTTCTCCGACCGATACGCTGACCATTACCGACAATACGGGCGGTGTGGCGGGCAGTGTGCAGACCGTTGCGCTTTCCGGTACCGCTACCGTACCGACCGCCGTTGTGCCGGCCACGCCCCTGAACTTCAGCGGATTGGTGAACACCACGACGGGCGTACAAACCGTGTCGGTATCCAACTCGGGCACGGGACCGTTAACCATCGCCAGCATCAATACTACCGCGCCATTCGTTCAGACGAATGACTGCGGCGCCAGCCTGGTTGCGGGTGGAAATTGTACGATCAGCGTCAGCTTTAATCCGACCGTTGCGGGTCCCGCGGCCGGAACACTGACCATCACCGACAACACCGGTGGCGTGGCTGGCAGTACGCAAAACGTAACATTGTCGGGTGAGGGTGTCACGCCGCTGGTTCCGGTGCTCACCGCAGCGTTGTCTTCGACGCCGCCAGCGACTGTCAATATGTCGTGGACGGCTTCAAGTTCGGTGGCTTCGCAGCCGGATAGCTATCAGCTACAACGGACCGCGGCGTTCCTCAATCCCGCGGCGGCCTGCCCCGCGTATGCCGATCTCGGGGCAGCGACTAGCGCGCTGACCGCGACCGACACCAGCATCGTGGCGAACCGCACTTACTGCTACCGTGTCATTGCCACGAACGCCGCAGGGGCCTTCATCTCGACGCCGGCGGTTAAGGTCACTACCCCGATGGCTCCGATGGCTCCTAACAACCTGACCATCACCGGCATCACCCCAACCGAGCTGATCGTCGGCTGGGGAACAAATGGTGAATCACCCACGGGCTACGAAGTGCAGCAGTGCCAGGGACTAACCGCTGCTAACGTAGCGAATTCCTACCAATGCGGCGCTGCTGGCGCTGGTTGGACGTCGCTGGGCACGACTGCCGCCACGAGCTACACCGTGACGGGTTTGAGCACGGGCACCCCGCATTTGTACCGGGTTCGCGCTTATAACCCCGTAACGTCCGGCTTTGTTACCTCGACAGTGGTTGCCTACCCGCTGGCTGCCGCGAATTCGGCCACGGGAACGGCGAGCATCTCGGCAATCCAGTCCATCAACGTGGGTAACGTGTTGACCAACGACCTTCCTACCGGTGCGGCAGGGAGAACGGTAATCAACAAGAGTGCGGTGACTCACGTAGGCGGAAACGCCAATCCCGCCGTTGCCGCGTTGAGTTGCACAACGGCTGGGGCTTGCACGCTGACGTTAATATCCCCTGCCGCCAATAACACTGGCGCACTGAGACAGGCGTCGAAGAGAGGCACCTATACGTTCGATTACACGGAACAATATGTAACGAACTACGGTATCTTCACTTCGGGTCCGGTGACCGTCACCATCACGGTGAACTAAGCCGCGTAGCTTGGGTTTCGATTCGATCGAAACCCAACACCTCGGTTGAAAATGTCGGGTTGACGAGACACCGTCAACCCAGCCAAGGATGGCATCAGCAAAACAAACCGCTCCGGGTCTTTAAAGCCTGGAGCGGCTTTTTAAATCCGAAGTTTTTGCCGTCGACTGCCCGAGCAGGACGTACGACGGGAAAGGCTTCAACGAGAAATTTGCTGTCGCCAGTCAATCTACTAACTGTATTCTGATTCGGGAATTATTGATTATGAACAAACATCTAGTTTTGCCGGTTTTACTCGGCCTGGGATTGTCCGCCGGGCAGTTGGCAGCCAAGGAGGCGTCCGCCCTCAAAACCCCTAAAGACCAGGTGAGCTACGGCATGGGGGTCGACATTGGCAAAAACTTCAAACGCCTGGCGCTGGACGTGGATTTGGAGCAGTTGATGAAGGGACTAAAGGATGGTTATGCGGGAAATAAGTTAAGTATTCCCGATGACGAGCTACGCGACATCATGAGCCACTATCAGAATGAGCTCAAGGAAAAGCAGGCCATGGCCATTAAAACCGTTGGCGAAGCCAATCAAAAGGCCGGCGAGGCATTTCTGGCCGAGAACGCCAAGAAGGAAGGCGTCGTGACCCTGCCGAGCGGGCTGCAATATAAGGTTCTCAAGAAAGGCGACGGCAAGATACCGGGTGAAAACGACACCGTGGAGTGTAATTACAGCGGTAGGCTGCTCGACGGCACCGAATTCGACAGTTCCACCCGTATCGGCAAACCGGCGGTATTCAAGCTTGGCGGGATCATTCCCGGCTGGCAGGAAGCCTTGAAGCTGATGCCCGTTGGTTCCAAATGGCAGATCTTTATTCCCTCGCAACTGGCCTATGGGGAACGCGGCGCGGGTCGCGATATTGGACCGAACGCCACCTTGATATTCGAGGTGGAACTGCTAGGCGTGCAAGCGGGCGACGCAGCGCGTGGCACGCCCTAAATCCCGTCTTCGTATTCGGCTTTATCAATTTTCTGGGAAGATCTACATGATTCCACAATCCGCCCGTTTCCGACCCGCGAATCGGAACGTTCTACGGCTGTTATCCGGCCACTGCCTAATGGCTTTATCGCTCGCCATCCTAGTCCTTGCCGCCTATGCCGAGCCGTCTGCCGCCGATAGCTTGGAAGTGGAACTGGGTAGGCGTATTTATAGGGAGGGGATTTTGCCTTCCGGCTCCCCGCTGAAGGGCCTGCGCCTTGGCTCCATCGAAGTTGAGGGCGCGGCGGCGGCCTGCGAGACCTGTCATCGTTCCAGCGGCATGGGCAGTTTGGAAGGCAATATCGTGGCCCCCCCCATTACCGGCCGGTTCTTGTTCGCCACCGAAGACAATCGTCCGACCGCCTTGGTTGACGTCAGCGCCCCCAAAAACGTGACCAGGGCACACACACCCTATACCGAACAGTCCCTGGCCAAGGCCATCCGCGAAGGGGTTAATGTCGGCGGTCGGCAGATGAGCCCATTGATGCCGCATTATGTCTTGAATGATGCCGAGATCAAGGCGGTGACGGCCTATCTTCGGCAACTTTCCAAGGACTTATCACCCGGTGTCGGCGACGATACCCTGCATTTCGCCACTGTCGTGGCGCCAGGCGTGGACCCAAATCAACGTAAAGTCATGGAAGACATGATGCGAGCCGCGTTTTCGCAGCGCAACGCCAGCCAGCAAAATTACTCCGGCCGGATGCGCATGCCGATTGATCTGATCCCGCGTACCTTGCGCAATTGGGAGCTGACGGTTTGGGAATTACAGGGCGCTCCGGAAACCTGGGGCGCGCAATTGCGGGAAAACTACCGTCGCCAGCCGGTTTTCGCGGTGATTTCCGGACTCTCGAATACCACTTGGGCACCGGTACATGAATTTTGTAGCCAAGAAAAATTACCTTGCCTGCTGCCCAGTGTGCCATTACCGCCAGCGGAAACGGCTTTCTATCCGCTCTATTACTCTCGCGGCGTGGCATTGGAGGCGGACGTCCTAGCCAGCCATTTACGTAAACAGGACAACAAGGCGACTCGCCGGTTGGTACAAGTCTACCGGGACGACGAAGTAGGTCGCGGCGCGGCCCAGGCCTTGACCGCGGCCCTGCGCGATTCCGACATCAAGCTGGAAGATCGTGTACTTAGTGGCCAGAACCCGTCGGCTTTAAAAGAGGCACTGACGGGCCTTTCCGGTCAAGATACCCTGATGTTATGGCTACGGCCGTCGGACTTGGCCGCCGTCGGCAAGACCGTAAAACAAGCGCCGGAACGCGCTTACGTTTCCGGTTTTTTAGCGGAGGACGACTACGGCGTGATTTCAAAAGACTGGGCGCCTCGGGTTCGCGTGATTTATCCCTATGAGATGGGCGATAAACGCCAGAAAACCCTGAAGTTGCTGAACGCCTGGTTGAAAACTTGGAGCTTGCCTCTGGTTGACGAGACGTTTCAGTCCGAGGTTTTTTTCAACCTGCTGTTTATCACCGACCTGACTTCCCAGATGCTGGACAATCTCTATCGCGACTATATGGTGGAGCGCGCCGAGGACATGATGAGCCTCGGTTCCAATGTCTCCGCATACCCGCATCTAAGCATGGCGCGCGGGCAACGGTTTGCGTCCAAGGGGGCTTACTTTGCGCGCATTGACCAGGACGGCCAATTGGCGGCCGATTCGGAATGGATCGTTCCGTGATTGGACTGATACATTCACTTTCACATGCTATTGAATATTATGAAAATTCGGTCAAACACCGCGACTTTTAATCGAAATAAGCTCCGAAACCATTGGACTATTATCCTGGCATTCTTGACGGTCTGTTTACAAACGGAAGCTTATGCCGACTCGAACCCAGAGTCGTCGACAGCCAGCCCCAAATACACTCGCAGCGAAGCGGTTTATTCGCTACCGAATATTGAAATGCTTCGCCACGATCAGGTTAAGACCCGATTTCCACAAGAACTCGACGACGGTCGTCCGGTCATTCTTAATTTCATTTTTACCACTTGCTCGGCCATTTGCCCGATGCTGAGCGGGGTACTGAGTGGTGTTCAAAATAAATTGGGCGATGAAATACAAGGCATGCACCTGGTTTCGATTTCAATCGACCCCGAATATGATAATGCCGAGCGCCTGAAGGAATATGCCGCAAAATTCAAAGCCAAACCGCAATGGCAGTTTTACTCAGGCAGCGTCGATAATGTAAAAACCTTGCAAAAGGCTTTTAATGCCTATCGGGGCGACAAAATGAATCACTCCGCAACCACGTATCTGCGCGCCTCGCCGGGCAAGCCCTGGGTGCGCTTGGACGGATTCCTGAGTTCGGACGACATTATCGCGGAATATCACCGCCTAAAATCTTCTCACTCGTCCAACACCGGTGGCGGCTGATCAAACGGCAATTCAATCGTAAACATCGCCCCGCCACCCGGCCTGTTCGCGGCCTGAATGTGGCCGCCATGCACTTCGACGATGGCTCGGCAAATCGCCAGACCCAGCCCCACACCACTTTGCGGGGCTTCATGGCGCGCCTGATAAAACTTTTCGAAAATCCGCTCTTCCCGCCCCTTCGCTAGGCCTGGCCCGTGATCAGCGACGACGATTTCGACGGTATGCGCTGTAGTCTCCGCGATGATTTCGACGCCGCTGCCGGCCGGCGTATAGCGCGCCGCATTTTCCAGCAGATTGATCAGCACTTGTTCGATCAGCACCGCGTCGGCAAACACCATAGGCACGCCCGGCGGTAGCCTGACCTTGACAGATCTCCCGGCCAAATGCTTTTGCAGACGCGTCAACACCGTACCGATGATTTCTTCCACGGGATGCCATTGTTTGTTCAACTCCACCACGCCGGCATCGAGCCTGGCCATGTCCAGGATGTTGTTGACCAGATTCGACATGCGTTCGGCCTCGTCGACGATACCACGGCTAAGCTCCAGCTTGTCCTCGCTCCGTAAATGGCCTTCATCTTCGGCAAGGGCGCTGGCGGAACCGACAATGGTCGCCAGCGGCGTTCGCAGATCGTGGGAGATGGCACTGAGCAGGGAATTTCTAAGGCGCTCCGCCTCGATCTGCATCTGAGTCACCCTGACCTGTTCCGCATAGCGCAGCCGCGCCACGGCTTGGCCGATTTGCCTCAAAAAAGTTTCCAACAGTTTTTGCTGCTCCGGCAGGAACACTCGCCTGAGATTGACCGGCAACAAGGCCAGCACGCCGTGCATCTTGTCTTCGTAATGAATGGGAAAGTAAATGGCTTCGGTACCCGGAAGGGTATTGGTACCCTGCCCGGCCATTTCGTTATGGTCGAATACCCATTGAGCAACGCTGAGATCGGCGCCGTGCAAGGATTCGCCGCTACCCTGCTGTTTGGGATAAACCACGCGACCGTCGCTGTTGGGGAACAAGATGACATTGCGACTGCTGAATTCCGTATGCAGATGCTTAACCGCAATCCGTACCACCTCCTCCTCGTTCCGGGCGCCGGCCAACTCCTTGCTCATCGCATACAACACGGCCGCCCGCCGTTCGCGGTGCGAGGCGACCTTGGCTTGGGCGCGCACATTCACCATCAGATTGCTGATCACGATGCCTACCACCAGCATGGCAATCAGCGTGACTAAATACTGACCACCCGCCACCGAAAAACTGTAAAACGGCGGCACGAACAGTAGATCGAAAAGAGCCACGCCCATGACCGATGCCAGCACCGATGGTCCACGGCCGAAATGGCTGGCGATAAACACCACGCCGAGCAAAAACACCATCACCAGATTGGCCAGCTCCAGATGTCCCGCCATCAACTTGGCGATAAAAACGCTGACCAGCGTCACCAGCACCGCCCAGCCGTAACCTAGATAATGGTCTTTCTTTTTCGCCGCCCCGCTCAGCCTCAGACCCGGCAGCGGACTCCTGTGGAACAGGGCAATCTCGGCATTCAGCTCGTTGCTATCTTCCGCTTGCGGACTGCCCAGCAAATAAATGTGGATGTTGTGGGCATGAGCGATCAATTCATCGACCACCGAGCCCAACAGCCAGCGTTTCCAGCCACGCCGGCGTGGCTTGCCGACCACGATCTTGTTGATGTTGCGCTCGCGCGCGAACCTG
Source organism: Methylococcaceae bacterium (assembly GCA_028748685.1). Lineage (GTDB taxonomy): Bacteria > Pseudomonadota > Gammaproteobacteria > Methylococcales > Methylomonadaceae > Methylomonas. Next base: position 11,561 of record JAJRDU010000211.1, read on the forward strand.
ATGATGGCCTCGGTCATTTCCGGCGCGCTAAGGGTGACGGTTTCCGCGCCCAGCTGCTCGGCCAGACGCAATATCCTTAACACGCCGTCGCGCTCCTCGGCCGGCAGGCGAACCAATTGCGGGGTTTCGACGTAGGCGACTATCCACTCGGTGCGCAGACTGGCCGCCAGCCGCTTGCCGGCCCGCACCAGCCTCTCGGCCAGCGGGTTGGGACCGATGCAAACCAGTATCCGCTCGCTGACCTGCCAGACCTCGCGTATCGCATGGTCATCCCGGTAATCCAACATCTGCGCATCGACCCGGCTGGCCGTTTGCCTGAGCGCCAATTCCCTGAGCGCTATCAAATTGCCTTTGCGAAAAAAATGCTGGATCGCATGCTGCGCCTGTTGCGGCAGATAAATCTTACCTTCCCTGAGACGAAGCAATAACTCGTCCGGCGGTAAATCCACCAATTCGATTTCGTCGGCATCCTCAAATACGGTATCCGGTACCGTCTCCCAGACCCTTATACCGGCGATTTCGCCGATATCGTCGTTGAGGCTTTCCAGGTGTTGCACGTTCAGCGTGGTATACACATCGATCCCGGCTTCCAGCAATTCGTGTATATCCTGCCAGCGTTTTGGGTGTCTCGAGCCCGGCGCATTGGTATGCGCCAACTCGTCGACCAGTATGATGGCCGGATGGCGCTTCAACGCCGCATCGATGTCGAACTCGCGGAGCGTGGTGCCTTTATAATCGATTTGCCGGGGCGGCAATACTTCCAACCCGTTCAGAAGCGTTTCGGTTTCCTTGCGTCCGTGCGTTTCGACCAAGCCCGCCACCACATCGAGATTTTCCGAGCGCCGTTCGCGCGCCGCCTGCAACATCGCATAAGTCTTGCCAACGCCTGCCGCCGCGCCGAAAAAAATCTTCAGCCTGCCGCGCCTGGCCCTGGCGTCGTCCCGCTTGACGCGAGCCAGCAATTGATCGGGATCGGGACGTTCACTGTTCATAAACACTAGGATTTTTAGAAAATACGACAAGGGATGGCAAATGATCAATCAGGTTCGACAAGCAAACAGCGGCCCGTAATCATGCATTAGCTAAGGTCGACAGAAAAGAAAAAACATCGGATGCCGGCTAGTCTCGCCCAAACTTGACTGGCTGCCCGGTAATTTAAGAGCCTACCAGCATTCACGGCAAATCCAAAAATTGCAGCCAGGTTTATGAACTTATTTGCTTAATGCCTATCCGAATATCGTTTAGAATACCGTCCAAGATGTTTATGATTCGATTGCCAACCCGTTATCGTCAAGAACTATCCGCCGGTAACATTCACCACTCTTTTTCGGAGGAAAATTTATGTCAGCCATATCGAGTGTTTCTTCACAAGCCCTGCAATACGTTCAATCCAATTTGCAGACCAAAGCCGTTTCACAACCCAAAGCCAGCACGGATCCCGTGCAAGCCGTTCAACCAACCGTTCCAGCCACCGGCAACGATGTGCAGGGCAACAAAGACAATAGCGTCGGCGGCAATTTCGACACTTACGTCTAACGCATAAGATCACCAGGAATAACACAGGGACGTGAACCCCGCGTGAGTCATCCGGAAATCTTTCCGTCTCAATTACTCATGAAGCGTATTGAACGGCTTCCCCGGCCAACGCCGACAAACGCAATCAGCAACGCCAAACCGCTGGCCAGCGCGGCGATCACATAGACTTCGCGCGCACCTAAGCTATCCCAGAAATAACCGCTGTAAAGGCTACCCAACATGCCGCCCAGGCCATAACTCAGACTGGCGTAGAAGGCTTGACCCTTGCCCTGATGGTGCTCGCCGAAATATTGGTAGAGCAGATGAATCGCCACCACATGAGCCACGCCAAACGTAGCCGAATGCAGACATTGCGCGGCAAGCACCCAAGGCAATGAATCGACCCGATAAGCGATCAACAGCCAGCGCACCATACTCAGCGCCAGGCTGCCCAGCAACAAGCCACGGACGCTAAACAGCTTCAACAGGCGCCCAACGAAAAGGAACATCACGATTTCCGAACAGACGCCCAGCGCCCATAACAGGCCGGTAACGGTGGCCGAATAAGCGTGCTGCTGCAAATACACCGAATAAAACACATAGTATGGCCCGTGCGCCACCTGCAACAGCATGTAGACCGCAAAGAAGGCTATCACCTCGCCCCTCCTCAGCACCTGCCAGATGCCACCGACCTCGTGACTTCCCTTCAGGCCGGCGGCTTCCGGCGTGATCAGCGACACCAGCCAGTTCGAAGCCAACAAGCCGATGATGATGTCCGGCAGATAGGCGATGCTGAAGTCATCCAGAAACCGGCCTATGCCCAGTACCGCGGAAATAAAACCCACCGATCCCCACAACCTGATCCGGCTGTAACGCTGAGGTTGGGCCTTGAGATGAAACATCGTTGCCGCCTCGAATTGCGGCAGCGTGGCGTTCCAAAAAAAACTGAAGGCCACGGTCACCACCGCAAACCAGCGGTATTCGTTGCTATAAAGAAATCCGGCGAACAAAACAGCCGATAACAGCGCAGTGAATCGGATCAGCCGCAGCCTCCGTCCGGTCTTATCCGCCAGCCAGCCCCATAGATTGGGCGCGACGATCTTGGTGGCGACCAGCAGCGCGGTCAGTTCGCCGATTTCGGTAGCGGCAAAGCCTTCTTGCTTGAGATACAGGCTCCAAAAGGGCAAAAAAGCCCCCAGGGTGGCGAAGTAACAAAAGTAAAAGCCGGATAAGCGCCAATAAGGCAGGCTCATTTAACGCAATATCGGCAAACCCGATTCGACATGCGGATTCTGGGCGCGATGCCGCAGCAGATGGTCCATCAACACGATAGCCACCATGGCTTCGGCGATCGGCGTGGCGCGAATGCCGACGCAAGGGTCGTGACGGCCTTCGGTGACTACTTCGATAGGCTCGCCCTTGCTGTTGATGCTTCTGCCCGGCAGACGTAGGCTGGAGGTGGGTTTGAGCGCGATGCGAGCGACGATGTCCTGGCCGCTGGAGATGCCGCCCAGAATGCCGCCGGCATGATTGCTCAGGAAGCCTTCGGGGGTGATTTCGTCGCGGAACTGGGTGCCCTTGCTGGTGATGCAATCGAAACCGTCGCCTATCTCCACGCCTTTCACCGCATTAATGCTCATCAAGGCATAAGCCAATTCCGCATCCAGGCGGTCGAATATCGGTTCGCCCAGACCCGGCGGCACATTGCCGGCGATGACTTCGATCTTGGCGCCTATGGATTCGCCTTCCTTGCGCAAGGCATCCATATAGCTTTCCATTTCCTCAACCTTGCCGGCATCGGGGCAGAAGAAGGGATTGTTGGGAATTTCGTTCCAGTCGAATTGGGCGATTTTGATCGGACCCAGTTGCGACAAGTAACCACGCACCTGGATGCCATGCTGTTCCAGCAGATATTTCTTGGCGATTGCGCCGGCCGCGACGCGCATCGCGGTTTCCCGCGCCGAGGAACGGCCACCGCCACGGTAATCGCGAATACCGTATTTTTGCTGATAAGTGTAATCGGCATGGCCGGGACGGAAACTTTCGGCAATCTTGGAATAATCCTTGGAACGCTGATCGGTGTTTTCTATCATCAGGCCGATCGGCGTACCGGTGGTCTTGCCTTGGAATACGCCGGACAGGATTTTCACTTCGTCGGCCTCGCGGCGCTGGGTGGTGTGGCGTGAAGTGCCGGGTTTGCGCCGGTCCAGATCGATCTGCAGATCGGCTTCCGTCAATGCCATCCCCGGCGGGCAACCGTCGACGATCGCGCCCAAGGCCGGGCCGTGGCTTTCGCCGAAGGTGGTGACGGTGAACAATTTTCCTATGCTGTTTCCGGACATGGTTATAAGGCGCTGGCAAAGAGTGAATGGTAAAGATAGACCTGCTCGGCGGTCAGCAGAAACACGCCGTCGCCACCGCGTTCGAATTCCAGCCACTGAAAAGGTACGTCGGGGAACATTTCCTGCAGAGTCTCCGCGCTGCTGCCGACCTCGACGATCAGGATGCCCTGGTCCGCCAGATAGCGCTTGGCGTCGGCCAGAATCCTGAGCACCAGATCCAGGCCGTGTTCGCCGCCCTTGAAACCCATCGCCGGTTCGGCATGAAACTCGGCCGGCAGGCTTTCCCATTCGGAAATCGCTACATAAGGCGGGTTGCTGACGATGATGTCGTAAGGCTTGGCCGGCAATGCGTTGAACAAATCGGATTGGTAGAGTTGAACCTGGTCTTCCAGTTGATGCTTCTCGACGTTGATCGCCGCCACCGCCAGCGCGTCCTCGGACAATTCCACCGCGTCGACCTGGGCGTCCGGAAAAGCATAGGCGCAGGCGATGGCAATGCAAGCGCTGCCGGCACATAAATCCAGGATATTGAACACCTGAGTTTCGTCCACCCAAGGCTCGAAACGCTCGGCGATCAGTTCGGCAATCGGCGAGCGCGGCACCAACACCCGTTCATCGACATAGAACGACAAACCGGCGAAGATGGCTTCGTGAGTCAAATAGGCCGAAGGCTTGCGTTCGGCGATGCGCCGTTCGATCAAGGCCACCACCGCCTGCCTTTCCGGCAAGGTCAATCTGGTATCCAGGTAAGCATCACCCAGATCGTAAGGCTGATGGAGGGTGTGCAGCACGATGGCCGCGGCTTCGTCCAGCGGCGTCACGGTGCCGTGACCCAGGAACACCTCGTGCTCGGCAAACCGGCTGGCGCCCCAGCGAATATAGTCTCTGATGCTGATCAGGGTTGTGATAACATCGTTCGCCGTTGTATTCATGTCGTTTCTATGAGTGAAGAATAGCGGCGAATTTTAAACCAAACCCTTCTCGCTTGTCCGAATAAAGCAAACACCCATGACCGAGGCCGAACTCAACCGTAAATCCAGCGAGCTGGCAAAAAACCGTTTGTATCTGGATTGCTATAAATACATGCAATCGGAAACGCTGGCCTTGCCCACCATTCCCGACGTTTCGGTCAAAATTCGCCGCGCCATCAACGAACCCAACGCCAGCAGCAATAAGATAGCCCGCGTGGTGCAGATCGACCCCAGCATCACCGCCAGGCTGATCAAGATTTCCAACAGCCCTCTATACCGTGGCCGCCGCAAGATAGAAAGTTGTCCGGAAGCCTTGACCCGACTGGGCCTGAAGGCATCTCAAGACATCATCACCGCCTTCGCCTTGAAGGCGGTTTTCAACGCCAAGTCTCCCATCATTCGCCGCAAGATGCAGGAGTTGTGGGCGCACAGCAGCCATGTCGCGGCGATCAGCGCGGTGTTTGCCCATAAAACGCCAGGATTCGACCCCGACCGGGCCATGCTGGCCGGCCTGATACACGACATCGGCATCGTACCGATACTGGCCTATGCCGATCGGGAACCGGAAATCCTGGCCAACCCCGCCGATCTGGCCGAAACGGTCAAGGAACTGCGAAGCCAGATTGGCGTACAAATTGTCCGAAAATGGGATTTCCCTAGCGACTTTGAAGACGTAATCACTCACGCCGAAAACTGGTTCAGAGACAGCGGCGAACACGCCACATACAGCGACATCGTGATGATAGCGCAGCTGCATTCCTTCATCGGCAAAATCGACATCAAGAAAATGCCGAAAATGGATGAATTACCCGCCTATAAAAAACTGGTATCCGGCAATCTCGATGCCGACCTTAGCATCAACATCCTCGATCAGGTCAAGGATGAAATCGAGAATATCCGGCTGATGCTGAATTAGGGCAGCGCTACAAGCTAGTCACCAACATTGACCAGCCAGTGCCGGCGGGCGTTAGACCCTGGTTGGTCAATGCCATCGCCTCCAAACACCGGATGCGAAAACGGCCTGTCCGTTAGCGAGATCGAGGTGACGAGCGTACGCCTTTCATCCCGCCCCGATCCCGGCTAAAGGAGCCACCACTTGCATGATGGCCCGAATACTACCCATCAAGCGATCAGACAGCAGTCTTACGATTGCGACGAGTAACTGCGCCTAAGCCCGCCAACGCGCTCAGGAACAGAGGCGCAGCGCCGGGGACTGGAACATTCGAAGGAGGACGGGAGTGGATTTCCGCAGTTTGAAACACGTTTTTGGCGACTAGTGCGCCCTCGATGTTTGCGTCGACCCCCACATCCGAGCCCAACGCCAGCAGGCTGCCGCCGAATTGTGCGGAAATTGCAATTTTGGTGGCATTTTCGAAGTTCCAGAGGAGTTGCGAACCCCATTGGTTGGCGGCATCGGCCAGGAAATTGGCGTGAATGTCCAACTCGGCATTCGCATCACTGTTGATCACGTTGAATAAAATATTTTGAGTGCCGCTTGCTATGTTGAAGTCGAACTCATTGGCTTGGTTGAAAAAGCTGTTGGCATCGCTAATCGTAAATACCGCCAGACCGTCGCTGTTGCCCATCGCGTTGAAAACCGCCTTGTTGCCGGAGAAACTGTAACTGCTGTTCCCTGCAAGGCTCGCCAATTGGTTGGAATATTCGGTCAATGTGGTTACGGCGTTTGCCACCTGAGTGGCGGGATTAAACGGCGGCGCGACGGCTTGCTGTTGAACGGTGCCGCCGCCGTTGGCATTCGCGCTGCCGGTCAGGTTGCCGCCGTAAATGGTGTTGCCGCCGTTGGTGTTGACGGTGCCGGCAATGTCGCCGACCACATAAGTCGAGCCCATACCGTTGGCATTGTTTTGCAGGAAACCGCCGTTCGCCACGGAACCGACATAGGCATTGCCGCCGGCGTTCATGGTCACTGAGCCCCGGATGCTGCCGCCAACGTTGAGACCGGGACCGTTGACGATGACGCTTTCATTGGCGTCCGTCACGATATCGCCGGCTACCGTCAGCGCCGATACCGCCGTCGAGGTTTCGTGAGTATGATAACGGCTGCCTTCGAAAAGATTGCCGCCGACCAGCGCGTTGCCATCCACTTCCGAAATAGAGCTGAGATTACCGGAAGCGATCAGGTTGTAATTATTCATTAAGGTCAGCGCCTCGGCCGTGCTGGCATGGGCGACATGAAACGAGCCGGCGAACAAAATACCGGCGACCAAGGCTTTAACGGGGAATTGCATTTGAGTTCCTCTTGAAAATTTTTTGCTGAAATAAGCGCCCAAGGCGTTGGCAGACTCGTTCAATGTCGCTTGCGTGGCTTGAGCCGTTAAACCAAACGCAAAACTACCGGCTAAATTGAGTGGCATAAACTCATTTAGAAACCTGCTTGGGTTATTGAAAGACGGTGTATTCATCATGTTTCCTAATTGATAAGGTGAAATTTTAGGGTCAACAGCATTCGGAATCCGATGCCGTAGTCGCTGCTGCAAGTTATAGTCTTCGCACTTCAAATTTCGGTTTTTTGAATCCCTCACCCCTCCCTCTCCCGCAGGGCGAGGGAATAGAGGTGCCGAAATTTGAAGTGCGAAAGGTATATGCCGCGTCTGTAAGGTATCAAAACGGGGCGTTTGTCGACTATTGGACCTTAGGTTATTGGACTTTGGGCTAATAAGCCGAGTTATTCCAGCGGGACCGGAGTGCGCGAACCGTGTTTGCTGTCCAGGAGTCCGAGTCCGACAACTTATGAGCCTAGGCCGACGCGTTCGGTCATCCGAACCAGTTCGGCCAGCGATTTCGCCTGCATCTTTTGCATCGCTCGGGCGCGATGTACCTTGATGGTTTTTTCCACCGTGCCAAGCTCGGCGGCGATTTGCTTGTTGAGCTTGCCGGTCACCACATGTTTCAGCACCTCGAGCTCTCGCGGGGTCAGCGAGGCGAGGCGGCGCTGGATCAGGGCTCGTTCGGCGCTGGATAGACGGTCGGCGGCGTTTTTGGCCAGGGCTTCACGTACCGCCGCGAACAGAGCCTCCTCGGAGACCGGCTTGGTGAGAAAGTCAACCGCGCCGTACTTGATCGCCCGGACGGTTGTCGGGATGTCGCCGTAACCGCTGAGAAAGACGATGGGCAGATGCGCGCCCACTTCGTTAAGCCTCTGCTGCACATCCATACCACTCATGCCTGGCATCGTCAGATCCAGCAACAGGCATCCCGCTTGTTCCCGATCGTAGCCACTCAAAAACGCTTCCGGACAAGCAAATGCCGCGACGCAGTAACCCGCGGATCGCAGCAGCCTATCCAAGGCCCTGAGTACAGAGGGTTCGTCGTCGACCAGGCAGATCGTGGGTTCGCGAGTGGTCATGGGCCGGCTCCTTAGTGGATGGCGGGCAGGCTAAAGCGAAATGCCGCGCCTCGCTCCGAATTGTTCGACAGCACAAGCTGTCCGCCGTGGGCTTCGACGATGGAGCGGCTGATGGCAAGGCCCATCCCCATGCCGTTGGCCTTGGTGGTAAAAAAGGACTCGAACAGACGTTCCACCACGCCGGCATCGACGCCCTTGCCGGTATCGGCCACGGCTGTCATGACTTCCCTGCCGTCGTCTGTCCAGGTTCGAATCGTGAGCGTACGCGTGTCCGGCTCGTTCTCCGCCATGGCTTCGCAGGCGTTGACGATTAGATTCAGCATGAGCTGTTGCAACTGCACCCAATCCGCCGCCACGGCCGGCAGGTCGTCCGCCAGTTCCATCAAGAGGCTAACCTGATGCGCTACGATGTCGTTATGCGCCAACTTCAACGCTTCCCTGACGACTTCATTGGGATTCACCGGCTGACGTAGCGATTCCCTTCGCTCGAAGAGCGAACGCAGGCGCCGAATAACCTCGACCGCGCGCTGATCGTCCTCGACGATGTCCTTCAATATCTCGCCTATCTCCCGCCAGTTGACCGGTTCTCGCGCCAACAGCCGTTGTGCCGCCAGGGCGTTAGCGAGTATGGCGGACAAGGGTTGATTCAACTCGTGGGCGATGGAGCCGGAGAGTTGTCCCGCCAGCCCCACGCGAGCCATGCGCACCATTTCGTTGCGGTGTTGCTCGGCAGCCAGTTCCGTGGACTTGCGGGAGGTGATGTCGTGGGAAACGCCGACGACGGAGACGGGTTGCCCATCGGCATCGGCTTCCACCTGACCCTGCATCGAAACCCATCGATTCTGACCATCGGGATGGATCACCCGATATTGGGTTTCGAAACCGGCGTTCGAGGCCAATGCGGCGGCGGCGGCTTTCTTCGCCGGCTCAAGGTCGGCGGCATCGATGCTGCCGAGGAAACGTTGGAAATCGATAGGTTCGGACTGGCCGATGCCGTAGAGGGTTCGCGCTTGAGAGTTGGCCCAGATTTCGTTGCGACCGATGTTCCATGTCCACATGCCCACGCCCACCGCATTAGCCGCCGAGTTCATGCGCTTTTCGCTATCGAGCAGCTCGGCCGCGGTCCGCCGGCGTAATCGCCTTTCCACCAGCAGCGTAGCGATGAGTATCGCCTGTAAAACCACCAAGACTATCGCGGCAATGACGCCGCAACGATATGCTTCCCAAAAGGATGGCTGGTGGTATCCGAGGACGCTTGCAGGCGGCAAAGCTTTTTCATCAACGCCATATCGTTGCAGCTGCCGCCAGTCGGTGTACTTGCCTTGAGACTTGCCGCAGAGAAAATCGGTGAGCGACGCTTCGTAGCCTGTGTCGGGAAAGCGGCTCGCGTCGAGAAATTCGGTCAGAGACTCGCCCCGAGTCCTCCCGCCTTTCTGTGCGGCGGTTCTGATGCTTTCATCATCCACCGTCGGCACACTCCTGAAGGGAGCGGCGGTCACGGACAGAGCTGTTCCCAACAGCGCGCTCAAGCCCACCCACTTGATTTTTGCATGGACCTGTAATGGCCGAGCGAAACCGAGCGCCGGTTGAGCCCAGTTCAGGCGGATGCTTTGCTCCTCGGAGAGCGATATCAGGGAATAACGCTGAAAAAGCAGGCTCATCAAGGTCTTTGTCGATTCTTTCGTGCATTTCGACAAGCTGCTAATGATCATCCGCAATTCATCCCGCCAGAATATATTCGTTGCTCAGCCCTATTAAAATAGAACGTTTTAACGGATCGGCCGGAAATGAATCTAACTTCCTCTTTTTGGCAGATCACCTTAAGACTACAATCGTACCAGAAATATTTGCTACAACTCATCCCCCCCCAACGGTCGGTGTTCGGGTGCTTTCGGGCCGCTTTGTCGACATGCTCGGTTGGGATTAATTGAAACCTATTACACCAGCGCTACCAACTCGAAACCCATCCCCCTGTACTTGGTTGAAAACCTACAAAACCATGAACTGGTGCGCGACAATCACCATATAGGTGCGTTTGGAACATCTGAAAAGGCCGACGGAACCTGGAAATGCTTCAATATAATGCTGGCACCTTTATTGCTGGACAACTTCGAGCACCTGTCACGATGGCTGCCAAGCCCCATATGATTTCATGAAGCACTCTTGCTCGGAAAACCGAAATTGACCGTTATTGGCGACGGTC
>JAJRDU010000212.1 GCA_028748685.1 Methylococcaceae bacterium
CGCTTTAACCGACGCTTCCACTTGGAGACTTTACCCACGCGTCTACTCGTTGCCGCCGTCACCATTGGACCACGTCCGGCCGCTTGGCTTCGTCAAGCTGAAGAAGCTTGCTAATCAGGAGGGCTGTTGGTTTTGGTCGAAGGTGCGAAAGTAGACCTGCACGTAGGGATATAAGCCGTAGTTGATCTTATAAATTTTCAAGCCGTAATCGCCCGGCATGCCGATGCCGGCGACATCGGCGACGGCGGTGCTCGAAAGGGCTAACAGACCGAATGTCAGCGTGGACAGCCTATTCCGTAGCGAACGGGGTTGCGTTGAAAAGCCATGGATTGCCAAGGGTGATGCCATAAAATTACCGCCAATAGGTTAATACTTTTCGCACTTAAAATTTCGGTATTCTGAGTCCCTCAGCAACTGCTCCCGGCGTTGCCCTATCTCCTGCATCCATGCAGTCGTCACCCCACCCTCTCGGCAATAGCTACTGCATTGCCTATTACCTACATCCATGTGGGCATCCCGAAGGGCGAGGGAACAGAGGTGCCGAATCCAGACAGCATGGATAGCTCGAAGTTTGCTGTCCATGGCTTTGGATGCCCGCATGCATGCGAACATGGCGGACTTTTAGGCTCAGCTGAGACAGCTTTATAATCAGAACTTTTTTTTGAAAACGTCTAGGGCTTACTGTCGGCCGGTGTCAAGCCGCCGTGAGGACGATCACCGCCACGTTATCCTTGCCACCGACGTCCAAGGCTGCGGCGATAAGACTGTGTCGACTCTGGTCTGTCTTTCGGTCGTTTCGGACAGGATGGCGGCTATGTCTTGATCGGACAACTGGCCGCTAAGACCGTCACAACACAATAATAGCGCATCGTTTTTACTCAGTTCGCCTTAGCGTTGTATTGCCTAGGGTCCGACATACTGAAAATATCGAACAGGCCACCGGAAAAAATAGAACGAGATTCTTCGCAGAAATGTCCGGCCAACTCATGAGCCGGAATCGCGGCCAGATCCGCTTCGTTTTGCGCAAAGTTGATCGTGCCTTCGTTGACGAAGACATTGCCGGCGCCAATAGAAACGCATTCGGCGCCTGATTACGCACCAAAGTGAAACGCTAGGGAATCGCTCGTCCGCTTGTGCCGTACCGATCGGCAAGGCGGAGGCCGAGATTCTGCACAACTTGGCTAACTTCGTTATTGCCGGGCTGCAACGGCCATTCGCTAACAATGCGTTGGATAATTTAAGGCTTTTTCCATCTTGCCCGGACAACAGGCCAAGCGCATCCGTGGAGCCTATCAACGCTGCCAACATCGGACAGGCTATCCAGAGCCGTCGTGCCGCGCAATGGCACTGGATTAACGGGTGACGGTAAACGTGGATTCATCAGTGTCATATCTGTTTCCTGTCTGAATCCTGTGTTCGATCACATAGGTGCCGGGTTCGGCATTAGTCGGAATCGGCACGGTGGCGTCGGCACTCCATCCGCCAGAAGTTCTTTCACCGGCTTGTGGAGCAAGATTAGCCAACACCTTGCCATCTTTCTTCAAGATCCAGCTTTCAGACACCTGCGTGGAACTCATATTGGCCGGCAACTGAACGGAATAATTCATTAACAGTTTCACCGATTCTCCCTGCCTTACCGTTTTCGGTGTCGATGTTCCTTTGTTGATCTTGATTATTACTTCGGATGGCTTCAAATTGTCGCTGGGTTGTAGGTTATTCATTTCCGCCGGAGCAACAACCGCCGGTTTTGGTTTTGGCTGTGGGGGTGGCGATGGCGCCACAGGTTCGGGTTCGACCACTCGGTTTCTCAACATGTCCTGGACCGACCCGCCTTCCCCGGCTAGCTGCCTAGAGAGCGCACTTGGCTGCGGCTGGGGGTGCATCGGCAAAGTAGTCGGCTGCGTCGGTGCTTGATAAGGCACCTCTGGAGCGACGGATGGCGTCGGCAGAGTTTCATTGGTTTTCGCGGGCTGCACGATGTCCACAGTCTCGGATGGCTTCGTAAAAAAATAGTAAACCGCGCTGACGAGGGCGGCCAGCACGATGGTGATGCCTATCAAGGGCAGGATCAGCGTGCGTTGCGAGCGCGCTTGCGGAAGGCGTATGGATGCCGGTTGCCCTTGGGCGGCGGTGGCGCGTCCGGTGGGAAATTTGAGCCCGGTGGATTTGCCGAACGTGCTTTCCGTTGAGCGGCCCAGTGCCACGGTACGTTGCGCCTGTTCCTGGCTGGTGATTGGCCGGGAAAACTCCGTCGATTCAAATCCGCTCAAGGCCATGGCGAATTCCCTGACCGACTGTTGGCGTTGATGCATGTTCAAATTGAGGGACTTGACGATCGCCGCTTCCACTTCCGGCGGCACATCGGGAACCAGTTGAGACGGAGGAATCAACTCCCCGCCGGAGATCCGTTCGTGAGCCGGGGTGGGATTTTTGCCGGTCAACAGCGCGTAAAACGTCGCGCCCAAGGCATAAACGTCGGCGCGGGCATCGGTGCCGGTACCCATCACTTGCTCGGGCGGGCTGAAACCGACGGTCACCGCCATGGCCAGGGTACGGGTTCTACCGTCGGCAACCGCTTCCTTGGCGATGCCGAAGTCGATCAGCATGATGCGATCGTCCTCGTTCAGCAGGATGTTATCGGGCTTGAGATCTCGGTGGATGATGGGCGGATTCTGTCCATGCAGGTAGATCAATACGTCGCAGAGCTGGCGCATCCAGGGGAAAAGTTTTTCTTGCGGGATGCGCCGGTCGGGATACTGCTTGCGTTCGCCGCCCAGGGTTCGGCTGCCGCCGAATTTCAACACCAGATACACCATGCCGTTCACGGTTCTGCGGTCGATGATGTCCGGAATGGCCGGGTGGTCGAGTCGGCTCAACAGCGAGGTTTCGTATTCGTCAAACATCGGCAAGGGGACTTCCTTCAAGGCCCGATGCTTGCCGTTTAATTGCAGATCATCCGCCAGATAGGCGGCGCCGAAGCCGCCCTTGCCCAGCACCGATTTGATTTGATAGCGGTCGAGGACCACGTCGCCCACGCCACATAACCAACCGTAAATGCCGCGTATGGTGCCATTGGGGGCGTAATCCAGATGGGCCAATTCCAGCCGGCAGTTGCCGCAGCGATAATCGCGCTCTTGCAATTGTTCTTGGCTGTTGGCTGTGCCGCAGACGGGGCAGACATGAGTCTGCACTGGCTTGCGGGGAACCGCCACGGTTCTGTCATCCCCCAAAATAGTTTTATCCGAAGTATCCATATTCATTGTTTGCGGTCTTTCAATTTCAGTCCCAACACGGCCAAGCCCAGAAACAGGCCGCCCAACGCGGCCACCATCGCCAGATCCTTGCCGAATGAGCCGGTGATAGGCATGATGACTTGGCCTGACAGGTCACGAGCTGCCCGGCTTTCGGCGCTAAGCGTGGTTTTCATCGCATCCAGCGCCCAGAAGGAAATCACGCTACTTTTGGCCACCCACTGGGAGGCCTCGCCCAACCGCACGGCGGCGTTGGACAGCACCATTTGCGGTATCAGTAGAATGGGCGCCATCGCCACAGCCTTGTCGTTGCTATCGACGAAGGCGCTGACGGCCAGACCCATGCAGGTGGCCGCCAGTCCGGCCAGGAACAGCGAAAGCAGACGATCGAGGAAGCTGCCCGGCAAATCCAGCATGCCCATTGCGATACCGAGCAACAAGGCGCATTGGACTAGACAAAGTATAGACAAGGGCAAAAGTTTGCTAAGCAGATAAGGCGCGAGTCCCAGATTTACCGAGCGTTCGCGCCGATAAATGGGCAATTCCTTGACCAGCTCGCGGGCCGAGTTCAAGGTGCCAAACCAAATGGCGGAAAGCACCAGAATGAACGCGATCTGGCTTTCCGCCGCCGCTCGGACGGGCGCTAGGCCTTCCGTATTAAACACTAGGCCGATTACGACGGCAATCAGCGGTGCCTGTAACAGCAAAATCGACAGGTTTTTCTTGTCCGAAAGGATCAGATCCCAATAACGCCGCGTCAAGGTGACAGCCTGCCGCACATCGAACCAGGAGGTTCGCGGATTGAGCATTTGCAGACTGGCGGCGGAGCGTGCCGCGTCCTGTCCGCCGGATTCCTTGCTCATGCGTGCCAGCACGTAGCGATTGTAAATGCTCGAAGATTGGTAGCGCTCCGCCCAGAATTCGGCGGGCTGGCTTTCCAATAGATCATAAACATCGGACAGCCGGTTCACGCCGAAGTAGCCGGCGGCTTCGCTGGGCGGGCCGAAATAAACCAGCTTGCCCTTATGCAGCAAAATGACCTGATGACAGACATCGATATTTTCCAGGGTGTGGGTCACGCAGATGACGGTTTTTTGATCGGCCGCCAGTTCGGCGAACAGGTGCATCATACGCTTGTCGGTACCGGCATCCAATCCGCTGGTGACTTCATCCAGATAAAGAATATTGGGGTTGGCGACCAGTTCCACCGCCAGGCTGACCCGCTTGAGCTGGCCGCCGCTTAAAGGCGAAGGGGTGTCGATGGGTAAATCCGCTTTTTCCGTCAATTCCACCTTTTCCAGCACCCGGTCGATATATTCGTCTGCTTCCGCCGGCGAGGTGTCGGGCGGCAGCCGCAGCCGGGCGGTGTATTGCAGGGCGTGGCGGATGGTGATCTTGCGGTGGACGATGTCTTGTTGCGGCACATAGCCGATGGAGGCGCGGAAAGCATCGAAATAGGCGTACAAATCCGCGCCGTTATAGGCAATGGTGCCGCCGGTGGCGGGGCGGCGGCCGTTCAAGGCATCCAGCAGCGTGGACTTGCCGGAACCGCTGCTGCCGAAGATGGCGACAAACTCTCCCGGTTCGATGACCAGGTTTATATCGTCCAATAGGCGTCTGGTTTGCTTGCTGGAACGGTCGACCACTTCCTTGTAGAGCTTACGCACCTCAACGCCAATCTGGCCCGAGGTCTCGATGGCTTCCAATGCTTCGCCGGTGAACAGGAAAATAAACGAGGCGATGGCGATGCGGTCGCCTTGGCGTAAACGCACTTTTTCGGCAATTTGTAGCCCGTTGACGAAAGTGCCGTTGGTGCTGTGACGATCTTCGATCTCCACACCTTCTGGCCCGCAATACAATTTGGCGTGTTCACGGGAAACCAGCGGCGAGTCTATCGCTAAGTCGCATTCTGGGAGGCGGCCGATGGTCAAGATGCCGGTTTGAGGCGCGGTTTGTGCCAAAGGGTTTTGCGTGGCTAGGCTATCAGGGAAGTTGATCTGGAATAGGCAGGCGCCGAGAGACAGCCAGTCGCCGTCGTTCAAGGGGGTTGAGTGATTAACGGCGTGTCCGTTAACGCTGACCGGCGATTGAGCGCTTGGTTCGATATAAAAACCGTCCGGCAAGTACCATAGAAGGGCATGCCTAGGCAGGATATCCGGCTCCTGCAAAATAATGTCGTTGTCGCCACTGCTGCCAATGGTACGAGCTTTGCCGGGCGTAAGCTTGACGAGCTTTCGTTCGCGGGAGTGAGAACTGCGTAGCTCTATGGTCTGTTGCCCGAGCACCGAACCTTCCTTATTTTTTTTGTTTTTTAGATCGCAATCGATCAAGGTTTAAGTAAATTGTTGGCGGCTTAAAACGCTAGAAATTGTTTCAGGTCTCCAGTGGTTCGTCCAAGACGGTTGTGTTCCCCCTGACAGCGATATGAATATCACGGAAATAGTGAACCGCCAGACGGGCACGGCGATCAGAACACGACACGGTTCGAATTTAGCACTAATTTAAGGTCTTGAGCAATGGGCGATAGCGCATTTCCTTGGCGATACGCTACCGAAACGGCTAGTAACAGGCGCAAAGCAGATGTTTGACCATAACTGTATGGATGATCATGGCTGATACGCTGATGTTGGTTTATCTGTCGAACATTGACTTTTCCAGATAATTTCTATCGATCCGATCAAGTGGCAGGCTGGCGCCCTCGGGCGAAAATCTGCCCAGCAGGAGTAAGCGACTAGGGCTAACGGGGCCGATGATCTGGGGCAGATCCGTCAGTTTTATACCTTGGCGTATCAGGAATAATGCATAGGTATAACTGATCATTTCCGCGCGGACTTGTTCGGCCGCGACTAAGCCGCCATCGATCGCGGCACAGCTAAGCATGGCATCGAATTCTTCGATGGCACATTGGATGGGATGCCATCCAGAGTCGGTAAGCAAATCAGTTGTACATTGCGTCATGGCGAGCGAGCGCCCGGATATAGGAATATTGATGAGCCGCTGCTGCAAATCGAAATTTTCGGCGGATAGGGACATGATTTCGCCCTCGGATAAGCCGTTTAACAGTAAGCATACAATTTCGCGAGTTTGAAGATCGGCTGCGTTAAACAGCGCGGCCATCTCGTCGTACGATAATTCACGGGGACTGACATCGGTTTCCAGTGCTTTCGTGGCATAGCCGGTTATGGCCGTAGGCGGGGCAAATCCGCCCAGCGCATGCCTCGGGTGATGCTGAAGTCGTCCGTCGGCGACGGCTTCCAACACGGGAATCGGCGCTTCCCTGCGCAAGTAATCGCCTATCCAGACCGCCAAGAGGCCCAGTGCCAGACTCGCCGCGAAGGCGATGGCCGATTGCTGCCAATAATCGGGTCTGATCGGCTTGCTGGGTAAGGATGCGGAATCGATCACTTCGACTTGCGGATATTTCTGCCGTTGTTTGACTTCGATATCGACCAGTCGCTGTTTGGTTTGTTGCTGGAGGGTCTCGAGTTTTAGAAGTTCCTGTTGCAAGGCCTGATGCTTTGCGAATTGACTGGTATAGTCGGCGGCCAGTTGCTTATGTTCCGCCATTTGCCGTTGTAAGGT
Source organism: Methylococcaceae bacterium (assembly GCA_028748685.1). Lineage (GTDB taxonomy): Bacteria > Pseudomonadota > Gammaproteobacteria > Methylococcales > Methylomonadaceae > Methylomonas. The sequence continues at coordinate 6,834 of JAJRDU010000212.1, forward strand.
GGCAACGGTTTGATGCGCCGCGGCATAGTTGTTATCGGCTTCCTGTAGCGCGACGCTTCCACCGGATTCAGCCTTGGAATGGATTTGTGATTCCAGTTCCGCCAGTTGTTTGGGAATGTCGCGGAAGGTAGGATTAAACTGGATATATTCGTCGGTATATCGGCCACGCAGTTCGGCCAATTTGTCTCTGAGCCTTCCCGCTTGATCCATTAGCATGGCCAGGGACCGGGAGTCGCTCTCCGGCACGACCGTTTTACCCTCGGCAACCGCGCTGTGAATGGCATCCATCTTAGCCTTGGCTTTAACTTCTTCCTCAAGCGCCTTGTTCAAGGATTGGTTCAAGCCTTGTAAACGTGCATGGGCCTGATTGTCGGCGCTCTCGACCGATAAAATGTCATGTTGCAATCTGAACTGGTCTATTTCGCGGCGTTTGTCGGTCACTTGCCGATCGATACGCGCTAGTTCATCGTCCAGGGTGGCTGTAATTTTTTCCGATATTTCGGCAACATACTCGGCCCTAGCCTGACGATAGGCTTCCAGCCAGGCGTTTAAGGCGCGTTTCAAGAGTATTGGCTTGGCGCCTTCCGCCGTCAGTTTCAGCATGTTGGTATTAACAACCGGCTCAACGGCAAACATGGATCGCAACTCATCAACCGTCCAAGGGTTGTTATCCTGATGGGGCAAAAGCTGTTCGGCCGTTTTTTCGAGTATTGGTTGGCCGAGCAACAGCTCTCTCTGAATACTGACGTGCTGAAGGTCGGCATTGGGGCTGACTTGGTCCACATCGGTGGCCGCCGTGGTCAATACCGAAGCCTCGCTGACATAAACCGCCGGCTGTGAAAACACGTAAACTTGTGTTGCCAGCAACAAGGGTACAAAAATCACCGAAAACAGCAGGAGTCGTAGCGGCCAGCGGCGATGCAGTGTATCTGGATGCCGATAAGCGTCTCCAGTCACACGGTAATGGTTAGGATTAAAGGACATAGTCGTTCTCCCGGCTGCGAGAAATGCCCGCCGATTGTAACAGCTAACGGGTTGACTTAGTTATTCCAGCGCTTGATGGTTCCATCGTTCCGGAAGGAGGCAAGGGGGAAGTGGGTAGTAGTGGGCGTCAAAACAACTCTCTACTTTCCAGCGACCACTCCCTAAATTCCCTAGATGTCCATCAACAGCATCGGAATGCCATAGGTCATCACGAAATAAGCGAAGGCAAAAAGGATACTGACGCTGGTTTTATATGCAAAAAAGCGGCGAAAAATGTAGCTGACGATGGCGATGTACCAGGCTACCAGAAATACCGCTAAACCGATCCCGATCTCCTCGCGATGGGGTTTATGGTTCATCACCAACCAGAAGTCGAGGATCTCGGCCAATACCGCCAGCGTCATGATGAGGTTTTCGCAGACGAAGATCGAGGTGTACAAGCGGCTATAGAACTGCCATTTCTTTTCCTTCAACAATAGTAAGGCTACCGTGGTGAACGCCATGATGGTTCGTCCCATTACTTCCAAGGTGCCGTCGGCCGGGTCCGCGATCAGTCCTTCCACGATGCACCCTGAAATGAAATAAAACGTCACGTTTTTCCACATGAACGATTTGGTCGGGGTTAATTCGGAAGGATCGTGCAGAAACCAGCAAGAGGAAAGATACTTGAGCAATAAATTCATGGTCGGGATTTGTACTCAATCAACGTAGAGTGTTAGCGGATCGAAAAAAACCGCCCATTATAGCGGCAGAGGGCGGCAATGAGCTGTCCGAGATTGAGCTGAGAAACGTAAGGTATAAAAAAGGCCGGTTGCCCGGCCTTTTCATTTGCTGTTTAGGCTTACGCCAACAGCCCTTGCAACAGTCCGTTCAACTTATGCACGAATGCGGACGGATCGTCGAGTTGGCCGCCTTCGGCGAGAATGGCCTGATCGAACAGGATGTGGGTGATGTCCGCGAAGCGGGCGTCGTCCTGCTCGTTCTTGATGGCGTTGACCAACGCATGATCGGGATTGATCTCGAAGATCGGTTTGCTGCCGCCCATGCCCATCACGTTCATGGACTGGCCGGCTTCCTTCATGATGCGTTCCATGTTCAGACTCATGTCGTAAGCGCCGGTGACCAGGCAGGCGGGAGAGTCGATCAGCCGATGGCTGACGCGTACTTCGCTGACTTTGTCTTTCAAGACCTCCTGCATCTGTTTCATGACCGATTCGAAATCTTTATTGATTTCTTCCTGGTGCTGTTTCTCTTCCTCGCTGTCAAATTTTTCCAGATCCAGTTCACCCTTGGCGATGGATTGCAGATGTTTGTCGTCGTAGTCGGTCAGACTGGACACCAGCCATTCGTCGATACGGTCGGTCAGCAGCAAGACCTCGATGCCTTTCTTGCGGAAGATTTCCAGGTGCGGGCTGTTTTTCGCGGCGGCGAAGCTGTCGGCTGTGACGAAGTAGATCTTGTCCTGGCCTTCCTTCATGCGGCCGATGTAGTCGTCCAGCGATACGTTTTGAGTCTTGTCATCGGTATGAGTCGACGAGAATCGCAGCAGTTTGCCGACGCGTTCCTTGTTCTTGTGATCCTCTATCGGACCTTCCTTGATGACGTTACCGAATTGCTCCCAGAATTTTTGGTATTTCTCGGCATCGTTCTCCGCCATGTCTTCGAGCATGCCCAGCACCTTTTTCACCGCGCCGGCCTTGATGTTGGCAATTTGCTTGCTTTGTTGCAGGATTTCGCGCGAGACGTTGAGCGGCAACGAATCGGCATCGATCACGCCGCGAATGAAGCGCAGGTAGCGCGGCATCAGTTGTTCCGCGTCGTCGGTGATGAAGACTTTCTTGATGTAGAGTTTCACGCCGTGTTTGGCATCGCGGTCCCACAAATCAAACGGGGCGCGGCTCGGTACATACAGCAACAGGCTGTATTCGTTGGTGCCCTCGACCCGGCTGTGGACGTGGGATAAGGGCTCCTGGAAGTCGTGGGCAACGTGTTTGTAAAATTCGTTGTACTCTTCCTCGGAGATCACGTCCTTGGATTTTGTCCATAAAGCGGAAGCGCTGTTGACGGTTTCGTCTTCGACGCGGGCAGGGGCTGTTTCGTTGCCTTCCTCGTCTTTCTCGGCGGGAATTTCCTTGCTCATCACGATGGGCAAGGAGATGTGGTCGGAGAATTTTTTGACGATGGAGCGGATGCGCCAGCCGTTCAAAAACTCTTCCTCGCCTTCTTTCATGTGCAGCACGATTTCGGTGCCGCGTGAGGCTTTTTCGACCGATTCTATCGTGTAGTCGCCTTCGCCCGCCGATTCCCAGCGCACGGCTTCGTCGGCCGAAGCGCCGGCCTTGCGGGAGGTCAGCGTGACCTTGTCTGCGACGATGAACGCGGAATAGAAGCCGACGCCGAATTGGCCGATCAGTTCGCTATCCTTGGCCTGGTCGCCGGTCAGGCGCTCGAAGAACTGTTTGGTGCCGGATTTGGCGATGGTGCCGATATGATCCTGGACTTCGGCGCGTGTCATACCGATGCCGTTATCGCTGATGGTGATGGTTTTTTTAGCTTCGTCGAAATCGATACGGATTTTCAGCTCGCTGTCACCTTCGTAAAGGCTGTCGTTGCCCAGCGCTTCGAAACGCAGTTTGTCAGCGGCGTCGGAAGCGTTGGAGATCAATTCGCGAAGGAAGATTTCCTTGTTGCTATACAAGGAATGAATCATCAAATGCAGCAAGTGCTTTACTTCGGTTTGAAACCCCAGGGTTTCTTTTTTTGCTTCAACAGTCATATTTGTGCTCTTTTCAAGTTAGACCTAAGTTAAAAAAATCGGACTCCCGCAACTTGGGGGTGGTAATTTTGAAT
>JAJRDU010000213.1 GCA_028748685.1 Methylococcaceae bacterium
TAAATCTACGCACCTATTTCAACCCGCAGGCAGTTTATACCTTGCAACGGCTGATTTACTGAGCAGACTCTAAGTAGAGTGAGGTCACCGCACTAAGCTGCCATCATTCCGTGATGCTATGGTGGATTTCCAAATCCGCCTAATCGCTGTGTATCCTCATCTTCCCGATTATTTGGTCACGTAAAATATACAATCTTCGTAGCTCGGGATCAAACTGTATTAACCCCGTCTATAGTTTTGTTTATACCAAGTCCGTAAGACTTGTATCGATGGTTTTTCAATTAAATATGTCAAAAGGGTGGAAAGCAATAAAACGCCAAATAGGACAAAGACGAACGAGGTGAAGCTAGGAAGGCCCTGTTTTTCCAGTTTAAACAATACTTCATATCCTAAATTACGATGAACTAGATAAAGCGGATAGGATATGCCTCCAAGCCAGAGCGTAATTGGGGATACGGAAAATTTAAGCTTCCCATAGATGGCGAGGCCAAAAACGAAAAAAAGGAGAGCTGCGATCAACGCATTTTCAGTTCCATCCTTCAACCATACGGTTGCAAGGCTCGCCATGATAATGGTGAATTTAGTTATGCTGCTCCCTTTTTTATTAATTAGGCTGAACATAATGCCAGCTATAAAAAAAGGAATATGAGGGAGAATCAGAAATGTCTCTACTGCACTGGGCAAGTTTATCCCCATACGTTTTTCAACTATGGACCAAGCCGCCGCAAGCCCCAACCAAATGACGGAAACTGTAATAATCCAGCGTAGCAATTTAGTTACGAAAAGGATGCACATAACTACGTAGAACGAAAGTTCTACTGCTAGAGTCCAGAAAACTTCATCAATGTCCTTAAAACCTAAGTATTTTTGAATCATGGTCATGTTGGTCAAATATCCACCCCACCACATTTGTCCATCAAAAATAGATATATGTATAACTGTTGTAAGGCTTAGGACAAACCAGTAAATTGGATAGAGCCGAGAAAATCTGGAGAATGCGAAATCTAGCCAATTACGGCTTTTTTCAAGAGAATAATAAATTACGAAACCAGAAATAACGAAAAAAAGTTGAACTCCATATTTGCCGTAAGTAAAGTGGAACGGAAATCCACTGAAATATCTAGTACAGTGACCAGAATAGTGAAAAATTATCACGCCTAAAGCAGCAATGCCTCTTAGGACATCAAGTTCTTCGAATCTACCACCCGTTCCTCTGTTCATTTTTAAAAACCTTAGCAGTGCCATTGGCTAGGTTGAATGTAATCAAACCCAGCATTAAAGGTTGTTGAGCTGGCTATTATTTTATTCATCAGCCTACATTTATGATTTCGGCCCCAATCTTATCAACAACTTCTCCAAAAACGCCACCTTGTCCTCCATGTCCTTGAAGGTATGGGTAAACCTTAACTTGTCCGCGCCGTCGAATTTATAAACCTGTGACTGAGATTGAATCATGGTGATCAACTCGCCGGCGTCGATTTGTGGGCTAGTGCTAAACATGATGCGGCCGCCGGTGCCGTGGGCTTCGATTTTCTTGATGCCCAGATGCGCGGCCTGTTGTTTCAATTCGGTGATGGCGAACAGGGCCTTGACCTGATCCGGCAGCAAACCGAAGCGGTCTATCATCTCGATTTTCAGCTTGCGCAAATCGTCTTCGGTTTCGGCGCTGGAGATGCGTTTATACAGCACCAGACGGGCGTGGATGTCCGGCAGGTAGTCTTCCGGAATCAGCGCGGCGATTTGCAGGTCGACTTCCGGACCGGTATCCAGCGGCGCATCCAGTTCCGGTTGCTTGCCGGATTGCAGCGCCTTCACGGCTCGCTCCAGTAGTTCGGTGTACATGGTAAAACCGATTTCCTGAATCTGGCCGCTTTGTTCGTCGCCCAGCAACTCACCAGCACCGCGTATCTCCATGTCGTGCGAGGACAGCATGAAGCCGGCGCCGAGTTCGCCCGAAGTCTCGAAGGCTTCCAGGCGCTTGATGGCGTCTTTGCTCATCAATGATTTGGGCGGTACGATGCAGTAGGCGTAGGCTCTATGGTGCGACCTACCGACCCGTCCGCGCAACTGATGCAACTGTGCCAGCCCTAGCTTGTCGGCGCGGTTGATGACGATGGTGTTGGCGCTGGGAACGTCGATGCCGCTTTCGATGATGGTGGTGGCAATCAGCAGATTGAAGCGCTGGTGATAAAAATCCAGCATGATTTGCTCTAGCTCGCGCTCGGCCATCTGGCCGTGGGCAATCTGAATCCGCGCTTCCGGCACCAAAGCCTCCAGCTCGCGGGCCATCTTATCCATGGTCTTGACGTCGTTGTGCAGGAAGAACACTTGGCCGCCGCGCTTGATCTCCCGCCGGCAGGCTTCCTGAATCTGCGAGTCTATCCATTCGCTGATAAAGGTCTTGATGGCGTGGCGGTTGGGCGGCGGCGTGGCGATGATGGAAATGTCGCGTAGCCCGGACATCGCCATGTTCAAGGTACGTGGAATGGGCGTCGCGGTCAGCGTCAACAGGTCCAGCTCATAACGCAGCTTCTTGAAATGTTCCTTCTGGGTGACGCCGAAGCGGTGTTCTTCGTCGATGATTACCAGACCGAGCGCCTGATATTTCATGTCCTTGGACAACAGTTTGTGGGTGCCGATGACGATGTCGACCTTGCCCTCGGCCAGATCGTCGGCGATGGTTTTTTGTTGTTTGGGGGTGACGAAGCGCGACGTCACCTCGACCCGCACCGGCCAGTCGGCGAAACGGTCGCGGAAGTTTTGATAATGCTGTTGGGCCAACAGCGTGGTCGGCACCAGCACCGCCACCTGCTTGCCGCTCTGCACCGCGACGAAGGCGGCGCGCATCGCTACTTCGGTCTTGCCGAAGCCGACGTCGCCGCACACCACCCTGTCCATCGGTTGCGGCGCGGCCATGTCCTGCAGGATGGCATCGATGGCACTGAGTTGATCCGGGGTTTCCTCGAAGGGGAAGGCGGCGGCAAAGGCTTCGTAGTCGCTGTTATCCACATTAAAAGCAAACCCTTGGCGGGCGGCGCGCTTGGCGTGGATGTCCAGCAATTCGGCGGCGACGTCGCGCGCCCGCTCCATGGCCTTTTTCTTGGCCTTGCTCCACTGGTCGGTGCCAAGGCGATGCAGCGGCGCGTTCTCGGCGCTGACGCCGCTGTAGCGGCCGATCAAATGCAACGATGACACCGGCACATACAGCTTGTCGTTGTGGGCGTATTCCAGCATCAAAAACTCGGCATCGATGCCGCCGACGTTCAGTATCTGCAAGCCCAGGTAACGGCCGACGCCGTGTTCCTGATGCACCACCGGCGAACCTATGGTCAGCTCGTCAAGGTTGTTGAAGATGTTTTCCAGCTCGCGGGCCGCGGATAGTCTGCGGCGCCGGCGTTGCTGGGCCTTGGCGCCGCTGAGCTGGGTTTCGGTGATCACTGCTAAGGGCGGCAATCGTTCCAGACGATTCGCCGCACTTCCACCATCCATGGCGGTCGTCGTCTGATCCAGCCACAGCCCTTGATCCATCGGCGCGACGACGATGCACGGCGATTGCTCGCTTTTCAGAAACTCCGGCCAGCTTTGGACCTGCTTGACCGTCAGTTTGACACTTTTCAGTTTGTCGATCAGGCCTTCTCGATGTCCGGCGGTTTCGGCGACGAACAGGATTTTGCCGCTAAAGCCTTCGATAAACTGGCGCAGGCCTTGGGCCGGTTCCTTCAAGCGGCTGTCGATGGCGACGTCGGGCAGGGTAAGGTAGTTGAAAGAATGCGAGGCTAGGCCGGAATAAGTCGGCCCGGCGCCAGCATGGGCCGGCGTTTCCGGCAAATTTGCCTCGCCGGAAACGCCTATCGGTTTATTCCGGCCTACGTCTTGAATATCCAACACGATGCGGCTGAAACTATCGGTTTGTTGTTGAATCTCCTCGGCCGACAGAAACAGCCGTGCCGGCGGCAGCAAGGGGCGGTCGATATCGTATTTGCGTTGCTGATAGCGTTCTTCGGCCTCGCCATAAAAGCGCTGGGCGCCGTCGGCAAAACCCGCTGGCAGCACGAATAGCGCGGTTTTTGGCAAATAGGCGAACAGCGATTCAGTGCGATCGACGAACAACGGCAGATAATATTCGATGCCGGCCGGGGCGATCTGCTTGGAAACGTCCAGATACAGGTTGTTCTTGGCCGAGGCGTCGGGGAACTGCTCGCGGAAGGCCTGGCGGAAATGCTTGATGGCTTCGTCGGTGAACGGAAATTCGCGGGCCGGAAACAGCTCGATCTTATCCATCTTTTCCTGCGACATTTGGGTGTCGGGGTTGAAGCTGCGGATCGATTCCACATCGTCATCGAACAACTCGATCCGGTAGGGTTGTTTGCTGCCCATCGGAAACAAGTCGATGATGGAGCCGCGCACCGCGAATTCGGCATGCTGATAAACCTGAGACACGCATTGGTAGCCGACCGCTTCCAGCCTGGCACGGGTCAATTCCAGATTCAGCGTGCCGCCGACTTCGATCGCGAAGCTATGGGCCAGGATATGCTCGCGCGGTGCCAGCCGCTGCATCAGCGTCGACACCGGCACGATCAGTGCGCCGCGTTTAGTCTCCGGCAGCAGCGCCAGGGTGCGGATACGTTCCGAGATGATTTCCGGCAGCGGCGAGAATACATCGTAGGGCAGGGTTTCCCAGTCAGGAAATTGCAGGATGGGATAAGCGTTGTCCAGGAAGAAGCTGAGTTCGTGTTCCAGGCGTAACGCGGTCTGGGTGTCGGGCGTGACGATCACCAGCAGGCGTTTTTCCTGGGCAATCGCGGTAGCCAGCGCCAACGAATCGCCGCAGCCGTTCAGGCCGGTCCAGACTACGGTTTGTTCGGGGTTTTGCGGTAATGCCGAAGTGGGGATGAGCGGTAAAGACATGTTGATAACATTCGATTACGATGTCCACATTATAACCGTGATGTTGGATAGCCGTGACTCTTTGGCCTCTCGCCGTCGGATGGCGTAAAATTGGCTGATTCCAAGCGCATTGATCATCGGCATCCCTTATAATGCGCGGCAATGAAAGGCTTCTGAATCTTCGGCACCATGAAAAAATCTACGCCAAAACCGTCAGCCGGCAAATCCGAAACAACTTTAGAGCAAAGGGCTTTGGCGCATTTTTCGGCGGGCCGTTATAAAGAAGCCACCGATCATCTCAAGGACCTGTTGAAACAGGCTGACAATGCCGTCCATCGGCGACAGTTGGCTGAATGTTACTTGCAGAGAGCATTGAGCATGTCGGCCAAGGGCATGCCTAAGGAAGCCTGTATCTTGTGGGAGAATTACGCGGATTGGGCCGAGCCGCCTCTGGCCGCCCTGGATTCTTATATCTTGTGGCAGTTATCGGCTAAAAATACCCAGAAAGCTCACGCAAGGCTCGCTCAACTGACGGCCCAACAAGTGGATGAAAATTATCCCGAGCTTGCTGTTTGCTTGGGATTCTTGATGATCCAGGCTGATGCCGACATTGCA
>JAJRDU010000214.1 GCA_028748685.1 Methylococcaceae bacterium
CCTTCGGTTTTTTCAAGTATGGAATTCGCTATTTGGCAGCATTTGTTTATCGCTTTAACCGACGCTTCCACTTGGAGACTTTACCCACGCGTCTACTCGTTGCCGCCGTCACCATTGGACCACGTCCGGCCGCTTGGCTTCGTCAAGCTGAAGAAGCTTGCTAATCAGGACAGGAATTGATTTATCGAAGACCTATGGAATCACCAAAATTCACAAAGATTTGCGCCGGATTGTTAGACCTACTCCGGTGACCAGCAATATTACCAAAGCACTCCACAATAGCCCTTGCATCAAGCCAAAATGGCGCTGATAAAAAGTAGTTTGCGGCTTAGTCTGATAAGGGATGCGATAAGCACCCGCCCAGCTGGTATCCATGGGCGACAAGGCTAATACGTCGCCGTTTGCCAATGACACGGTCGAAATGCCAGTATTCGTGACCCGCAGCACCGGGCGCCTGAATTCTATGCCGCGAGCCAAAGTCATGTATAAATGTTGATAAGGCTCCTGCCAGGTTCCGTACCAGGAATCATTGGTCACGTTGACGATAAATTGCGCCCCCAGATCGGCCAATCCCTTGGAAAACTCGGGAAATAGACTCTCGTAACAGACTTGAGGCCCCATCGTATAGTCATTCGTTTTCAACAATACGGTCGGCCCGGGGCCGCGGCCAAAATGGCTTACCATGGGTAACATGGTCCTAAGCCAAGGAAAAGTCTCTTCGCCGGGAATATATTCACCCAACGCCAACAGAATGGTCTTGCTGTAATGAGGCTCCGTGACAGTTCCCTGTTTATCGATAGCAAATAGGGAGTTGGTGATCAATCCGGTTTTCTGATCCTTAGCATAAGCGCCGGTAAGTAAGGCTACGTCACGGGTCCGCAAAAAATCCTGCGTAGCTTGGGCAAGAACAGATTGATTGTAAGCTCCGCCCAGCAGAGCCGGAAAAGCCGTTTCCGACCACATAACAAAATCAATATTCGAATTTTGGGCGAGGCCATCATCGGTAACCTGTAAATATTTTTTTAATATTTCAGCTTGAAAACCTTTGCCATGCTCCATCGACTGTTTTTCAAGATTGCCGATATTCGCCTGTACCAATAAGGCATTTAGGGAAGCATCGGGCTCCGGCAACCGGCTTTTAAGCCAAAGGCCGCCGCCATTAAGCCCAAAAAAAACCATCAGAATTGCTACGAAACCTAATTTGCCGACGCGACTCGCACGCTGACGCCAGGCCGCCAGAACGGCTAGATTCGCCAGTATCGTCAACATGCTCAAACCGGTAAAACCGATCACTTCGGCCCATTGGTAAATGGGTAAGCCTGCTCCGTACCAGCTATAGCCGAAATTCCATTTGAACAGCATCGGCACATAGAGTTCGGCCAGCGCCGTGAACACGGCCATCAAGGCAAACGATAGCCAGGCAGAACGCACGCAAAGTTTGCGACACCAGAACCACAACATCCCGGCAACGGGTACAAACAGATGCCCGAATAATGCGAATAAAATCATACCGATGCCGGCCGCGAACCAGTTCACCTTGGCGAACTCATGCAGGGTATAAGTTACCCAGTTGAAGCCAATCAAGGTATAGATGAAGCTGGTCAGAAAACCGCTGAAGAAAACATTTTTCAGTTTGTCCTGTTGCAGCCAAAACAGCCACAACGGCACGAAACAGAACAACGACGCCCAAGGCGGAAACGGAATATAACTGGTGCCGATGAAAAAACCGGACAAAACCGGCAACAGCCATTGAGATTTTTTAGACTGCCATAGATTGTGCATATTCGGACATCTAGCCCCAAGATTCAAAAGCGATCATTGTACCCGATTGATTATTGCAACAATTAGAACCAGCCACCTGATAAGATTCGCCTCTATCCCAAGTTAAAGGTACAAATTCAATAACCACCGAATTGAACAATGAATATCCCAAACTATTACCTTGAACCAGCCAACTACCAGGTTGATTTTGAGGATCTACATTACCTGCGAAATTTGGTGTTCGTTGAAGAGCAACAAATACCACCCGAAGTTGAGTTCGACGAACTCGATCGGCAATGCCATCATTTTATCGCGCGCGATGTCGAGCGCCGGCCCATCGGCACGGGGCGGCTGTCGCCGGAAGGTAAGATAGGCCGCATGGCGGTTCTACAGGAATGGCGCAGTCAACGCGTTGGAGAGTCATTGCTGCGCGCCTTAATTGAAAAAGCGCGCAACCAGGGGCTGACGAAAGTTTCGGCTCATGCGCAACTCGCTGCACTGGGCTTTTACGAAAAATGCGGCTTTACCCGGGAAGGCGAGGTATTTATGGAAGCCGGCATCCCACATCAAGCCGTACAACTAATGCTTGAACCGCTCGCTCAACCGAAACGCCCGCCACCCAAGCCACGAGAGTCTTCGGTTGAGGCTCAGCGGTTAGAAACCGTTGAGTCGGCATTAGCCGCTACCCTGCAACTCATTATGAACGCGCGTCGTCAGCTCTGTATATACAGTCGCGATCTGGAGTATTGGCTGTATGGGCAAAACGATATAGTCGAGGCTCTTAAACAGTTTGCGCTCCGCAATCGCAACGCCACCGTGCAGATCATCATTCAAGATCCGGCGAGCCTACAGAGCCAGACACATCCCGTTTTAGAATTAGCGCAAAAGTTGCCATCCTATTTTCTGATCCGCGCTCCCTTGGAAACCGAGGATCTACAGTATCTTTCGGCTTTCGTGATCAATGACTTCGACGGTTATTTGTTTCGACTGCAGGGGAACCGCTATGAGGGACATTGGAGTCCAAACCTACCGGCGCGAAATCGCCAACTGCGCGAGGAATTTGAGCGCGTTTGGCAGCGCTCGCGTCCTTGTACCGAATTTAGGGCTTTAGGTTTGTAGATGCATCCTAGCGATCCAAACCTGATAGACGCCCAGTGAGTGCTGTCAGTTTCATGCTGCCAACTTTGTCAGTTAATGGCATATGTCTGAGTGACCGCAGATAAGGCGACATTCGTACCGCCCACAACTCAAAACCAATCACTACACTGTTATTCAATTCCGTACTCTCCCGGTAGCCGCACCACTAGGCAGGTGTCGCAACCGCTAGGCCAATGGCGAGCGGCCTAATGTCGCCTGATTTAATGATTTAAAGCAGAGACATTATTAGTTCTGATCTTATGGCATACTATTTTTAGGTAACTGCCACCGGGACATAATTTTAGAAACCGTTGTTTACGTAATGCTTTACTATCAACAATTCCAAAGCATAAGTCATGCCATAAACAACCAAGCCCTTACCATATTAACGAACGCAATTAGCGTTATGTTTTTGAACGAACCGGATAGGCGCACTACTTTCTTAGAGCCGATTAAACTGGCTAGGCGCGGCAACGCGTCAACGACTTGTGGTTTTTTACTTTTTGATAGCCTTGACTGAACGACTCAGCAAGCTAGCCTTGCCGATATTGCTACTGTAGTCCACAAACCATGAGTAAAAACCATGATGGTAGTAAATACCCCCCGGCAATACAATTTCGTATTTTATTCCCCAGCCCAAGCTGAAAGTCCAACCACTGTTAAGCCTGGCCGGCAATAAATACCCTTACATAAAGTTTATGAATAAACACCCTACCATCCCTGCTTCCGAGGCTTTCAAACTGCTGGGTAATCATGAACTTGCCATCATCGATGTCAGATCGGAAGGCGAATTTGAAAAAGCTCACTTTGGACACACGGCCAATATTCCTATCCTGTCGGATGCGCATCGTCATGAGGTGGGACTGACTTACAAAATCAAAGGCTCGGAAGCCGCAAAGGCGCTGGGGCATCAGCTCGTCAGCGGCGACTACAAGGCAGAGTTGATTGACCGCTGGTGCGAGACTATCGAAAGCCGCCCTCGGCAGCCGGCTTTGATTTTTTGCTGGCGTGGCGGACTACGTTCGCAATTGGCTCAGGATTGGATATATCAAAACGGCCGTGAAGTCATCCGCGTCGAAGGCGGCTACAAAGCCCTGAGACATGAGGCACTCAAGGTGCTGGAAAATCCCGCGCCCTTCATCGTGCTTTCCGGCATGACCGGCGCCGGTAAAACTCGCTTGCTGCATCAACTTAAGTGCTATGTCGACATCGAAGGAATCGCCAAACATAGAGGCAGCGCCTTTGGCTTGCATTTCGGCGCCAGCCAGCCGCAACAAGCCACCTTCGAAAACCAGCTTGCGCTATCGTTTTCCCAAGCCTCCGAAAACTACGTGCTCGAAGACGAAAGTCCCAATATCGGCCGCTGCCACCTGCCCGACCATATTTATGCCTTATTGGCCAAGGCGCCGATGGTGATGATAGATACGCCCGTCAGGCTGCGGGCCGTGGAAATCTATCGGGAATATATTCAAGCGCCTCGCGCAAACGGCGCGCCTAAAAATGAAGAGGAAAATCGCTTCCTGCAAAACATGGAAAAAATCCGCACCCGGCTGGGCGGTTTGGAGTGCGATCAAATTAAAAGCCTGCTGAAAAAAGCCTTTGCATTGGATGCCATGGACGAAGACGGTCAAGAAGCTCATCTCGACTGGATAGAACGTTTGCTGAGCATCTATTACGACAAACGCTATCTGTATTCGCTTTCGAAAAAATCACGGCCCACCTTGTTCAATGGATCCTGGCAGGACTGCCTGGATTTCTTGAAGAGTCTGCAAAATGCGTAAAAACCCGGCTCCCATCGTTTCGGATTTGGTCCTGCTCGGCGGCGGACATGCCAATATCCAGGTCTTGAAGATGATGGCGATGAATCCCATCGGCGGCCTGAGAATTACATTAATCTCCGATCAGACCCATTCGCCCTACTCCGGCATGATACCCGGCTTTCTGGCGGGCTATTATTCCTACGAGGAATGCCATTTCGATCTCAGAAGGCTCTGCGAAGAACTTGGCCAGCGCTTCATCAAGGCGAAAATCATCGGGCTGGACCCACAGCGAAAAACCGTCCTACTGGAAAACAGGGCGGAAATCAGCTACGACTGCGCGGCTATCAATGTCGGCATTCAGCCCAAAAACATAGAAAATATCTCGCAAGAAGCCGCTTTAAAACTCATCCCGCTCAAGCCGATTTCCAGATTCATTGCCCATTGGCAGCGGCTGATTGCCGATCTCGAGGCTTATCGGGGCAACGAGCCCTTGCAACTAGCGGTCGTCGGGGCCGGAGCCTCGGGTGTCGAAATCGCTATCATCCTGAAAATGCTGATCGATAAGAATCGCTGGAATGCCCGGCTGAGCCTGATACACCGGCATGAGTTCTTGGTTTCGGCAAAAGACCTCGGCGCCCAGAAGCGGCTATCGAAAACGCTTGAAGAATTGGGCGTAAGAGTCTTACAGAACACCGAAGTGCTCGAAGTTCGTGAAAATGGCCTGATGCTCAAAGATGCTAAAGGCCAGATTCGCAGCGAGGATTTTCATAGGGCGCTGATCGCCACCCACGCCGCCGCGCCGGATTGGTTCAAAAGCTCGGGGCTGGCAGTCGATCAGGAAGATTTCGTCAAAGTCATGGGGAATCTTCAGGTCGAAAATGCGGACGCCCTTTTTGCCGCCGGCGATTGCATACACTTCTCGCCTTCCCCTTTGAAAAAGGCAGGGGTTTATGCGGTCCGGCAAGGCATGGTGCTCGAACACAATATCCGCTGTTTTTTTACACGCGAATCTTCATTAAAAACCTTTCATCCCAAGAAACATGTACTGTCCTTGATTACCATTGGAGACCGGCGAGCCCTGGTTCACCAGGACGATGTTTCCATCCTAAGATGGATGTGGCCTTCACTGTTGTGGCGGGTCAAGGATCAAATCGACAGACGCTTCATGCGTCGTTTTCAGGCCGAGACTTTTAATGTAAAGCCCGAGCATTTCAGTAAAGCCATGCCCGAGCTCAAGACGACCCTGGTACCGGCGGATTGGGAAGACAACACCTGCGGCGGCTGCGGCAGCAAGCTGGCTGCTTCCACGCTGACACAGAGCCTGAATAAACTGACGATTCCCCAAGACGACCATGTGCTCCTGGGCGTAAACGACGGCGAAGATTGCGCCTTGACCCGGTTTTCCGAGCATACGCTGTGCCTGCAAACGATAGACCAGTTCCGCTCCTTCATTTCGGACCCTTATCTGTTCGGACAAATCGCCACCCAGCACGCATTGAGCGATGTCTATGCGATGGGCGGCGTCGCCAAGACCGTCCAAGTCGGCTTGACGCTCCCGGCGGCAACCGAAAGGATACAACAGGAAGATATTTTTCAAGTCATGTCCGGGGTACTGGATATTTTGACCAAAAGCGGCGTTTCTCTGGTTGGCGGCCACACAGGTGAAGGTTCGGAGTTTTCTCTTTCAATTGCCGTTCAGGGTGAAGTGGCTCCGAATCGGGTTTTGCGGAAACAGCTGACCAAGCCCGGCAACCGCTTGATACTCACAAAACCCATCGGTACCGGCGTGATCCTTGCGGCCAACATGCTGGCGCAGGCCAACGGCAAACTGGTGGACGAGGCGCTTTCCAGCATGCTCCAATCCAACAACGTCGCGATGGAAGCGATCAGAATCTTCGATATTTCCGGTTGCACGGACATTACGGGCTTTGGCGTATTAGGCCACGCCTTTGAAATGATGGGGAAAAAAGGCGAGAAAACCCTAGGCGTTAAGATCGACTACCAGGCTATTCCCTTATTCGACGGTGTTTCCGGATTATTTGAAAAAGGCTATTCCGCCTCGCTTGCGCTTAAAAATCATGCATCATTAGCTTGCATGCTGGATGCCAATATCACGCCTCAAAACTATCCGGCGCTCTTCGATCCGCAAACCAGTGGCGGGCTTTTGTTTTCAGTGCTACCGAATCAGACGGAGGACTGTCTAAAAGCCCTTCATGAATGCGGCGTACCCAAAGCCTGCGTCATTGGCGAGGTAATTGATGAGAATGCAATAATCATTCTTTGACACAAATCTCCGGTGGGAAAAAGCAGAAAAACTTAATAGCTTATATTTTTTGGGGTATCAATTCGCAACCGTTCTAGCAAGGCGGCAAACTTTGTATAAAACAGCATTGAAATTTTGCCAGCAAATCGCTCAATTTCTAAAATATTTACTTTAAATCAATAACTTAATGAATTTCATCTCGATTAAACTGGCAAAATACAAGCTAATCATTAAAACAGCCGGAAGCTGTTTTACACCTAATAAAGAACCAACTTTACCTAAAACGCCCCGGCACTAATGCCCGCATAACCCGCCGCAGGTGTGGAAATCACATTGTTGCCCCCTGGCTGCCACTGCCATTGCCCCGAGGCCAGATGCTTGACGCATTTCCATTCGATGGCTGAATTCGTCGGCAATCCCTGGACTACGCCCGTCCATTTGGGGCTGTTGGGGCCAGGGCCGTTGTGGTTCGGCGGTGGATTGTAGATGTATTCGTAATAGACGCTGGGCTGGAGTTTGATGGCCTTTTCCGGGTTCCAGCTACCCATGGAGGCTAGATTGCCGACGGCGTATATATTTTCCCCCAGCGCGGTCCAGCCGTTGTCGCAAACCAGATTCACGGTAGCGGTGCGCGCAACGGACTGCAGCGCCACATTAAAGGTTTTTGGCGTCGCGACATCGCTGGTACCCGACTTAATCAGCACCAGATTGCGCTCGGCATTGAACCAGCCACTGTCAGCGGTCGCGAAGGATGCATCGGAATTTAGCTGCGGCAAGGCTACCCCGTTGAGTTTCACAGCGGTGGCTCGCGCATCCCGGACGATCAGACGAACGATGTTGTTACGCTGCGCAAGCGCACCGGAATAATTACCCACCGCCCGGTCGATGACCACTTTCACCCCATTACCGGTCTGTTGCTGAGAGATTGCGGTGCTACGCGTCTGATAGACAGGGCGCGTGTCCTGGCCATAGGCTAGCGTGGTACCGTCGTCCTCGTATAGGGAGAATTGGCTGGGTACGGTATCGGCATAGACTTGCATCAGCAGATCGCTCTGCGGAGCACCGCCTTGACGATGGCCGAATGCATCCTTGGTCTGCTCGTCCACCTGCATCATCGGGATGATCGCTCCTGCCCGGGCAAAGGCGGGCAACCTGAATATGCCCTCGATATAGGTCGGGAAATTATTCACCCATTGCCCTTCGCTATCGAACCAGTCGCGGGTATGATAGTTCACCCAGCGTCCCTTGGGTAAATAGATATTCCGTTTATATTCGCCGTGGCTGGCCACCACACCTACCAACAGGTCGCGGCCTATCAACTTTTCGTGGCCGATCTGCCGCACGTTCGGATCGTCCTGATAGTAATATACCAAGGGCGGCACCACGGGTTCTCCGGCTAGATAAGCGCGATAGGCGAGCGAGTAATAATAGGGGATCAACTCGTAACGCTGGCGGATGTTTTCGCGATTCGCACGCTGGTCGCCCACCAAATTGGGCGCGGTCTCGTAACGCAGCGATTTCTGGAAGCTGTTGTCCGTATGCGGGCGCACCGGCACATCGAACCAGGCGCCGTTGGCGAACCACTGGGTATAGAGCTCATTCTGGTACTGCAGCTTTCCGGAGTGGCCGCCGTTGTAAGGCATGCCTTCGCGGCGGAAGCCGCCGATGTCGGAGCCGTAATAGTCGATACCGGAAAACGACATGTGCATCTGGGCGTTCATGTGAGTCGCCAGCAAATCGAGGTTCGAACCGATATCGCCGGACCACATGGCGACGCCCCATCTATCAGACCCTGGCGCGCCGGAACGGCTGACGATGAAAGGCCTGCGGTTAATCAGGGTGTGATTCAACCTGTAGCCTTCGTAGATGGATTTGTTCCATAAGAATGCGTACAGATTATGGATGTCGCCATGGGTATTTTTCGGGCCGGCGGATGTCGTTTCAACGCCATGATAACAAGCGGTACCATCGTATTTTTCCGGTTCACCCAAATCCGTCCAGTGCGCCGTTACGCCGTTGATTGCCAGATTCGGCAGACGCCGGTTGTTGTGTACCCAAGCGCCGGCATCCGGATTGGACCAGTCTATCATCGCCGCCTGGCCGAACCAGTTGCTGAGAATGACCGACGACTGGGCTGAGGGATCACATTGGCTTGCGGTTCTGCCGTAGGCAAACATGCCTCCGGCTCCGTTCATCTGCGCGTAAGTAATGGTATTCTGGCTCACATAGGATTCTTCGATGGCCACCAAGCCAATATCGTCCTGGGCAAGGGCGTCGATGTGGTTTTCGGGAGCGGGAAAATTAGCGAGGTCCCAATCCAGCCTTCCCATGGCGCTATCCGGGCTACCAGCCTGCACGCCGCCGAACCACTGCAAATCTAGCACGAAGCCATCCTGCGGAAAATTGGTTTGCTTCAGGCCATCGCGCAGTTTGCCGACCTGATCCCAGTTCTGGTAACCGAACTCGGACACCCACAAACCGAAAGCCTTACGTGGCGGAACCGGCGGCGTGCCAACCAGCTCCATATAATCCTTGCGCAAATCAGGCAGATTCGGCCCCGACATCACATAAAAACGAATCTGGTCGCCCCACATGCGCAGCTGCCACGGATCGCTGTTGAAATCCCAGCGCTGCTTGTAAACATTGTCCAGCAACAGCGCATAATTCAGGCCATTATTGCCCAGCGCATACATCACCGGGAAGTGAACGTTTCCCACCATCCCGGCCTGACCGAACGGCATGAAGCCATTTCCGTGCACTTGCTCCTGACCACTCGGTTGCTCCTCGCGCACCTTATGCTGCAACCAATCGCCATCCGCAGAACCCAAAACCTTGAATTGCTGGCCCAACCCGTAAACGTTGGTAATCTGCCCCTTGGCGAGACTCAATCCCTTCCAGTCTTTGTCGAGATCCCGCGGACAAATCGTCGTCAGTGCCTGCTGAGTGTCCTTATAGGTCAGCGCCAGGCACAGACTCTGCGCATCCACCGCGATCTTGAATTCAGCCGTTTCTATTACATTGCCCTGCTGCGAATAAGTGGCTGGACCGTGGTAATCGGTCTTGTGTATTGTCGGCGAGGTGTACAGCGGCGACGTGACATCAGGTCCAGGCCCAGTGGCGGAAAGCTCGAAGTGAATCAGATCGTCGTCCAGCGCTTCCACCATCAAATAGCGATTGCCGGAGACGAACTTCGCATGCTGAACCGCTGCCTGAAGCGTATTGCTCGCCAGCAACAACAGGGACAACAGCCAAATACCTATAAAGTGGATTGATTTCATGTGGCTATACTCCTCTAATAACGAATTGACCGCGACCAGATAGACTCGCCCCCGGCGGCTACCGGTGGACAAAAAACCCATTTCTAATTTTGAATTCAGCCCATCGTGGGAAACGGACTAAATACACTTTTTGCACTTCACATTTCGGCACATTGCTTACCTCTCCCACGGGGAGGGGACTAATGCAATGCCCTTAAGTTATGAATTAACCGTTCGCCTTTAAGCCCTGTGGGTAGTGAGCCTGTCGAAGGGTGAATGGTTAAGCCGCTCATGGTTCGACAAGGCTCTCCTGAGCGTCGTCGAAGGGCTCACCACTAACGGCTTAACTGAATGGCACTGGGGCTGGGGTGAGCTCATCAATAAACCGAAGTTTGAAACACTAAGACTATGCCTCTCATAACCCAGCTAAAAATGATCAATCCTATCCGACGTAGGACCGCTCAATAAGCAAGTTAACCAATCAAGCGGCTGATTTTTTTACTAGAATAATGCTCCCGATATTCGCTTCCGTCAAGATTGATTAAGGTCCAACCACCTGCGTTTCTTCGACAGTCTTGAGGGCGTTTTTTATATACAAATATTTGAGTATTGGGCCGAAGCGTGATCTTGTTCGGCTGTCCATGCCATGCAGCCAGCCGATCAACCCGCTGGCACTATTCAGGCAACGACGACCCTGTTGCGTCCGGAATGCTTAGCCTCATAGAGTGCCCGATCGGCACGGACAAGAATCGCTCCGATGGTAAACTCTTCCCGCCCCAAGGTGGCCACGCCAATGGAGGTCGTGAAACGAAGCGGCGGGTTCTCGCCAACGGGCACTTTGACGGACGCCACCGCCCGACACAAGCGCTCGGCGACTTCCAAGGCTTCCTTGCTCCCGGTTTCCGGTAAGAGGATAGCGAACTCCTCTCCGCCCAAGCGGCCGATCAAATCTTCCGCGCGCAAAGTAACCGTACTGACCTGTACAAATTTCTGCAAGACCAGATCCCCAACCTGATGCCCGTAACTATCGTTGACGCCTTTGAAATTGTCTAGATCGAGCATTAACAACGAAACCTCCAGTTTGTAGCGGTGAGCTCGCGCCAATTCGTGCTCGGCCAACTTCAGGAAATACCGCCGATTGGCGCAGCCGGTAAGCGGATCGGTGTGCGCTTCCTGTTCGAGCTTCCATTCCAGCTCCTTGCGGTCGGTAATATCCTGAATCACGCCCAATAACTGGGCTCGCTGCACTCCTGTGTAGCCTTGAGCGGCCTTAACGGTTTGCGCCCGCACGTCAACTCCGAGCAATATCACTTCGCCTATGCCATGCAGCACACGCCCTCGTCCATCGGGCATGACGACTCTGAACTCGATGTCGAAGCGGCGGCCATCACGAGCCACTTTGATATGACTCGCCACTCTCTCCCTGTCATCAGCATGTATTGCCTGGAGAAACAAATCATAGCTGGGGATAATCGTTTCCGGCTCGTAACCGAGAATGCGGAAAGTCTCATCGGACCACTGGACATCCCCTGTGTCCAGATCCATTTCCCAATGCCCGAGGCGCGCCATGGTTTGCGCCATGGTCAGGCTTCGTTCTCTCTTCCTTAGCGCCTCTTCGGTTTCCTTGATTCGCCTGTAGGTGCGCGCATTGTCGATAGCCAAACCGGCAACACCGGCGATGGAGATCGCCAAATTGAGGTAACGGGTGAGATATTCAGGAAACGCGAAATGATCGACAACCACGACGCCAAGCGTTTCGCCCGCCCTGAAGATACGCAATAGGAAGCCCGACTGAGATTCCATCCAGGCCCAGTTATTATTCAAAGTTCGGACTTGCCTAAATAGATCGTCTGGCAGCGTATCGTCACATTGCGCAACACCACCCTCGAAGCGCACGTAGTAAAAGTCTTGCGGCGCGAACAACATGTGAAACAGCTCTTCGATGGCGGCGATGGTTTCCCGCTCATCCTTCATTAACGGTAGCCGCCCCAAAAAATCCATCGCCGCTTTATGATCGGCCAGTTCGCGGGCAAAGTTACGTTCCTGCTCGCTCGCATCCTGTTGCGCTTCTCGCAGACGCCACTCCGCCACCAGACCGGCGAGCAGTTGGCGAATGTAATCGATGCCTACGGCCATTCGACTAGCCGGGATATTGAGCACATTGGCTAGCTCGGCAAGCTTACTCGGCGCATCGACGACAACACCCGTATCCAGCAATACCAGTTCGCTGGCAAAGTCTTGAAAGAATCCCGCCGCGCTTCCCTCGTCGAATCCCATCTCGCTCAGATTCCCGCGCCAGTCAACCAACCAAGCCGGTGTGATCAGGTACGCCCCGCGGGCGATCGCATCACTAACTAGGGTGCTACCCGCTAATAAATCGAAGCAATTCTCCAGCGACATCTGCGTTAGCGGCGGCCAACCAACCGGTGGGTCGCCAAGTTCTTTCAAGCAGGAACGCCCGAAAAGAATCACCTGAGTGCAGCCTTCCCCCAACAAGTACCCTAGTTCGTCCCAACTAAGCGGGGGACGGCCACAGCGGGAAGGAAAGGCGGCGACGCCGACGTCGGACCAGCCCTCGGCTACGATCACGGCCTCGACCTCGGGTTGAAAGTTACGGCAGCAGAGGATGCATAGTTTTCCGGACATGGCGTTATTCCAGCCAATCCAGAGGATAGCGCCCCCATCGGTCCAAGGCATCGCGTATCGCCAACAGGACATCGTCCGGCACTTGCCATGGAATTTCGCCATGGTTATCGGAAAGTATGAAACCGCCGCCGCGCCCAGCCTTGGCGATAGCCGTCTTCACCTCGCTCTCAGCCTGCGCCGCCGTCCAGCGCCTCATTTCCACGCCGTTGAGGTTGCCGATCAGCGTAAATCGGTTGCGCGCGGCGGCTTTCCAGTCGGCCAGATCTTCGAGCGCGCTGACTCCGACCGCCGCCGTCCCGGTAGCCAGGAGGTCGTCGACAATACCCAAACCCCGCCCCGAAGCAAGATGGGTTGCCGCCGGCCCCTGAATTTGGCGCAGCGTTTCCACGGCCACCCGATGCCCGGTTTTCAGATACAGCTCGCGCGGAATATTCGTCGTGGAAGATAAAGGATCGAAATAGCAGATCGCCGTAGCACCAGCCGCCATTTGGGCATTGGCCCACTCCAGACAAAAAGTCTGATTGACCGCCATCAGCCGGGCGAACCGCACCGGCTGCTCATAAATCAACTCGATGTAACGGTCGAACCCCATCTGCATGACCGGCAGGGAAAAAGGAGAAATTGCCACGCCGATGATAGGCACCGTGTCGCCCACCCTTTCCTTAAGCCCACGTATGGTTTCCAGTCCGCGAACCAGACCCGCTGCCTCCATCACCCGCGGCGGCTCCAGGTAGTCGATGTCCTCGTCATGGCGAATGATCGGTTCCCCGGCATTGGGCGGCCCATTGTCGAAAAAAAGAGTATCGCCACCGAACGCCTCGACTTCGAGCGACGCGTAATAGAATGCCGACAGGCAGTCGCCACGGTATTTGGCCAGTAAACGAATCTGCCCCTCGACCACATATTCGGCGCGCGAAAAGTATTCGCGGATGCTCAGGCCCAGTTCCTTGGCCCCGTGCATGGTGGGAAAAAGAAACAAGGGCACCCGATCCGGCTCTTGCTGGCCCATGGCGGTCAATACCCTTTGCATTGCCGTCATCATGCCGCCTCCTCGCGCCAGCGCTGCACTATCGTCACGGCATCGGCCGCATTACACCCCATGGCATCGGCGCCTACCTCGCGCCATAGTTCGGAATCGAATAGGAAAGGCGCGCCGCCCACGACGATGCGCACTTGTGCGCCTCTGGCATCCAACGCCGCTCTCAACGTTTTCACCTTGAGCGCCGCGGGCAACATCAGGACGGAAACCAGCAGATATTTCACGCCATCGGCCAGGATGCGCCCGACCAGCGCATCAACATCCATGCGGCCGTAATCAAGCACATCGAACCCACTGGCCTGCATGACGGACAATACGATACGCTTGCCGAGCGTGTGATAATCGTTGAGCACGACGATAGCCATCGGAGGGTAAGCTTTTCGCTCCACGGCCATTGCCGGGAGCACACGTTCTACGATGTCCTCGCAGATGCGGCTCGCCATGTAAATTTGGGACAAGGCAATTTTGCCAGCACTCCACTCATCTCCCAGCCGGATCAATAACGGCGTTATCAGTTCCTCGACGACCTGCATAGGTACCTTCTGGCTGATAGCTTGTTGGAAAAGAGCCTCTACCCGAGGACGATCCAGCAACGCCAGTGCTTCATAAAACTCTAGTGCCAATTTATCCATCCCACTCCTTATGTAGGCCTTGACTGACGCCATAAACGATCGTTAACGGTCAAATTTCGCCTTCAATCAGCATGCAAAAACCGGCTTTTACCAGTCAAAATGAAAATCAAACCTCAACGTCCCAATCAGCCAACACGCCAAAACGACCCGCTGTAGAGGTTAAATTTCCATGTAAACCGCAAAAAATCTTGCCGACACATTCGATATAGGATCATAAACTGATTCGGTATCTGCTTCCAATCGCATATCGAATCAGACCTTCACTTGCTGGCTTGCCGGATAGCCGGAATGACGGCGCAGCTGTAAGCGTATTCCTACTCAACCAGTCACTGGTGATGTTATTTTCAATTTCAGTCCATGGCCCCAAACCAAAACATCGACAAGAAATGCTCGCCATGCGCACCTTGCCCGAAAGCAGTTTCACCCGGCACAAGCCACAGGTGCCGGAACGGCAGGTGCTTTGGCAGGGGAACAATGACGTCTTGGGCGCTTATGAATGATCCGGCCGCTCGTTGCCCGGAACACGAGACTTAGCGAACGACCAATACAGAAAAGCCGCCATGCTCAACTTCCACCGTTCACCTTGGTTTTCAAGTGCATCGCCAGGCGCTTCATGGCCGACGAGGCATCGTCGGCCGAGAGGTGCACATTAATAACGCTCGGCATGGTTCGGTTGTTCAGTGCATTGGTAAGCGCCTCCTCGAATGCTTCTTCGGTACTGGCTTCATAACCTTTTAAAGGACCAAAGACTTCCCCCAGCCGATCGAAACGCCAAAGACTAATGTCGTTGAACGGCCCTTCCAGGATGCAACGTTCGGTGCTATAGCCGCGATTGTTGAACACCACCACGATGGGATTCAATCCAAGCTGCGCGTGTGTCGAAAGTTCGGTGCCGGTCATTTGAAAAGCGCCGTCTCCCACCAGAATCAGCGCACGATGGTCGGGACGCGCAATTTGCGCGCCAAGCGCAACGGGTACGGCAAAGCCCATGGTGGCATAGAAACCGGAAGCCAGGAACTCGCTTTGCTCGTGCACCTGTAAATCGAGGGCCGCAAAAAGGCAGTCGCCAACATCGCAAACCACGATCATTTCATCACTAAGCGCCTGGTTGAGCCGCTCGACCATACGAGCGGTGGTAATCGGCCGGTCGGGTTCGGGAAACTCAATAGCAACCGATGCCTCGGTTTTCGGAAAAACCACCTCGTTTCGGGCGGACACGGCACTCAGTAATTTCGTTAAAAAATCGGCTAACGCGACGCGAGGATAACGGTGGGCGCTGATCACGACCTCGTTCATCGATGCGCGGACCATCAGATGCGGATCGAGTTTTGCGGTGTAGATGCCGGTATCGATGTCATTCAAAGTCACGCCCAACATCAGCAGTAAATCGGATTGCTCTACCGTGTAGCGCGCATTTTCCGAACTCATCGCGCCCTGATAGATGCCGAGATAGGCGGGATGCCGCTCGGCAATCACCGACTTGCCGCTTAACGTCGCTACGACCGGTAACTTGGCCCGTTCGACGAATTCCACCAATGTCCCTTGCAGCCGGCGCCGGTGTAATTCGACGCCGGCGATTATCATCGGCGAAACCGACTTGGCCAATAGCGCCATCGTTTCGGCGACCGCTTCCGACAACGCGGTTTCATCGCTAACGAACGGTTCTATGGTTTCATCCGGCGCCGGATAGCCTTCAACCATGACCATGTCGCGCGGAATTTCGATGTAAACCGGTTTACAAAACCGGCGAGCAGAGGCGAGGGCGCGGTCGATCTGCCGAAAAGCCATCACGGGATCATCAAGCACCACGGACGCGCAGGTAATGCGTTCAAAAATTTCGCGTTGAAAGGTGAATGGTCCAAACCGGTGATGAAGCAAGGGATCGTCGCGCTGTTCGCGCCCCCCCGGCGCGCCGCTGATGACGACCACCGGGGAAGATTCCGCATAGGCACCGGCCACGGCGTTGACCGTATTAAGCGCCCCCACGCCATAAGTCACCGCCAACGCACCCATACCCAGGCAGCGCGCATAACCGTCGGCCGCAAAGGCCGCGGTATCTTCCCGCGTGGTGCCTATATGCCGGACCGGACTCTTGGTCATCAGGTCATAGAACCCCAGCACATAATCGCCCGGAACCCCGAAAACATGCTTAACCCCCGTCTCGTAAAGACGCTTGAGGAGGTATTGGCCGATCGTGTCGAATTTAGCGGTGCTCATTTTGAACCACCTCAAGGAACTCGGTTAACAGAAAAACAGCGACATCAAACCCGCTTAGCGTGATTACCAATCCCTTTGAATTTCGATTTGATGATCAACGCCGCCATCCACGAGTTTCGGGATAGAATCGAGATAGATACTAGCATGAGATCAAAAGCAGACAACTGAATTCAGCCTTGCCTTGAACAGAGTATCAATGGTGGAGCCCCCCAATTTTCAGCATTTTCTTTAAAACCGTGCGCGGAATACCGCCATCCCGGTAGTATTGGACTTCTATCGGCGTATCGATATGGCTTATTGTCTTGAAACAAGTGATGATGGCGCCACCGGTCCTGGTTGCCGTCACTTCGATTTCCTGTTTCGGCTCTGATACCAAAAGAATCAGTTAGCGCTCCAGAATCTAATCAGCGAATCAATTCCGGCATAACGATTTAATTTGGTTTCTTTGGCACCACAAAAGTCTTATAGTGAAGGCCGCTTCATCCTGACACAGGAGGCTATCATGGCTAACATCGAAATCGATCAAGACGCCGTCATCAAGGTGTTGAATAATATTCTCGAAGCCGAATTGGCTGGCGTTGTCCGCTACACGCATTATGCTTTTATGGTTTTCGGCTATAACCGCATTCCGATCGTATCCTGGATGCGCGCCCAAGCCACCGAGTCCCTGGCGCATGCCGACCAGGCCGGCGAGATGATCACTCATCTAGGCGGCCATCCGTCCCTGGGCATCGGCCCGTTGTTGGAAACCCATCGCCACGACATCGGCGATATACTGCGCGAATCCCTAGACCACGAAACACGGGCCTTGGCGGAATACCATCGTTTGCTCGATCTGGTAAACGGGCGCAACGTGCTGCTGGAGGAATATGCGAGGCGGATGTGTGCCCTGGAAGAAACGCATGTGGGCGAGGTGCGGAAGATGCTGTCAAAACCCGGAGAATAAAGAGGCAAGGCTTTCGGCGGCGGACCAGAAGCATGGGCGGCGAGTCACCCACCAACCGAATCGAGACCGACTCGATGGGCGCCATTGAGGTGCCCGCCGACAAATATTGGGGCGCGCAAACCCAGCGCTCGCTGGAACATTTCAAAATCGGCGACGAACGCCTGCCACGGCCGTTTATACGAGCTCTGGGCATCGTCAAACGTTGCGCGGCGCTGACCAACATCGCCCAATGCAACATTGACGAAAAAATCGGACAGGCCATCGCCGATACGGCGCAAGATGTGATAAACGGCAAGGTGGACGAGCACTTTCCGCTGGTAATCTGGCAAACCGGCTCCGGCACGCAATCGAATATGAACGCCAACGAAGTGATCGCCAATCTGGCTAGCCAGCGGCTAGGCGGTGCGCTGGGATCAAAATCGCCGGTCCATCCCAATGATCATTGCAACCTCGGCCAATCGACCAACGACGTTTTTCCGACCGCGATGCATATCTCCACGGTCGAGCAACTCCATCATCTGTTGCTACCGGCACTGCGGCATTTGCACCAGGCGCTATTGGAAAAATCCCAGGCATGGGAAGCCATCATCAAGATCGGACGCACCCATTTGCAGGACGCCACGCCGTTGACGCTGGGCCAGGAATTTTCCGGTTATGCCGCGCAACTGCAACTGGCTAACGAGCGGATTAACGACAGTATCAAACGCCTGTATCCGCTCGCCCAAGGCGGCACGGCGGTAGGGACCGGCCTGAATACCAAGCCCGGTTTTGCGGAAGTCTTTGCCGAACAAGTGGCGAGCCTTACCGGCCTGCCGTTCAGTTCCGCCGCTAACAAGTTCGAAGCGATGGCCAGCCACGATGCGCTGGTGGAAATTTCCGGAGTGCTGAACTGCATCGCCGTCGGCCTTAATAAAATCGCCAACGACATCCGCCTGCTCGGCTCCGGTCCTCGATCCGGGCTGGGCGAGCTGATTCTGCCGGCCAATGAACCCGGCTCGTCTATCATGCCGGGTAAAGTCAATCCCACCCAATGCGAAGCACTCAGCATGGTATGCGCTCAGGTCATGGGCAACCACGTCACCGTGACGATTGCCGGCGCCCAGGGGCATTTGGAGCTGAATGCCTTCAAGCCGGTCATTATTTTTAACGTGCTGCAATCGATACGGCTGCTAGGCGATGCGGCGATCAGCTTTACCGATCACTGCGTAACAGGCATAAAGCCGGATACCGGCCGCATTGCCGAGATGATGGAAAGATCGCTGATGCTGGTCACCGCCCTGGTTCCGCACATCGGTTACGACAACGCCGCCCATATCGCGAAAATGGCTTTAAACAATCGAAGCACACTGCGCGAAGAGGCTGTTGCCAGCGGTTTAATCACCGCCGAAATGTTCGATGCGGTAGTCCGGCCGGAACGGATGATCTCGCCAAGATAGGACGTCGTGTTATTCCATCGCGATTGAGGAAAAGCATGTAAAGCGATGGAAATTTCAACATTAACAGTCTCCGTATGCGTCGCGCTTTGCTTGTCGCTGGAAAGCGAGAACCGAGCCTGTCGATACCTCCGTTCACTGGTCTACAAACTCCATCGCTTCCCGCCACCACGGACGCCACGGTTCCATGGGCAAGGTGTTATGGCCCGCACCTTCGAAACGCCAGAGCTTTTTTCGTTCCGGTAGAGCCTCGAACAGGGCCATTGTGCGCCGGTTCGGGATCACCTCATCATGCTCGGCCAACAGCACCGCGATAGGGTCCTGAAAATCACGAAGTTTTGGAACATTGTCGTATTTATCCCGGATCAGCCACTTAGCCAGAAAAAACCAATAATGATGCTGCGCGACCTTGTCCATCGCATCGAACGGCGTGATCAACAGCAATCCCTTCACGGGAACCTGCTGCGACGCCACGATGCCAGCCACGACGCCACTGCCCAGCGATTCGCCGCACAGGAACAAAGGCTCCTTGAATTCGCGCCAGGCCATTTTGGCGGTGGCAATGCCATCCTCAATCAATGCCGCCTCGGAAGGCGTTCCTCCCCGCTCGCCGTAACCCGGATACTCGGCGACAATGACTCGGTACCCCAAGCCTTGTAAGGCGTCGATGAAATACGTCCGATGTAGGGCCGAACCCGCGTTGCCGTGAAAAACCAACACCGTGCCTTTCGTATCGGCCGGAGGTGTTCTGCTCATCAAGCCATGCAGTTCGCCGCCGGATGGCCAGGCTTGCAAATTCAAAGCCACAAGCAATTCTTCCTGCTGTGCTTGACTATAGCGGACCGGGAAATACATCATTTTGCGCTGCAGTAGAAACACCGCCAGCAGTATCAGCAAATAGGTCAATAGAAAAGTCATAACGCCTGGAATTTTCATGACAAATTACGAGTTGGCAAGCCACGGACTAAGCTAACAGGGTTCGATACATCCTAACCCCCTATGCTCCCGTAAATGATTTCACTCTCGACCAACTGGAAAGCGCCTTTCCCCCTATCGAGATTATTTCTCCAAAAATGATTTCCAATCTGGATTTCGACACCGGAATAGACCGTGTCGTCGACAATCACTTGAACCTGCTCGGCGAGCGTCATTTCCGTGTGTAAATCGGCAAGATCGGCATGAAGCTGGGCATTATCATTTTCAAGCTTTTCCTTGGTATTGATAGCCTTGTCCAGCAAGTCGTTTTTGTTCTTTTCGGGGTGAGCGGAGATAAAGGTGAACACTTTCTTGATGTCCTCCAATTCCTTTTCGTTCGCTTCAATCATCCGTTTCAGCTTGTCCAACCTGGCGTGAAGCAGAGGGTTAAAACCGACCCTAATCTTGGTGATAAAGCCGGCGTTCGATCCTATCTTAGCCGCCCAGACCAGAGCCGTTGCGCAGGTAAAACCACCGATGATGCGGCCTTTTTTGCCGCCGGGTTTTCCCACCACTATTTGATTCAGCGAGACCAGATGATTGTGCATGGAGTATTCTTCGATGTTGATGTCCACGCCGGCTTCCATATAGACGTTTTCGGCATAACGGGTGCTAATGGAACCCTTGCTGACGACTCGCGCGTTGAAGATGGGCGCTTCTTTGGGATCGGCGGTATGTTCACTGTGACCAATCACGCCGCCTTTGATGACAATATCGCCACCGGCTTCAATTTCCGCCGCCTCGACGGTGCCGCCGACGAATACGTCTCCCGACGCATGAACTTTCATCCCCTCTTTAACATCGCCCTTGATGATGATGGCACCGTCAAAACTCACGTTTCCGGTTGAAATATCCACTACTTTCACGCTGATGGTGGGATCCACCGTGACACCATTAGGGGCTAGCTTGGGTTGGCCGGTAATCGAAGCCAGTAACAGATTGTTGTCGCCGGGATCAATCTGTGCGCCCTGTAGTCTGGATGAAAACTGCACATCCTTTCCTGCCTTCGGACTCAGCACTTGCCCGGTCACATCCTGACCATTTTTTCCCGCGGTAGGCGGCGTGCGGCGCATTAGCGGACTGCCTTGTTTTACGACGATCATCCCCCCAAGCTCGCGGTAATCGACATTACCATGCTCGTCTTCCAGGGGCTTCCGTTCCCGCATTTCCGGCAACAGGCTTTGAAATTGCGCGTCAACCCCAGGCTCGGGAGGCTGTCCCTTGGCGATGATACGATCCTTAACATCGCGCTCTTTTAAGGCTGCCTCGATGACAGGGATCATGACGCCGTAGACCACCCCTTTCTCCTGCAAAGCCTGCTCGACTTGAGCCAGATTGACCGGGTGGCCGCCGCATGGGGGTTCTAAAGTCAGCCTAGCGATCATTCTATCGGCGTCGATGTCAATAATGCATCTCCCGTCGCGACGCTCACCGATTTCCAGCACAAAATTCTCATTGGATTCACTATATTGAGTGACCAGCCGTGAGAGCGAGTTTTCATGCAAATACAAGTGGGAGAAACCTTGTTTAGCCAAGGCCTCTTCGATCGCTGCTTTGTCCAAGGGGGGCTTATCTTCAAGCGCTTCAAATTCGGCGAGCAACTTACCCTCGTCGTTCAACTTAAACGTCAGCACATCGGTCAATAACACATCAGTCACGGTTTATTCCTTGGAGAATTATTGCGGGCCGCGATGGCTTGCGATCTGAACCACCCTAAGCCCGAGACTAACAAATAAACTCAAGCAAATGCAAACCGCCTGATTGCAACCCGGTTTTTTATGAAAATGCGGCTCGTAAACCTGCCGCTTCAAGTTCAAGCCGCCGCAACACAAACCTGCAATTGGCGGTTACCAACGCCGCGCAGGTGCTGGCATCTACTGGTAATTCGATCGCCTTCCAAGCCGTCGCCGGCCCATATTCGGTGGGAACAACCAGTAAATCGCCGCCTTCTTCCAGTTCGACTTCACATTGCTCCAAGCCCAGGGCGATACCGCGACCCACCGCTTTGACAAACGCCTCTTTCTTGGTCCACAGCCGGTAAAAAGTCTTGGTCCGTTCCGCCTCTGGCAATAATTGCCAACGCTCGAATTCCCGGTCGGAAAAACAGCGTCTGGCGATGCTTTCCAAGCTAGCTCTTGGCTTGATGCTTTCGATGTCAATACCGATGTCGGGGAAATCGGCCACGGCAATGATCAATGAATCGCCCGAGTGGGAAAGGTTGAAATGCAGAGAACCGCAAGCCAAGCGGGGCTTGCCGTGTTCGCCGATTTCAAACGCCAAGTCTGCCGGATCGGCGTGCAGATAGCCGGCCAGCGTCCGCCTTAACAGTACGCGTACCGCAATATAACGATCTCGCATAAGCGGCAGCTTGAAAGCTTGGGCCTTTTGCCGTTCGCTATCGTTTAATACGCCGGCCGAACGCTGCACTTCTTCCGCCTCTAACGCCAGACGTCCGTGCCAGACATCGACAAAATACTGCTGCACGCATCGCTCCTCGTTTTGGGTTTACACCATGGCCGCCGCCGAAAACCTAAGCAAAACACTTGGTTTTCCTTGACGAAAAAGGTCAAAAACAGTAGCTTATCCAACCTTTTTTGTAAAATAATCCTTGTAAGCCGTTTGAAAGCGGCGGCGCCTGCATTAAAACCAGGCCGCGATGCTTTTAAACCGTTTATGATTCAGGTTCAGTCGTTTTATTCGAGGGCTTTAAATTGGAACTCAGTGGCGGACAAATCCTTGTCCAATGTCTTAAAGACGAAGGTGTCGAATTTGTTTTCGGCTATCCGGGTGGCTCTGTTTTGCACATCTACGATGCCATTTTTCATCAAGACGATGTCAAGCATATCCTGGTGCGGCATGAACAGGCGGCCGCGCATTCGGCCGACGCCTATGCGCGCGCCACCGGCAAACCCGGCGTGGTGCTGGTGACCTCCGGCCCCGGCGCCACCAACGCGGTCACCGGCATCGCCACCGCTTATCTGGATTCGATTCCGATGGTGATCATTTCCGGCCAGGTGCCGTCGCCGGTGATCGGCAGCGATGCCTTCCAGGAAGTCGATACCGTCGGCATCACCCGCCCCTGCGTCAAACACAACTTCCTGGTGAAAGACGTCAACGATCTGGCGGAAACCATGAAGAAGGCGTTTTATGTCGCCACCACCGGCCGGCCAGGTCCGGTCTTGGTCGACGTGCCCAAGGACATCACCGATCCCAATATCAAGGTGCCTTACAAATACCCGAAAAAGGTGGTAATGCGCTCCTATAACCCCGTCGTGACGGGACATAAGGGCCAGATCAAGAAAGCCGTGGATCTGCTGCTGGCCGCCCAACGGCCGATCATCTATGCCGGCGGCGGCGTCATCCTGGGCGAAGCGCACAAGGAACTGACCGAACTGACGCATTTGCTCGGCTATCCGATTACCAACACGCTGATGGGCCTGGGCGGTTATCCGGCCACCGACAAGCAGTTCGTCGGCATGCTGGGCATGCATGGCACTTACGAAGCCAATATGGCGATGCACGAAAGCGACGTGATACTCGCAGTCGGCGCCCGCTTCGACGACCGCGTCACCGGTAAACTGACCGAGTTCTGTCCTTACGCCAAGATCATCCACATCGACATCGACCCGGCCTCGATCTCCAAAACCGTCAAGGTCGACATTCCCATCGTCGGCGACGTCAAGCCGGTACTGGAACAGATGATAGAACTGATCAAGGACGGCAAGCACAAGCCGTCGAAATCGGCGCTGGAATCCTGGTGGCAGCTGATTCAAAGCTGGCGCGATGTGCACTGTCTGGAATACGACAGAGAAAGCAACATCATCAAGCCGCAATACGTGGTCGAACAGCTGTATCAGGTCACCAAGGGCGATGCCTATGTCACGTCGGACGTGGGCCAGCACCAGATGTATGCGGCCCAGTATTACCATTTCGATAAACCTCGGCGCTGGATCAATTCCGGCGGCCTGGGTACGATGGGCTTCGGCTTGCCGGCGGCGATCGGCGTGAAACTGGCCTTTCCGGAGGCGGATGTCGCCTGCATCACCGGCGAGGCCAGTATCCAGATGTGTATTCAGGAGCTGTCCACCGCGCTGCAATATAATGCGCCGGTGAAGATCGTCAATCTGAACAACCGTTACATGGGCATGGTGCGTCAATGGCAGGAGTTTTCCTATCAGTGCCGCTATTCGCAGTCCTACATGGACACCATCCCCGACTTCGTCAAACTGGCGGAAGCCTACGGCCATGTCGGCATGCGCATCGAAAATCCGGAAGACGTGCGCGGCGCGCTGGAGGAAGCCTTCGCGCTGAAGGACAGAACCGTGTTCCTGGATTTCATCACCGACCGTACCGAAAACGTTTATCCCATGATTGAAGCTGGCAAGGCCCATCACGACATGAAACTGAGAGTCGCCCCCGGCACGCCGGTAGACAGGGAGCTGTCATAATGAGACACATCATTTCCATCCTGATCGAAAACGAAGCTGGCGCATTGTCGCGGGTCGCCGGCCTGTTCTCGGCGCGGGGCTACAACATCGAATCCTTGACGGTAGCGCCGACCGAAGATGCCAGCCTGTCGCGGATGACCTTGGTCACCAGCGGCAGCGATGAAATCATCGAACAGATCACCAAGCAGTTGAACAAGCTGATCGACGTGGTGAAATTGATAGACCTGGCGGAATCCGGGCATATCGAGCGCGAACTGATGCTGGTCAAGATCAAAACCAGCCACGATACCCGCGAGGAAGTTAAACGCATGGTCGACATTTTTCGCGGCAAGATCATTGACGTGACGCCGAGCAGTTATGTGGTCGAAATGACCGGCCAATCCAGCAAACTGGATGCCTTTATCCACGGCTTCGAGGAAGGCAGCATCATCGAAGTGGTGCGCTCCGGCCCGACCGGCATTTCCAGGGGTGAAAAAGGTTTGCATCTTTAGCCCCTCACCCTAACCCTCTCCTTTATGCCCTTGGGTACAAAGGGAGAGGGGAATTTAATCAAAGCTTTTAATTAAACACCCTAGAAAACGAGAAAACCTATGCAAGTTTATTACGATAAAGACGCCGACCTATCGGTCATCAGAGGCAAGAAAGTAGCCATCATCGGTTACGGTTCGCAAGGCCACGCGCACGCCAACAACCTGAAAGACTCCGGCGTCGACGTCGTCGTTGGTCTGCGCGCCAGTTCGGCATCCGTTGCCAAGGCCCAGGCCAGCGGCCTGACTGTCAAAGACGTACCGGAAGCCATCGCTGGCGCCGACGTGGTGATGATTCTGACTCCGGACGAATTCCAATCCAAGCTGTACAAGGAAGAAATCGAGCCCAACATCAAAAAAGGCGCGGCCCTGGCCTTCGCTCACGGCTTTGCGATTCTGTACAACCAAGTCGTGCCACGCGCCGACCTGGACGTGATCATGATCGCGCCTAAAGCACCGGGCCACACCGTACGTTCCGAATTCGTCAGAGGCGGTGGCATCCCTGACTTGATCGCGATTCATCAAGATGCATCCGGCATGGCTAAGTCCATCTGCTTGTCTTATGCTTCCGCGATCGGCGGCGGCCGCTCCGGCATCATCGAAACCACCTTCCGCGACGAAACCGAAACCGACTTGTTCGGCGAACAAGCGGTATTGTGCGGCGGCGCGGTGGAACTGGTTAAAGCCGGTTTCGAAACCCTGACCGAAGCCGGCTATCCGCCCGAAATGGCTTATTTCGAGTGCTTGCACGAATTGAAACTGATCGTGGATCTGATGTACGAAGGCGGCATCGCCAATATGAACTACTCGATCTCCAACAACGCCGAGTACGGCGAATACGTCACCGGCCCAAAAGTCATCAACGAAGAAAGCCGTTGGGCGATGAAACAAGCCCTGGAAGACATTCAACAAGGCAAATACGCCAAGCAATTCATCCTGGAAGGCCAAACCGGTTATCCTGAAATGACCGCCAGACGCCGCCTGAATGCAGAGCATCCGATCGAAGTCGTCGGCGCAAAACTGCGCGGCATGATGCCTTGGATCAAGGCCAACCAGATCGTCGATAAGTCCAAAAACTAATCGACATCCCGTTCGGCAAAAAGCCCGTCCTCGACGGGCTTTTTTTTTAACCTTCGCAACGCTTAAGAAGCCATTTAACAACGTCGCGGGCCCATTCAGGGCAAGACGAAAAAGCGCGAAAAACCGGAGTGTACACGTGGTACATGAGGATTTTGAGCGCTTTTTCAACACGGCTATGGGCGGGCGCAGCAGTTTTTAAACAGCTTCTAAGTTAGCGCTTGTAATATTGCCCATGTACAATGCCCGCCAACGTGTAATCCATAGTCAGAACCATGATTGAGAAAAAAACCACACCTCGCCATCGCGGTATTTATCTGCTGCCCAACCTGTTCACCACTGGCGCGATGTTCGCCGGATTTTATGCGATCACCTCGGCGATCAACGGCCACTTCGAAACCGCCGCCATCGCCATCTTCGTTGCCATGGTCCTGGACGGACTCGACGGCCGAGTCGCCCGTCTGACCAACACCCAAAGCGAATTCGGCGTGCAGTACGACAGCCTGTCCGACATGGTGTCCTTCGGAGTGGCGCCGGCGGTCGTGATGTATTTATGGATACTGTCGACGATGGGGCAACTCGGACTATTCGCAGCCTTCGTACACATGGCGGGAGGCGCATTGCGGTTAGCGCGCTTCAACACCCAGGTCGAAACCGCCGACAAACGCTATTTTCAGGGCCTGCCCAGCCCGGCCGCGGCGGCGATTCCGGCCGGCGGCCTGTGGTTCTGCATCGAAAACGGTTACGACGTCGAAAACTTCAAATATCTGGTGCTGGTCGCCACGATCACGACCGGCTTGCTGATGGTCAGCAATTTCCGTTATTCCAGTTTCAAGGAAATCGATTTCAAGAACAAGGTGCCGTTCATCTTCACCATCATCGCCATGCTGGTAATCAGCTTCGTGATGGCTCAACCCCAGCGCATGCTGTTCCTGCTATTCGTCGCCTACGCCGCCTCCGGCCCCATCGTGACGCTGGTGCTACGTAAACGCAAGTTGCAGAGCCGAAAAACCTAAATCATGCCCAGACAAGGCGGCAAGTTGTTGAGTGGCGCACTGGATGAGCTCTGGTGCAAATACCGCAAACGCCTCAATACTTGCCGCCAGGATGTCAGCGAGGACAATGTCCACGAACTGCGCATCAGCACCCGCCGACTGCTGGCACTGATCGAACTGCTCCGTACCCTGCACCCACAAGCCACGCTGGGCAAGCTACGCAAGACTCTGAAACACCAGTTGGACGGCTTCGACGAATTGCGAGATACCCAGGTGATGCTGCTGGAAATCGCCAACGGCATGCTCGCACTCCCCGATCTGGCGCCGTTTCTAAGCTATTTGCAACAACGCGAACAACAACTGTTTCAGGAAACCGGACCGCATATCGCCAGCCTGCGGCAAGGCAGGCTGCGCCGGAAAATCCAAAAAGCCGGCCGGCGTATCAAGACACATTCTTCCAAGACCGACCTAAACACCGCCGTACTGAACGCGATAGACAAGGTTTACGCCACCGCGTTGCAACGTTATCTGGCTATCACCGTGGACGACTTAGCCAGCATTCACCATCTGCGCATACCGCTCAAAAAGCTGCGTTATCTGCTGGCATCGGTACCCGCCATGGTTCCGGATTTACCGGAAAACCATTTAAGAAACCTGCAAGACTATTTGACCCGGATGGGCGACATTCAAAATTCGGCGGTGTTGTTGCGGGCGCTGGAGTTGTTCTTTGTGGATGGCGTACCCGAAGAAATTCAGCAGTATTACCGCAAACAACAGCGGGCACTGATAGACGAATTCATCGAACATCGCGGGGAAATTTTTGGGCTTTGGCGATCCACGCCGGATCAAGCCTTGCCGTGGCAAGCGGAACATTCCGGCTCAGCACCCTGGAGGAACAGACCATGAAACAGTCCAACCTGATCAATGTCATCGATTTACTGTCGTTCATCGCCTTGGTGGCCATGATCTCGACCGGCGCACTCCTGGAATTTACCCTGCCGATCAGGAGCGGCCCCTCCAGCGTCTGGAGTTTGACGCGGCACGAATGGGGCGATCTGCATACCTATATTTCCGTGGCATTTTTGGTCTTGATGTCCGCGCACTTGTTAGTGCATTTCAGATACATAAAATGCGTCGTCATCGGCAAGGCAAGCCGCGAGCAGAACTACCGGATTGCGATAGGTCTAGTGGGTGTCGTGACCTTGTTGGCATTGGCGGTTGCTCCGGTCGTTTCGCCTGTCGACGAATCTTCCGATGCGCGACGAGGCTATCACGGCAACAGGCCCTGGTAACAGAGAACGCCAAAGTGTAGTCGTCCGAACTTGAGGCTTGAGACTGGCCGTTCAATGCAGTATAGTTGCCAGCCATGAACACTCGTACCCTCTCCTCACACATTGCCATGAATTGCATGCCGTTTACCGGCAGGCTATTGCTCGACCTGTCTCTAAGACTGCTGCCCTGAGGGGCACACATTCTTTCCTCGGCTAAACCCATAAAACCTTTTTCTGTTTCTCGGCCCCAAGCGCCGAACGTTTCATGAACGGAGTTCTCATGAAAGATAAATTGATAATATTCGATACCACTTTGCGCGATGGCGAGCAAAGTCCCGGTGCGTCGATGACGCGCGATGAAAAAGTCCGGATTGCCCGCGCGCTGGAGCGCATGAAGGTCGACGTGATCGAGGCCGGTTTCCCGGCCGCCAGCCAGGGCGATTTCGAGGCGGTGCAGGCCGTGGCAGACACCATCAAGGACAGCACCGTCTGCGGTTTGGCGCGAGCGCTGGACAAGGACATAGACCGGGCCGGCGACGCACTGAAGGGCGCGAAGAGTTCCCGCATCCATACCTTCATCGCCACCTC
Organism: Methylococcaceae bacterium; assembly: GCA_028748685.1. Classification (GTDB taxonomy): domain Bacteria; phylum Pseudomonadota; class Gammaproteobacteria; order Methylococcales; family Methylomonadaceae; genus Methylomonas. The sequence continues at coordinate 28,973 of JAJRDU010000214.1, forward strand.
GCCTATCCACATGCAGATGAAGCTGAACATGCAGCCCGAGCAGGTGATCGAGTACGCGGTGAAAGCGGTGAAACGCGCCCGGCAATACACCGACAACGTCGAGTTTTCGCCGGAAGACGCCGGCCGCTCGGAAGAGGATTTCTTGTGCCGTATCCTGGAAGCGGTCATCGATGCCGGTGCGACGACTCTTAACATCCCCGACACGGTCGGTTACAGCATGCCGCAACAGTTCGGCGCGATGATCGCCAACCTGAGACAGCGTATACCCAACGCCGACAAGGCGATCTTCTCGGTGCATTGCCATAACGATTTGGGTTTGGCGGTGGCCAATTCCTTATCGGCAGTGATGAACGGCGCGCGGCAGGTAGAGTGCACCATCAACGGCTTGGGCGAACGCGCCGGCAACGCTTCCCTGGAAGAGGTGGTGATGGCGATCCGCACCCGCCAAGACTTTTTCCAATGCGACACGCGCCTGGATACCCGCGAGATCGTTACCTGTTCGAAACTGGTTTCGTCGATCACCGGATTTCCGGTACAACCCAACAAGGCCATCGTCGGCGCCAATGCGTTCGCGCACGAATCCGGCATTCATCAGGACGGCGTTCTCAAGAACCGTGAGACTTACGAAATCATGCGGGCCGAGGACGTGGGTTGGACCACCAACCGCATGGTGTTGGGTAAGCATTCCGGGCGCAACGCCTTCAAGACTCGAATGGCTGAACTCGGCGTGCAATTTACCGGCGAAGCGGAATTGAACGACGCGTTTTTCCGTTTCAAGCAACTGGCAGACAAAAAGCACGACATTTTGGACGAAGACTTGCAGGCCTTGATCTCTCAGCAAAGCTTCGAAGCCGAAGACGAGCACATCAAATTGGTGGCGCTGAAAGTCTGCTCCGAAACCGGCGAAGTGCCCAATGCCACGGTGACCATTCGTATCGACGGCAAGGAAATGACTGGCAGCGCCACCGGCGGCGGGGCGGTGGATGCCAGCTTGAAGGCGATCGAAAGCCTGGTGAAAACCGGGGCGACCCTGGCTTTGTATTCGGTGAACAACATCACCACCGGCACCGATGCCCAGGGCGAGGTGACGGTACGCCTGGAACACGCCGGCCGTATCGTCAACGGTTCCGGCGCCGATACCGACATCGTGATCGCTTCGGCCAAGGCCTATATCAACGCGGTCAATAAATTGCAAAGCGCCGACCTGCGCCAGCATCCGCAAAAAGGCGACGTCTGATAGCTAGAAATGGATAACGCGACGCGCTTGCAATATCTTGAAGCGATGGGCATAGATGTCTGGGTTTCCAGGCATCCGCCCGTCGCCGTTCAAGCGCCGCAAGCAACTCACGTTGGTGATGGCTTAATCGAAAACGTAGAATGGGCTGAACATAGTGAATCCCATCAAGACAGCTCTCTCGCACAGGAATCAATTGCCGATCAACGCGAAACGCATCAAACCCATTACGACCGATCCGTTGACCAAAGCGGAGCCGGCTACGCCGATACTTATCATGCCGAATCTCTCAACAGTTGGGATGCGTTTTACGCGGCAAACGTAGCGGTACAAGATCAACCTAAGCATCACGGCCATGCAACCGACCACGCCTGGACCGACCTGCAACACGAGGTCGCCAGCTGCCGGGCCTGCGGTTTATGCGAAACCCGCACCCAGACCGTTTTCGGCGTCGGCAACAAACACGCCACCTGGATGCTGATCGGCGAAGCGCCCGGACAAAACGAAGACTTGCAGGGCGAGCCCTTCGTCGGCAGAGCCGGGCAACTGCTGACGGAAATGCTGCGGGCGATTGGCTTGAAACGCGAGGAAGTCTACATCGCCAACATGCTGAAATGCCGGCCGCCCAACAACCGCGATCCGCAAGCTGACGAGGTTGCCGCCTGCCACAACTTCCTGCAACGGCAGATCGCCTTGCTGCAACCTAAAATTATTCTGGCGGTGGGTCGCATCGCCGCACAAAATTTACTCAAAACCCAGCAACCTCTGGCAAAATTGCGCGGCGTCCGGCATCAACTGGACAACATACCGCTGATTGTCATTCACCACCCGGCTTACCTGTTACGCTCGTTGCCGGAAAAGGCCAAGGCCTGGGAAGATCTGCAATTCGCTATGTCGGTTTACAAAGCACAAGAATAAAACCATGTTGAAACTGCTATACAAACTGAAAGACTACGTCATTTACGATGCCGACCGCGAATTTTACGCCAAGGTCTTCCCCGACTCGGTGGAAAGCAAAGACCTGCTGAGACTGCGCAAAATGGATCATTCCCATTTACCGGCCGTTCTTGAAATTGAAGCGCTCAACTACGAATTCCCCTGGCCCGAAGGCATTTTCAAGGACTGTCTACGCACCATGACCTATACCAACTGGGTCTGCGAAGCGCCGGACGATGTCATCGTCGGTTACTGCATCATCTCGGTGGCTGCCGGTGAAGCGCACGTCATGAACATCAGCGTCAGCCCCAATTTCCAGCGCCAAGGCGCCGGCCGCAAGATGCTGGAGCACCTGATCGAATACGCCCGCCCCCGCGCCGAAAAAATCTTCCTGGAAGTGCGTCCCAGCAACCCCGGTGCGATCGACCTGTACCGTAAGACCGGCTTCCGGGAGATAGGCATCCGCAAGAATTATTATCCCGCCAAAAACGGCAAGGAAGATGCAATCATGTTTGAGCTGGATTTAGTGCCGATGCTGTAGGCCCGAATAAGCCTGTTTGAGCGACAGCGAAAACAGGTGTTTCCGGCAACACTGCCAGAAACGCCTACCGGCTTATTCTGGCCTACATTGCTGGTTGTGTCGCTTTGCGACGGATTATTTGAATCGGGTTCTCGCACCCTCCGGCGAGATACTTTCGCTACGAAAACCATCCCTGGTTTTCGCCCTTCGGGCCAGCCGTTGGCTGTTCAAATTCGCTCCCGGCGAATTTGTGCGTCGCCAAAGAAAAGTATCCAAAAGAAAGGCGATGTTTGGGGTGAATCACCATCCCCCGCCCAAGGCCTTAAATAAGGCCACATGCGCCGTCGCCCAGGCCAAGCGGCTCTGAGCCAGTTGCTCGCGGGCATTGTGCCAACTGCGGCGGCTATCCAGCACGCTTGAGAGATCGGCCTCGCCTTCGGTGTAATACACTTGGGCGGTTTCCGCGGCCTTTCTGGCCGACTGCTCGGCATTTTCCAAGGCCAATCGCCGGCCGTGTTCGCCTTGCATCGTGGCCAACCCGTCTTCGACTTCCCGCAACGCCGCCAAGACCGATTTCTCGTAAGTAGCCAAGGCTTCCTGATGGCGGGATTCTTGGGCGTCGATGTTGGCCAGCAGACGTCCGGCCTGGAAGATCGGCAGCGAGAGACGCGGGCCGAAGCCATAGAAACCGCTGGACAGGCTGGTGAAGTTACTCAAATCCTGGCTCTGGAAGCCGGCCGTACCGGTCAGGGATAGTTTTGGGAACAATTCCGCCACCGCCGCGCCGATGGACGCGGAAGCGGAAGCCACCGTGCGTTCGGCCTGGCGGATGTCGGGACGGCGCCGCAGCAAATCAGATGGCATACCCGGCTGGACGGCCGGCGGCACGGGAATCGCCGCCTGGACTTCAGCCAGTTCGGCATCCAACCCTGCCGGCGGCAAACCGGCCAACAGCGCCAAGGCATGCCGGGTATTCTTGATCTGGGCTGCGATAGGCGAGATGGCACTCTCGGCCGTCTCCAGTTCCGCTTGCGCCCGTTGCACGTCCAACGCCGTCGCCATGCCTTCCTGAAAGCCGGCTTCGGCCAGAACCAACACCTGGCGCTGGTTTTTCACGTTGTCTTCAGCGATGGCTAATCGGGAATGCAATGCCGTTAATTCCAGATAATTCCTAACCAACTCGGCGGCGAGACTGACCTGAACGTCGCGCAAACTCTCGGTTATCGCCTCGGCGTTGGCTGCGGCCGCTTCCTGTTGGCGGCGAATACCGCCAAACAAGTCCAGTTCCCAGGAACTGTCGAAACCGGCCTGGAACAGGTTAAACGGCGTGCCGATTGGCCCCAGCGAGGAAAGCAGCCCACTCTTACTTTGTCCCCCACCCTGCATCGAGCCAAAGGTGCCCAACAGTGCATTGGGACTGATCCGTTGCCGTTGAAAGGCGCTGGAAGCGTTGACGCTGGGCCAGCGTTCCGCGTCGGTCGCGTCGCGTTGGGCTCTGGCGGCCTGAATGCGCGCACCGGCAGCCTTGAGATCGAGATTGCCTTGCAACGCCCGTTCGACCAACCTGTTCAGGCGGTCATCGTTGAAGCCTCGCCACCATTGGGCCAGATCGTTACTGGCAGCGGGGTTCGTCGGCACAGCTTCGCCCCAGCGTTCCGGCATCGCCGGCTGCGGAGGCTGATAATCGGGACCCACCGCGCATGACGTTAGCAGGACCGCAAGACCATGCACCAATAAATACCGAATGCCGCGAGAGCTTGCCTCGTTCCCACGCGCCGCGTGGGAACGCAGGTCTTGGCCGCGCTGCGGCAACATCGCACCGCAGCGCGGTGCATCTTGGTTCCCACGTAGCGCATGGGAACCAGGAAAAGCCCATTTTAGGGTACGCATTGCGTACCTTGTTGGGCGATCCAATTGCCAATGCCGCAAGAGGTACGCGATGCGTACCCTACCTTTTCTTATCTGGTCCCTAGCCATCTTCATTCCTCCCGTATTCCAAACCAAGCCGCATATAAGGCCGGAAGAAACAATAGCGTCAGTACCGTGGCGACCAGCAAACCACCCATGATCACCACCGCCATCGGCCCCCAAAACACGCTGCCGGCCAAGGGTATCATCGCCAGAATCGCCGCGGCGGCAGTCAGCACGATGGGGCGTAGCCGGCGCACGGTGGCTTCGATGACGGCATCCCAGGGACGTACCCCGGAAGCGATGTCTTGATCGATCTGATCGACCAGGATCACCGAGTTGCGCATGATCATCCCGGCCAGCGCGATGACGCCCAGCGTGGCGACGAAGCCGAAGGGCACATCGAAGACCAGCAGGAAGACGGCGACACCTATCATGCCTAGCGGCGCCGTCATCAACACCATCGCGGTGCGCTTGACGCTCTGCAACTGCATCATCAACAGGGTCACCAGGCCGAACAACATCACCGGCATCACCGCATTGATCGAAGCCTGAGACTTTTGGCTGCTCTCCACAGCGCCACCCAACTCGATGCGATAGCCGTCGGGCAGTTTGGCGCGCAAGGGTTCCAACAAAGGCTCGATTTGCGCGGCTACCTCCGGCGCCTGGGTGTCGTCGCGGATGTCGCTACGCACCGTGAAGGTCGGGAAACGGTCGCGGCGCCAGATGATGCCTTCCTCGAATCCGTATTCGGTACGCACCAATTGGCTCAACGGCACCGACTTGCCATTGCGGGTCTGGATATTGACTTCCTCGATCAGCGACGGGTTGTTACGCTCGCCGGATTCGCCGCGGCCCAGCACTTCGATCAGTTTGTTGTTTTCCCGGTAATCGGTGATTCCAAGTCCCGATAGCACGGTGTTGAGAGCCAGGGAAATGTCCTTGGAGCTGACGCCCAATACCCGCGCCTTGTCCTGATCCACGTCCAGACGCACCACTTTGCTTGGCTCACTCCAATCCATCTGTACATCCAGCGTATGCGAATTGGTACGCATCACTTTGGCAACTTCATCGGCAATGGCGCGGGTTTGTTTGATGTCTCGGCCGGACACCCGGAACTGCACCGGAAAGCCGACCGGCGGACCGTTTTCCAGGCGATTGACGCGGGCGCGCAGCAGCGTGAAGTCGTTGTCGAACGCCGCGCGCAAACGGGCGATCAATTTTTCCCGCGCCGCCAGATCCTTGGTCAGCACCACGATCTGGGCGAAGTTGTCGCGATCCAGTTGCTGATCCAAGGGCAGGTAAAAACGGGGGGAGCCGGCACCGACATAACTGACGAAGTTGACGATGTCGGCATCATCTTTAAGTAAGGCTTCGGCTTTCTTGGTCTCCTTCTCGGTGGTCAGAATCGACGAACCTTCCGGCAGCCATAGATCGACCAATACTTCGGGACGTGCGGAAAACGGGAAAAATTGCTGTTCGACCCAACGGAACGAAACCATCGCCAGTACGAACAGCGCGGCGGTCGCCGTCAGCACCCAGCGCCTGCGGCGCAGACAGCCGGCCATCAGCCGCCGAAATGTCGGATAAATGCCCCGGTTATAGACATCGGCCTCATCATGCACCCCATGCCCACTGACATTGGGCAAAATCAGATAACCAATATAGGGCGTGAAGATCACGGCGACCAGCCAGGACACCAATAAGGCGATGCCCACCACCGCAAAGATGGTGAAGCAATATTCGCCAGCGGAAGACTTGGCGAAACCGACCGGCGTGAAGGCCGCCGCCGTCACCAGGGTGCCGGTCAACATCGGAAATGCCGTGGATGTGTAGGCGAAGGTCGCCGCCTTGATCCTGTCCCAGCCTTGCTCCATTTTCACTACCATCATCTCGACCGAGATGATCGCATCGTCCACCAATAGCCCAAGGGCGATGATTAGCGCCCCCAGCGAAATGCGCTGCAAATCGATGCCCAGCAACTTCATCACCAAAAAGGTGATGGCCAGCACCAGCGGGATGGACAAGGCCACCACCAAGCCGGTGCGCCATCCCAAAGACAGAAAGCTGACCGCCAGCACGATGACCAGTGCCTCCTCCAGGCTTTTCATGAATTCGTGGACCGAATCCCTGACCACGCGCGGTTGATCGGACACCTGATGCACATCCATGCCGACCGGCAGATTGGCCGACAGGCGGCCGATTTCGGCGGACAGTTTCTCGCCCAAGGCCAGAATATCGCCACCCTTGGTCATAGATACCGCAAGGCCTATGGCATCCTCGCCCATGTAGCGGAACTTGGGCGTCATAGGTTCGGCGTAGCCGCGATAAACCCTGGCGATGTCGCCCAACCGGAACTGCCGGCCGTTGGCTGCTATGCCGATTTCGCGGATCGCCTCGACCGATTTCAGGTCGCCGCTGACACGCAGGTAAATTTTGTCGCTGGAGGTGTCTATACTGCCGGCGGGGTTCATGCCGTTCTGCTCGCGCAGGGTCTGGGTGATGGTCATAGGGTCTATGCCCAGCGTTGCCAATTTACGGTGCGACACCTCGATATAAACCTTCTCCTGCTGCACGCCGATCAAATCGACCTTGGCGACACTGGGAATTCTCAACAGCTCCTGGCGCACGTCGTCAACGGCGTCCTTCAGCTCGGCATGGGTGAAGCCGTCGGCGGTGAAGGCGTAAATCGTGCCATAGGTATCGCCGAACTCGTCGTTGAAAAACGGCCCTCGCACCCCCTCGGGCAGGGTATGGGCGATGTCTTTCAGTTTCTTTCTCACCTGATACCAGGCATCGGCGACTTGTGCATTGGGGGCGTATTCCTTGAGATTGACGAAAATGAAGCAACGGCCGGGCTCGGAATAACTTTGCACGTAATCAAGCCAAGGCGTCTCCTGCAATTTCTTTTCCAGGCGATCGGTGACTTGCTGCTCCATCTCCCGCGCCGTCGCCCCCGGCCATTCGGCGCTGACGATCATGGTCCTGATCGTAAAATCCGGGTCCTCGGCACGACCCAGCGTGAAATAAGCCAGCGCTCCGGCCAAGGTGACGGCGACCAACAAATAGGCGACGAAAGACTGATGGCGCAAGGCCCAGTCGGACAGATTCAATGACCTCATGGTTGATCTCCCAACAGGCGCACCTTTTGGCCCACAACCAATTTGTGTACGCCGGCGGTGACGACTCGTTCGCCCTCGTTCAGCCCGGCTATCAGTTTGACGTTCTCGTCGTCGTAACCGTCCACGGTGACGACTCGCGGGCTAACGGTCTCGGTGGCCGGATCGAACACCCACACCGCCGGTTGGCCGTTATCCTGGGTCAACGCCGTCAACGGCAGGCTGACCACCGGCTGCGCCTCATCCTTTTGGACATGCACGGTAGCTGTCATGCCCATGCCGACTCCGGCGTCGGCATCCGGCACCGAAACCTTCGCGGTATAGGTGCGCAGCACCTGATCCACGCCCGGTGAGACTTCCCGTAGTCGCCCCTGGTAGAAATGTTCGGGATCGGCCCACAGGTTGACCTTGATAGCAGTGGCGGCGCGCAGATCCTGCAAGCGGTTTTCCGGCACGCTGATGACGACTTCCTTCTCCTCGGTTTGCGCCAAACGAACGATGGATTGCCCAGGCGAGACGATCTGTCCCGGTTCGGCATCGACGGCGGTGATGACGCCGGGACGGTCGGCCCGCA